>NZ_JASNRB020000044.1:0-22462 GCF_030411975.2 Massilia orientalis | reverse complement strand
ATGGCCGCCCTTCAGGCTGCCTTCCTAAACGCCGATTCCGGCGAACTCTTCATACACCACGCTCTGGGGCACCATCCAACTATTGGTGGGATCTGGCTGAAGCCAGAAAGGACTTGCTTCGAAAAGAGAAGACAGCCCTCAGGTGGAACCTCGATGGAAAGGCTGACGTGCAGCGCCTCTCCAACGAGCGTAACCCGCATGATTCGCGTCGCGTTACGGCGAATCCCCATAATATTCACGACACAAGCGTGCGAGGTGTTTCAGATGTTCGCGCTATTGCATGCTGGCGGCTATCGGTCGGCCAACGTTGCCGTGGGCCGAACGCCTGCTGCAAAGCCGCGAGCGTTCAATCAATTGGAACGGCGATACCTCGACGTCGCGCCGATGCCGCGTCTGGCAACCTTGTCCACCCGACCGAACGGCTAAGTATCGTTCACCGCAAATGCATACGCGCCCCAGCAGCACTTTACAAGGAACAGGCACCTCGCTGTCCAAGTCAACGATGGCCCTAATCAAACCATGCTGACTGTCGCATACGCTTTCAAGCTGATCGAATTCGGAACCTCGGCCATCGAAATGATCCGCATGTGAGGGATGACGCGCTCGCATAGCAGGCGCAGATGACGTCGCAGGTCCGGCGAACAAAGGAGGACCGGTAGCATATTACTTTTCATCATACGCTCGGCGTGGGTCGCCAGCCGGTTCAACAGTTGCTCGGCAAGACGGGGCTCGACGACGAGCGCAGCCCCCGACTCCGCCTCGCGCAGGCTCTGCGTCAGGTTTTGTTCGATATCCGGATCGAGCGTCAACACATGGAGTGCAGCCAGGTCTCCCAGCAGCGACTGGCAGATCGCCGCACCCAGCTTCTGCCTGATGACCTCGGTCAGGTATCCCAGGTCCTTGCTGTTCCTGCCGACGTCGGCGAGCGTTTCCAGGATCAGCTCGAGATTCCGGATCGACACTTTTTCACGCAACAGGTTCTGCAAAATCTTTTGAATGTCACTGATCGAGACGATCGTCGGAACGAGTTCCTCGACCAATCCGGGCTGCTGATCGCGAATCCGTTGCAACAGGCGGTCGGTCTCCGTCCGGGTCAGCAGCATGGCCGATTGCTGCTTGAGCACTTCGCTGAGGTGCGTGATGAACACCGTGATCGCATCCACGAGCGTGTACCGCGACGCGCGTGCCAGTTCCCGCTCCGACTCCTCGATCCAGACTGCCGGCAGGCCATACGTCGGCTCCCTGGTCTCGATGCCCTTGAGCGGACGCGGCTCGCCGCCGGCGTGAATGGCCAGGATACGGTCGGGCATGATCTCCCCGCGGCCCGCCAGCACACCGAACACGTTCAACTCGTACGCATTGGCGCCGAGTGCCTGGGCGGCGCGGAAACGGACACGCGGCAGGACCATGCCCGATTCGAGCGCGTACTGCTTGCGGATCGCACTGATCCGTTCCATGAAAATCGTTTCATCGCCGCTGACCAATGGCGCAAGGTTCGCCCCCACCAGGATTTCGACGGGTTCGACCTTCAACATGTCGTACGGATTGGACTCGCCGGCGGCGGCCGGAGCGGCATCCTTGCCGAAGTCGCCAGCGGCAGCGGCAGCGCCAGGCACCGGCTCGCCGCCGCCGGCCTTGCGCCGTACCACGTAACCGATACTCAGCAGCACGCAGATGATCGCCAGAACCGGCAACGACGGAATACCCGGGAGGAACAGCATGGCGGACAATGCCGCCGCCACGATGAACATCGTCTTCGGAAAGGACGTCATCTGGCGCAGCACTTCCGTGCTCAGGTTGCTGTCCGAGGCCGACCGGGTGACGATGATGCCGGTGCCGACGGCAATGACCAGTGCCGGCACCTGGGTGACGATGCCGTCGCCGACCGTCAGCAAGGTGAACGTGTGCAGCGCCTCGTCCCACCGCATCCCCATCTGCATGACGCCGATCACGAGGCCACCGACGATGTTGATGAGCAGGATGACGATGCCGGCGATGGCATCGCCCTTGACGAACTTGCTGGCCCCGTCCATCGCGCCGTAAAAGCCGGTTTCCTTTTCCAGCGTCTTGCGGCGGCGCTTGGCTTCTTCCTGGTCGATGAATCCCATATTGAGGTCGGCATCGATGCTCATTTGCTGCCCGGGCATGCTGTCCAGCGTGAAGCGCGCGGCCACCTCGGAGACGCGTTGTGCGCCGTTCGTGACGACGACGTATTGCACCACGACCAGGATCAGGAACACGATCATCCCGATGACGTAATTCCCGCCGATGACGTAGGAACCGATCGCCCCGATCACGCGGCCCGCATTCGCGTCCGTCAGGATCAGCCGGGTGGCCGCCACGTTCAACGACAGCCGGAACAGCGTCGCGATCAGCAACAGCGAGGGAAAGGTCGAGAACTCCACGGGCCTTCCCATGTAGAAGGTCAGCAGCAGGATCAGCATCGCAAAGCTGACGTTCACCAGGATGAGAAAGTCCAGCAGGCCGGACGGGATGGGAACGAACAATACGGTCAGGATGCCCACGACGAGCATCACCATCACCAGGTCCGAATTATTGGAAAACATACGACGTAACATCAGCTTGCCTTTCGTCCAGCGCGTTTCGCTTCGCGCATTGAATACACCCACACCATGATCTTCGCGACCTGCGGATACCACTTTTCCGGTACATAGCCTTCGTAGTCGACTTCCCGGAACAAGGCGCGTGCCAGGGGCCGGTTCTGCACGATCGGGATCTGGTGGCGCTGCGCGGTTTCGCGCATCTTGCGCGCGATGTCGCCGGCGCCCTTCGCCACCACCAGCGGCGCCGCCGACTTGCCATGGTCATACGTCAGCGCGATGGCGATACGGGTCGGATTCGTGATGAGCACGTCGGCCTTCGGCACGTTCGCCATCGACTTGCTGCGCTTGAGCATTTCCTTGCGCAGTTCGCGGATGCGCGCGCGGATGCGCGGATCGCCGTCGCGGTTCTTGGCCTCGTCCTTGACGTCGCGCTTACTCATGCGCATCTTCTTGGCGTATTCCCAGCGCGCGAACATCAAATCCAGGGTGCCGATCACGAAAAGCGCCAGCACGATCTTGACCAGCATGCCGGCCGCCAGGGCCAGCAGCACGGCCGGATAGCGCCGCGGTTCCGCACCGGAGAGTCCGATCAGACCGGGAATCGCGTCCTTGATCAGCACGTACAACAGCGCCCCCAGCACCGCCAGCTTGATCACGCTCTTGACGGTGTCGAACACGGTTCGCATGGAAAAAACGCGCTTGACGCCGTTCATCGGATTGAGCCGGGTCAGGTCCGGCTTGAGCGGATGAAAACTGAAGACGGGGCCCGTCTGCATCAGGTTGACGAGCACCGCGGTGACCACCAGCGCCAGCAGGAAAGGCCCCAGCAGGCCCAGCATCCCGATGGCCAGCTCGCCCATCCAGGCAGCGGTGGCGTCCACGCTCATCGGGCGTGACGCACCCTGGCTGAGAATCCGCTGTTGCATGCGCAGCAGCCGGCGCAGCCCGTCCCATCCGGTTGCGTAGAGCGACACCACCAGCGCGGCCATCATGGCCATCGCGATGAAGTCATTGCTCTTGGCGACCGACCCCTCCTTGCGCGCCTTGTCCAGCTTGTACGGAGTCGCGTCTTCCGAGAGATCCGAATCACGTTCTGCCATTTACGTCAGCACCTGTTCCCAGAATTGAAAAATGGCCGCATACACCCTGCCCATGGGCGAACCCAGCAACGGCACCGTCAGCGCGAACAGGATGACGCCCGCCGCCAGCTTGACGGGGACCAGCACGACGAACACGTTCATCTGCGGCAGTACCCGTGAGACGACGGCGAGTCCGATTTCCACCAGCAGCAGGCACAGCATGACAGGAATGATCAGCGCGACGCCGAGGGAAAACATCAGGCCGAACATCCGCACGACGGCGTCCGGCTGGAATGCGGCAAAGCCGTCGCCCGGCGCGGCGTGCTGCAGCGAAAACGCGATCCCGCGCATGAACGCGTGGTGCGCGTCCATGCTGAAGAACACCACCACGCCCAGCATGTTCAGCATGGTCGCGAACATGGGCGCCCCGCCGCGCGTGACCGGGTCGTAGACGCTCGCCAGGCCGAAGCCGCTCTGGATATCGAGGATTTCGCCGGCCATCGAAAATGCCCCGAACGCGGCCATGACGCCGAACGCCAGCGTGACCCCGACGGCCGCTTCCTGCAGCGCCGCGACGATCACCGGGCCGATCGACAGTGCCACCGGCGCGGCCGGCAACTGCATGGTGGAGACCAGCATCCCGCTGAGCACGAGCGTCAGCAGGACGCGCACCGTGACGAGACCGTCGATGGCGGTGAAGATCGGCGACATCAGCAGCAGCACGCCGACCCGCAACGACACCAGGAAGACCGTCATCATCCAGGCGGGATCGATTTCGATCGACATCGGCCGTCCTCAGAAATACGAAGGAATGTTGGCGATGACGTTCGCGGAAAAACCGACCAGGCGCTTGAGCATCCACGACCCGCAGACGACCAGCACGATCACCGCGCCGACGATCTTGGGGATGAACGTGAGCGACGCCTCCTGGATCTGCGTGACGACCTGCAGCACGCTGACCACGAGGCCGATCACGAGCGTCACCGCCAGCAGCGGCGCCGAGATCAGCAGAGCATTCCACAACAGGTCCGACAGGAGCTGGAGCGCGAGATCCGACCGCATCTCAGCGCCTCAGCATCCGTTCGACCACGTCCGTGACCGCTTCGCCCGACAGGGTCTTGCGCCCCGCGAGGAAACGATAGGCAATGGCCTTGAAACGCTCGGGATCCGACGTCTGGCCGTTCATAACCATCTGCGCGTAGCGGGCCGAGAGACAGGTCGGATCCAGGCGTAACGCCCGCTCGATGGCCTGTTTCGCCGAGTCGCGCTCCCCCTTGTAGGCGGCTACGACAGCCATCGCACCGTGGCTCTCGGAAAAGTTGCGGTCGAGCTCGAGCGCGATCGAAAAGGACTGTTTGGCAGCCACGTACTCGGACTCGAACAGCTGGCACCAGCCCAGCGCGTGCCAGCTGCCGATATGGGTCGGCATGAAGCGCACGGCCTGTCCGAGCTGGGCGCGGGCGCCCGGCAGGTCGCGCCGCAGCAGGCTGGCAGTCCCCAGTCCGGACCAGCTGCGGCCCTCGGATGGATTATTGGCAAGGACCTCGTTGAAACGTGCGATCGCCAGGTCCGTGTCCGTGCGCGCCAGCGCGATGGTTCCGCTCGTGACTAGCGCTTCGACCGGACGCTGTCCCCCTGCAAGCACACGCTCCGACAGGGCTGCCGCCTGCTCAACCTGGCCATTGTCCAGGTGCAGTAAACTTGCCGCGGCCAGGAAGTCGACGTCGTTGCCCATTCGGCCTTTGTGCGCCTCCACCAGCACGGAAGCGCCTTCGAAGTCGCCCAGGTGATGCATGGCGCGCAACATCAGCGTGATCGCTTCAGGCGGCAACGACGGATCGTCCCGAAATGGCGCCAGCGTGTCCAGCGCAGCGGCGTACTCGCCTTCGCGCAACTGGCAATCCGCCAGGCTGTACGCTACGTTGACATGCGGGTGTGCCTCCAGCAGGGCGGCGAACAATGGCGCCGCTTCGGCCCACTTGCCTTGCGCAATCAGGGTGTGGCCATAACGGTACTCGACGAACGGGTTGGACGGATGGCGTTCGCGCGCCGAGGCGGCATGGGCTGCCGCACGCCCGGCGTCGCCGAGGGCAAGGCTGAGATCGATGGCCATGCCCAGCAGTTCGATGTTGGACGGATCGGATCTTAGGTAACCCTCGACCCGTGTCAGTCGGGCGTTCAAGTCCTGTTGGGTTGCTGCGTCTGGCTGCATAAAGTGTCTTGTTTGAATAAATGTGATTAGCGCCGCGGAGGCGCCTCTTGGGATTGCTTCGACAGCAACTGATCGACTGCTTGCTTGACCAGCGGAGCGCTTGACGCGTCTAATTCCAGCACATGTTGCACGTCGTCGAGTACTTGATAAAAACGGGGATCGTTCATTAACTCTTCTCCCAAATGCGTCAACAAGACTGCTTCGAGGAAGACGCGAAAGGCTTTGCGCCCACGTTGCGGATCGTCGCGCCCGATCTGCTGCACCCATGTTTCGATCAGCGCCGCGAGGTGCCTGTCCGTATAGCTGCTGGCTCCGCTCGCTCGCGCCTGCGCGCGGCGCGGCGCTGCGGGCGCCGCGCCACCAAGCGTGGTGCAAATGACCGATACCAGCTCGTTGGTCGTGCCGATGGCTGCGCTCATGTTCCGTCGCCTAGTGCGTCGTGTTGCCCGTGTAGGCCGACAACAGAATGTGCTGGGTATCGTCTGCCGCCAGCGCCCCGGCCGCGGCGTGCACCACCGGCGCCGCGCCGGCTTGCACGCGGCTGATCTCGTCGATGATCTTGCGCATGTCGTTGTTCAGGGGTGCATTGCTCCTGTTCAGGGCGATGCCTTGTTCGAGACGTGCCGCAGCGTCGTCCAAGCGGTTCTTGATGAGGAGGATGAGGCCCGCGCCGAAATGGCGGTGCGCGTCATCGGGCGGCAGCTCGGCAAGTGGCGCCAGCACAGATTCCGCGCGGTCGACCGTGCCGCCGCCCAGCCACAGCAAACCGAGCTGCAGGCGCGCAGTCGCCAGGGCCGGGTCGAGCGCCAGCGCACTTTCCATTTCGCCGACAGCGCGCTCGTACATGCCAATTTGGGCATACTCGGCCCCTAGCAAATAATGCGCGGCCCCGGTGGCGTCCGTGCGCGACACAGCCTCCTTCAGGTACGCGATGGCCGCAGCGGAATCGTCGCCGTCGCTTGCGTTCTTCGCCAGTTGAAGCAGCTCGGCCTGGTCCAGCATACTCAAGGTAGGGTGTGTCATGGTAGTTTCCTATGCTATGTGTGCGTCGTTGCTAGCATTGCAGATCGATGGCGTCGGTCTTTGTCAGCCGCGCGCGCAGGTTGTGCAGTGCCTCCTTATGAATTAGCGAAATGCGCCCACGCGTCAGCGCCATCCGGCTTGCCACATCTTCGAATGGAAGATGCTGCAGATAATGCAGCTCGATCACTCTGCGCTGGTTTGCGCCGATCTCGGCGAGCGCCACCTTCACCCTGCCGCGCAATTGTCGCAATTGGACGCCGGAATACATATTGTGGGCATAAGTCCCCGCTTCCTGAAGGTACATGCCGGAATCCTCCAGCGCAAACTCGACCGCCAGTCCGCCAGCTCCGCCAGACGAGCAAATACCGCCTCGGGCCCAGCTTGGGGCGACGGCGACTCCGCCAGCAACGCGACCCGGTCGCCGATGACGCGCTTCCGCGTCACCTCCTGGCGCTGGATCTCGGTCGAGGACATGTGTACATCGATTCAAGAAAATGTACCCAGCAAAGCCCGGACGACCAGGTCCCATCCATCGATCAGCACGAACATGAGGATTTTCAGGGGTAGCGAAATCGACGCCGGGGGCACCATCATCATGCCCAGCGCCATCAGCGCGCTCGAGACGATCAGGTCGACCAGCAGGAACGGCAGGAAAATTACGAAGCCGATCTGGAACGCGGCCCGCAGTTCCGACAACATAAACGCCGGGATCAGCTGCACCATGCTGATGTCGTCGATAGTGGTAGGCAGCGCGACCTTCGCCAGCTCGACCATCAACGCCAGATCCTGCTCGCGCGTCTGGCGCACCATGAAATCGCGCAGCGGCGTCACAGCCTTGCCGACCGCGACTTCCGCGTTCATTCGACCCGCCATGTACGGATGTAAGCCTTCCTGGTTGATCCGGGTGAGCGTGGGCGCCATCGTGAAAAACGTCAGGAATAGCGCGAGGCTGACCACGACCGTATTCGGCGGGGTCTGCTGCATGCCCAGGGCGTGGCGCAGCATCGACAGGACGATCACGATGCGGACGAAGGCCGTCATCGACATCAGGATGCCCGGCGCCAGGCTGAGCACCGTCAGCCCGAGCAGGATCCTGACGGCTGTCGACATGTCGCCGCCATTGCCCGCCGCGCCCATCCTGATCTGCATGCCCGGCAGGCTGATTGCCGGATCGGCCGCCCACGCGGAACCGCACAACAGCAGCGCCGCGCATGCGCCGATCGCCACGGTCAACAACGGCCCCGGCCTGCGTCGCCACACCGTCATGGCTGGCCTCCTGCAGGAACGCTGGCAACGCAGGTGACGCCCTGCTCGCTTTGCACCAAAAGATATTGGGTTCCCTTGAATTCGATCACCGACACGAGCGCGCGCGGCCCCAGCCGCTGGGTCTCGAGCACCTGCAGCAGCGCTTTGCCGCCATCGGCCGGCGCCCCGATGCGCAGGCGCTTACGGATAACGAGAACCGCGGCGATTACAAGCAACGACACGATCAGCACGCCGACGCCGGACGAGGCGAGCGCGGCGCCGCTTCCGCCGTCCCGTTTGAACGGAATCGCAGGCTGAACGGTGGTACCTTGCTGCGTCATGTTCACGCCCGGACGGCAGCTGCCACTTCGGTGACCTGCACACCGAAGCTGTCGTCCACCACGACCAGTTGGCCGCGGGCGACGATATTTCCGTTGACGACGATGTCGACCACCTGGTCGACGGCCCGGTCGATTTTCAGGACGTCGGCCTGTTTCAGGCTCATCAGGCGACCCACCGTCGTGTGCGTCTGGCCGACGACGACGGAGACGTCGACGCCGATACTGTCCAACAACTCAGTACGCGAATTGAGCAGCGCGGGGCCGCTACCGCCACGTTCTTCCAACTCCGGTAACTCGACATGGTGGATGACCCCCAGGACGCTTTTGCTGCTGGTATGACTCATTGCACTTCTCCAACTGGGGTATGACTTTGAACGAGCTCGACGGCAACCTCGTCGCGGCAGCGCCCGAGATAAGCGTGGAACAGCGGATGGCTCGACATCGACGCGAGCGTCAGCGGCGCATCGGCTTGCTTGTCGAGACGGATGACGTCGCCGGGCGCCAGCGACAACAGTGCCCCCACCCCGACCCGCGCCGTGCCCGCTTGGAGCCGCAGCGACACTGGCACGTCGGCCACGCCGGCCGCCACGTCGACCGCCCTCAGGGCCGGGAGCGGCGCGGCCGGCGGCACCAGCGCCTGCACGGCGGGCCCGTCCAGCAGGACGTGGAAATGCCGGCTGCCGAACGCGAGCCGCGCCACGAGAGCGCCCGACCCGTACTCCCAGGATGTGGCTGGAACTGCGGCACCGCAGCGCGGCACATTGTGTTGGCTCGACAACGATGTCCGCAGCAGCGCATCCAGCAAAGCGTCGAGGGCCTGCAACGCGCCCGCTGCGGCTAGTGCGGGCGTGGCGCTACCGACGGGACCATAGCTAGGGTCGGCCGGGAACATCATCTGTTGCAGACCGGTGGCGACGTCGGGGCCGACCGCCAGCCAGGCGCGCCGGCCGTTCGACTGTGCGCCATGGTTCCACGCCAGCGCCCGGGCCGATGTGCCGTCCCAGGCACGGTGCACGTCGACGTCGACCAGCGCCGGCGCGAGCCCCCAATCGGCCGTCCAGGCGGAAACTGCCTGCATGAGCGCCGTGCGCACTGCGCGCACAGCGCCCTCGCCCAGCAGGCGAAACGGCCGGGCCACGAGCGCGGACATCAGCGGTTACCCTTCATGTCGAATAATTGCTGGATCATGTCGTTGGCCGTGCTGATGACGTGCGACGACGCCTGATAGCCGCGCTGCATAAGGATCAGGTTGCCGAATTCTTCGGCCAGATCGACATTCGATCCTTCTCGCCGGCCCGAAGCGAGCTTGCCGAAACCTCCGGTACCGGCATAGCCGTACTGCGCCTCGGCCCCGCCCACGGTACGGAACGTACTTCCACCCGCTTCTTCCAGTGCACCTTCACTGGAGAAATCGGCGAGCGCGATCCGCGGGCCGCTGACCTTTTGTCCATTCGAATACTGGACCGTCAGCAAGCCGTCGGCGTCGAAAGTCTGGTCGGTTCTGACCCCGACCGCGTACCCGTCCTGCGAAGCGACGCTGATGGGCACGGTTGTGGTCTCCACACTGACGAGTTTGGAAAAATCCAGCAGGAGCGGTGCCGCGGCACCGCCGGCCGGGGTGTACGAGAAGGACAACGAATTGGACCCAGCGACCGGCACGCCCCCGGAAAATTTTATTTGTCCGGTGGCTACCGTCGCATTGGCGCCATCCTTTGCCGTCACCGTGAACACGCCGTTGCCCTCATTGTGGAAACTCAGGCTGAGCGGGTGGTCCACACCGTTGGCGTCCAGCACAGTGACACCGGCCAGTGTCTTGTCGATCGGCGGCGTGGCCGCCGTCAGCGCCAGTTCGCCGCGGAACGTCACGGTGGCGGTCGCCTTCGGCGCACTGCGCTCCAGCTTATCCAGGCTGATGTCGGTCAGCTGGCCATTCTCGAGACCCTGCACGTGATCGCCGGCCGAATTGACGAGAATGCCCTTGGCGTTGAAATTGAAATCGCCGGCGCGCGTGTACAGCAGGTTGTCACCGCGCTTGACGGCATAGAATCCATTGCCATCGATAGCGAGGTCAAGTGGATTACCAGTCCCCTGCTCCAGGCCCGCACGGAAATTGATTTGCGTGCCGAATGAGCCCAGGCCGGAACCGGTCCGCACCAGATTCCTCGCCCCTTCCGATTGCGATGGGCGGCCTCCGCTCTGCTCGAACAGGCTGTAGAACTGCAACTGCGAGCTCTTGAAGCCCGGCGTGTTGACGTTGGCAAGATTATTGCCGACCACGCGCAGGCCTTTCGCATGGTTCAGCAGCCCGGAAGTGCCGATAAAGATGGTATCGAACATAATGTGTCCTTAGCGAATATTGACGAGCTGCGACAGGCTCACGTTATCGGTGACGCTCCCGCTCGCGGTCGTGATGCTTAGCATCGGTTGCCCCGAGGCCAATGCCAGCCCCGTGACCTTGCCCGAAAGCGTTTGGCCGCTCTGGGTGAAATCGACCGACTTGCCAAGGAGTCCGATCGATTGGGTCGACGCCTGCACCGTCAGCAGCGAATCGATTTTGACGTTGAGCTGCCGGCTCTGTTCAAGGGTTGCGAACTGGGCGATCTGCGCCACGAATTCCTGGTTATCGACGGGCTTGAGCGGATCCTGGTTGTTCAGCTGCGACGTTAGGATCTTCAAAAAGTCCTCGATGCCAATATTGCTGGACTGCGCGGCCTGCGGGGTGCCGACGGCGGTTGCGGTGCTGATAGTCATTCGGAAGAGTCTTTCCGCGCGTGCGTGAGAGAATAGGAATAGGGGCGCGCTCCGGCCGGCTCGTCGCCGGCGGGCGAAGCCAAGCCGTCGGAATCGAATGCACCACCCGGCACATCCTTCTTTGTCAGGCCGATCCGTTTGCCGTTGACGGTCAGCGTGGCGAGTGGCTGGCCGCCGAGCGCAAGCTCGGAGCTGAGCGCAGCGGCGACGCTGCGCATCTGGGCGGCGCCGAGTTCGGCGTCGCGGATGTACGCGTGCATGCCGTCGGTGCCGGCAAACAGGTGCATGACACGCTTGTCGAATTCGACCGCGTCTGCCGACCCGGCTGCGTCTGACGCCGGCCGTTCCACGCTGTCCAGTGCCGCTTCGGCCGGCATGCTGGCCTCGGGCGCCGGCGCCGCAGATTGAGATAATGCCAACGTCGGCACCGCGATCTGGCGCGCTGCCTGTACGTTCTGCACGGATCCGATAGGGTCGCTGCTGGCCGCAACGCGCAGCACGCGGTGCACCGCCGGCGCGACGTCCGTCGCGCCCCCAGTGGCGGTGAATTCCGCCGCGGTCTGCACGCCCGCCTGCGCATGCGCGAACGCAGGCACGACGGCGGCCACGGCAACCGGTCCGGCGGCGGCCTTCGCATCCTCGTTCCTGTCGGCCACGGCGTCACGGGCAGTCTGCAGGCATGTCCGTTTTGCGGAATCCGCGGCGCCGCCCAACTGACTGTCGACGCCTCGCACTCCGCCCGCGCCACGCTGCGGGAAGCCCTCGGGCCGCTGTCCAGGCGGCGGCGCCGCTTCCGCCAAGTCCGGACGCACGCTCTCCTGCTGCGCCGCCACGGCCTGCTCGCCGTGGGCGCCGCGCGGCTTCTTTGCGCTCGTGGAGAACATCGCGCGCTCCAGTTCCAGCATCCAGCGATCCTGGCGTGCGTCGGGATCGTGCCGGTCCAGCCGTGCCGCTGTAGCCGCCGTGGCGCACTGGGTCGAATCTAGGTTAATGGCCATGGCTCGCGCCTCCAGTCTGCAGTGTGTTCCATTGGTCGTCCGCCAATTTGAAATCCGCGCTCACGCGCTTCTGTATGTATTGCCGGCGCATGTCGTCGCGGTGCCGTTCGACGGTTCCCAGCGCGCGTTGCGCACGCACGACCTGCGCGACGACCTCGTCGCAGGCGGCGCTCAGCTCGTCCATGCGCGCCGCCTGCTCACGCATCTGCCGCGCAAGGTCGGCGAGATAGCGTCCGTTCATGGCAAAGGTCTGTACGGACTGCGCCTGCGGCGTTGCGGCCATCGCGCGCCAGTCGGAGGCGGCGGCTTGATACCTGGCTTGCGTTTCAGCCTGCAGTGCCGCCTGCGCCGCGACGGCGGCGTTGTGCTCATCCAATTCGAGCAGCAAGGTGTCCAACGCCCATTGGCGCGTCAGCAGCACCGGCTGGAGCGCATAACGGAAGCGCGTGCGGCTCATTGCGCCTCCCCGTCCAGTGCCGCGCGCAGACGTTCCAGGCCCTCGGCGCGGGTGCTCGACTCCACGACCGACTGGCGTAGGACCGCACGCACACCGGGATACAGCTTGATGGCTCGGTCGATCGCTTCGTTGCTGCCTTCCTTGTAGGCCCCCATATCGACCATTTGCCGGTTCCGCTCATGGGTCGCGATAAGCTCGATGGCCGCTGTCATCACTTCCTGCTCCGCCTCATTCACCAGTTCGCCCGCGAGGCGGCTGGCACTTTGCAGCACATCGATGGCGGGAAAATGCGCTTCATGGGCCAGATCACGCGACAGCATGATGTGGCCGTCCAGCGTGGCGCGCACGATGTCGGAAATCGGTTCGTTGAAATCGTCCCCCTCGACCAGCACGGTATACAGCGCGGTGATCGACCCGCCGGAATCCGTGGTGCCGCAGCGTTCGCACAGGGCCGGAATGTCGGCGAATACCGACGGGGTATAGCCTCGCGCGGTGGGCGGCTCGCCGGCGGCCAAGCCGATCTCGCGGCGCGCCATCGCGAAACGGGTGATCGAATCCATCATCAGCAGCACTTGCCGGCCCTCGTCGCGAAACGCTTCGGCAATCGCCGTGGCGGCATGTGCGGCGCGCGTGCGAGCCAGCGCCGGCTGGTCCGACGTGGCGACCACGACGACGCTGCGTTGGAGGCCTTCCGCGCCGAGATGCTTCTCGATGAATTCACGCACTTCGCGTCCGCGCTCGCCGATCAGCGCGATGACGTTGATGTCGGTCTTCACGTCGCGCGCCAGCATCCCGAGCAGCGTGCTCTTGCCGACGCCGCTGCCGGCGAAGATCCCCACACGCTGGCCGCGTCCAAGCGGCAACAGCGTGTCGATGGCGCGTACGCCGGTTTCCAGCAGCTGATCGATGCGGGGACGTGTCAGAGGATTGATCGGATCCGCAGTCAGGTTCCGGCTCACCGCAAGCCGCGGCGCCGGCATGCCGTCCAGCGGCGCCCCGAACGCATCGATCACGCGGCCGAGCAAGCCATCGCCCACCGCCACGCAGGCCGACCGCCCGGTCGCGAGAATCTCGTTGCCCACGCCGATGCCGCGCATTTCGCCATACGGCATTAGGATCACCCGGCCGGGCTTCATGCCCACGGCTTCGGCCGTCAGCATTGCTCCGGTGTCGAGGCGTACCTGGCACACCTCGCCGATGGTGACCTCGGGGCCGACCGCCTCGATGCTCTGACCCGCGATACCGCTCACGCGGCCGCGACGGCGCATCAGCGGGACGGTACGTACGGCGTCGAGATAGGCTTCCATCAAGCGGCCCCCTGCCCGGTCAACCGCTGCGCGCGCACGCTCCTGAGCGCCGCTCCGAGCGCTTCAAGCTGGGTTTCGAAGCGGGCGTCCAGCGAGCCGGTTGGCCCGTCGATCATGCAACCGCCCAGCGCCACGGCCGGGTCGGCGTCGATGCGCAAAGCACCACCGTCCGCGTCGTCTTTCAGGAGCGCGACGTCGTCCGGATGCAGACGCACAACCAACTGCTCTCGCTCGCGCATGGCGCCGGCTGCGGCACGTACCACGTCCTGCACCGCTGTCCGGGTCGCGCCCCGCTCCCCAATGATGCGGCAAACGGCCGTGAACACGATGTCCACCATGGCATCTTCGGCCGTGGCGGTCAGCTTGCGCAGCGCGCTGTCGATCTCTCCGGCGAGAGACGTCACGCGGTCGATTTCCGCCCGCATCGCTGCGGCCGCAGCCTGTTTTCCCTGCTTCTCGCCAGCCTCGTAGCCGCGCCGTTCGGCGTCCGAGTAGGCGTCTGTCAGATCGATGGCTGCCTGCTGGGCGGCTGCGCGCAGCGCGTCGATCTCCGCATCGCGCCGGGCCAGAGCAGCCTCGTGTTCACGCTCCGCGCGCGCCAATTTGTCCACGCACGCGCATGCGTTGACAGGAGCGGCGTCCGCAGCCGCAGCCGCAGCCGGCGCGCTCGCCGGGACGGCGGAGGGCGCGGCCACCGGCGCACTCGGGAGCTGAGACGGATCGAACGCGGGCACCATCTCTACAACCGTGTGTTTGGGAGCCGCAACGGCGGCACGGCCGATCCGGCGCGTCACGGGCGACACCTGGGCGAGGCGAATTATCGGGTCCATGGCAACCATTTGCACAAGAAGGCGGGAAGCCGGCGTGCACGGGCGGGAGCAGACGCCGCCGGCGCGTGCGCCATCCCAGCATGAACAGCGGCAAGCAGAAAAAGTGTGCGTGCTGGCGCGTCGGCAATGCCGGCATCAAGCGCCTCGCGCACCAGCATGCGTTTGTGCGGCGCCAGCGCATCGAGCACGGCGCCGGCCCATGGCCAGCTGTCGATCGCGAGCAGTTGCGCGATCAGTGCCGCCGGTTCATGGCCGACGACCGCCAACACATCGGCCGCGGCCGCCCCACGCAGGCGCGCTTGCGGTTCGAGCGGTGCGGCGGCCGGCGCAACGGGCACCGGAGCCGTGGCCTCGCTCATGTTGGCGGCTTTGTCGAACCCGAGGGCGGCCAGCTCGGCCAGGTACTCCTGCAGGATGCGCTGGTCCTGGGGCGGCAGTTCGGTGAGGATGCGCGCCTGGTCGCTGGACGATAAGCCGTACAAGGCCACGGCAGCCTGGCGGTGGCCGTTCATTTGTGCACCTCCCCGACGACGTCGTCCACTGGCCGCACCGCGATCCAGCGGCGGACATCGACCAACATCTGTTCACGCTCGGCGTCGTCGAGGACGCGGGGCTGCGGCTGTCGGTACGCGGCATGGCGCGAACGTATCCAAGCCAGGGCGGCAATGGCCGCCAGTACCAGCAGTCCCGTGAACACCCCGACCACGACTTTGACGGATGCCTTGTCCGGCTCGCCACGGACGGGGGCCGGAGCCTCGGCCTCACGGGCAATGGCGTTCAGGTCGGCAGCCATCGGCACCACCGGCGCAGTACCCGATGCAACGAGGCGATCCATCGAATTGACGACGATGGCATCGCCGCGCGCTGGATTGAAGCCAACGGCCAGTCCCACCACTTCCTTCAGCTTGTCGAGCTGCGCGTCCGACAGCGACTGCTTGACGATCACGGAGACGGTCATGCGGCGCACGGTGCCGCCTGCGATCGCCAGCTGTTCCACGCGCCGGCCGACCTGATACTCGGCCTCGTTGCTCGTCATATCGCCGCCCGCTGCCGGCGGCGCATTGTTTGCCGCGGGGCTGACGTCGCGCAGAGTCTGGCGCTCGCGCACGACGACGCCCGTCGGGGCGCTGTCCGCCGTTCCGGCCTTCGAGGGCAGGACTTCCTCGGTGGTCAGCTTGCCGCGATCGAGATTCAGCGCGACGTCCACACTGGCGATGGCCTCGCCCGGCCCGAAAGTCCGGTCCAGCACCGCCGCAACCTTCTTCATCATGTACTCTTCGGTACTGCGTTTCACGTCGAGCTGCATCGCCGCCGCGCCACTCGCTTCCTCGTCGCCCTGCGCACGCGTCAGCGCCACGCCGTGCTGGTCCAGCACCGTCACGTCGCCGCTGGCGATGTCCGCGACCGACGCCGCCACGAGGCGCTGGATGCCCGCGACCTGTTCCAGACTCATGGCCTGGCCCGGCTTCATGGTCACGGTGACCGATGCTTTCGCCTTCGTGACGGCTTTCTTGAACAGGCCTTGGTCGGGCAGCGCGAGGTGCACACGCGCGTTCTGGACGCCGTCGATCGCGAGGATCGTGCGCGTCAATTCGCCCTGGATCGCGCGCAGGTAGTTCACCTTCTGCACGAATTCCGTCATGCCGAAATCGGCGTTGTTGAACACCTCGAAACCGACCGCGCCATGCAGCGGCACGTCCTTGCCCATCAGCGCGAGGCGGGTCTTGTACACCAGCGCACGCGGGACGAGGATCGCCGTGCCGTTCTCGCCCAATTCGTACGGCACCTTCATCTTGTCCAGCTCCGCCGTCATGGCGGCCGCATCGCGCGGCGCCACCTCGGCGAACAACACCTGGTAATCCGGTCGGTAAGCCCATACCCCCAGTGCGACCGTAAGTGAGACGATCAGCAGCGTGCCCACCACCAGGCCTGCGCGCGCGCCGCGGCCGAGCCCAGTCCAGAATTCCTTGATCGAGGCCACCTATCGCTCCTAGACCTGCGTGCGCATGACTTCTTGGTACGCCTCGAGCAAACGGGTGCGCACCTGGGCCAGCAGCTGGAACGACAGCTTGGCCTCTTCCATGTGGATCATCACTTCGTGCAGGCTCCGGGTTTCGCCCTTCACCAGTTTGCCGATATCGTTTTGCACCGTGGCGACGCTCCGGTCGACCGTGCCCACTTCGCCGGCGAACCACGTGGCGAATCCGCCTTGTACCTGTTGCGTGGCGGCCGGCGCCAGCAGGCGGTCCGCGTCCACGGCGGCGCCGATCGCGCCGATTGCTTCGATACTCATCACTTGCCTCCGATTTCCAGTGCGTGCGCCGCCATCGCCTTGGCCGCGCTCATGGCAGCTACGTTGGCTTCGTAGGCGCGCAGCGCCGTGTTGAGGTTCACCATCTCGGCCGTGTGGTTTACGCCTGGATAGGCCACGAAACCTTTCGCATCCGCGTATGGATGACCAGGCTCGTACACCATGCGCGGCGCCACGGCCTGGGGCTCGACGGCGACGATGCGCGCGCCGCCGCCGGCCGCGACCAGTTGGCCAAATTTGCGCGCAAAGGTCAGCGGCACCGCCTGCGACACCACTTGCAGCGGGCGGTATACGCCGCCGGCATTGGCGGCGGCCGAGTGCATATTCGCGATGTTGGCGGCCGTGACGTCGAGGCGCATTTTTTCCACCGCCATGCCGCTGGCGCTGATCGCGAAGGCCGAATTGAAGTCCATTAGCGTCTCCCTTCGTTGATGGCGAGACCGATCAGTTCGAGCTGCTTGTTCAATGCCTTCAGCAATGCCTGGTGGTGCAACACGGTTTCCGACATGTCGGCCAGTTCCTGATCCAGCTGGACGGGACCTTCGACGCCGGTTGCGTACTCGATCTTCGGGCGGTAGTACGACAGATCGGGCGGCATCTGCGCCGCACTGCCTGTCCCATTACGGGTCAATTGGGCGATGCGCTGCTCGAAGCTGACGCTGACGCGCCGGTAGCCCGGCGTGTTGACGTTTGCGATGTTCTGGGCGATCGCCTGCTGGCGCATCTGGGCGGCGTCCAGGGCCAGGCTAAGCAAGGCGGTCAGATTGTTGTCGACTACGGATATCACGTTGTCTCCAGGTTCATTGGACGACCAAGTCGGCGTGCAGTGCACCTGCGGCCTTCACGGCACGCAGGATGGAAATGATGTCGCGCGTATTCGTCTTCAGCCGGGCCAGCGATTGCACCAGGTCCCCGACGGTGTTGTTGGCCATGACGTAGCCGGCGCCGTCGCGCTCTTCCACCGACACGCGGGTGTTCGTCACCGGCAGCGACTGCACGCCCGGCCCGGTCTGGCGCACCAGCAGCGGCTGCGATACCGAGTTTTCGGTGATGATCGACACCTTCAGGTCGCCATGCGAGACCACCACCTTGGTGATGCGCACGTCGCCGCCCGAGACGATGGTCCCGGTGCGCTCGTTGATGACGACCTTCGCGCGCCGGTCCGGCTCCACCATGACGTTCTCGACCTCGGTAAGGAAATCGGTCATACGCTCGCGCCGCTGCGGCGGAATCGCGATGTCCACGCCGGAACCGTCGCGAGCAATCGCCAGCTCGCTGCCGAAGCGGCCGTTGATGGCGCTGGCCACGCGGCTTGCCGTGGTGAAATCCGGCTCGGACAGCACGAACGTGACGTTGGCGCGCTCGCCGGCTTCATTCCCGGGAACGCCCGCTTCGACGATCGCGCCGCCTGGGATCGACGCAACGGTCGGGTGGTTCTTCTGCACCACATTGCCGTTCATGTCGTATTTGTAACCGCCAACGGACAACGCGCCCTGCGACAGCGCGTAGATCTTGCCGTCTGGCCCCTTGAGAGGCGCCAACATCAGCGCACCGCCCACCAGGCTGCGGGCGTCTCCGATCGACGTCACGGTCACGTCGATCGCGTCGCCTGGGCGGGCGTACGGCGCCAGCGTCGCGGTGACCATGACGGCCGCCACGTTTCGGCTTTGCACGTCGTCGGCCGCCAGCGTCAGGTCGAACCGCGCCAGCATGTTGGCGATCGACTGGCGCGTGGCCTTGTTGCGCGCCGAGTCGCCGGTGCCGGCGAGGCCCGTAACCAGGCCGTAGCCCGTCAAGGCGTTCTCGCGCCAACCTGACACTTTGCCGATATCCTTGATCCGGATCGCGTCATCGGCATCCGCCGCGCCCGCCAGGGTCAGCGCCAACGTCAGAACGAAAAGTCGCAGCATCGTCATCACACGCCGAACAAGCTCAGAAGGCGCTGCCACCAGGCCGGGCGCTGTTTGTCGGACACATCGCCCTGGCCGGAATATCGGATGCGCGCATTCGCGATTCGGGTTGAGAGCACGACATTTGTGTCCGAAACGTCCTGTGGGCGCACCTGGCCTTCGATCGAGATCTGCTGGCGCTCGTTATTGATGTCCACGACCTGCTCGCCGGCGATCGTCAAATCGCCGCGCTCGCCGATGGCGCGGATCGACACTGTGATCTGCGCCAGTACCTTGCCTTCGCGCTCAGTGCGACCGCGGCCGTCCATTTGATTACCGGCATTGATGCGTGCGTCCCAGCGCTCACCGCTCCCCTGCACGTTCAAGCCCACATTGGCGTCACGCGCCGCGGTCGTGTTGGCGGTGCTGCTGGCGCTCGCGCTTTCGTAGACCATCACGGTAATCAGGTCACCGATGCGGCGCGCGCGCAGATCGGAAGTGAGCGCCTGATAAATGTCGGGGCGGTACAGGCTATCGCCCGCCGTCGCGCCATTGGCACTGGCCAGCAGGAGGAACACGCCGTGCCGGAATCGGAAGTTCATGTGCATTCCCTCAATCGACGATGACGGCGCCGGACGGTCCAAGGTGTCCGGTAACGATATCCTGGCTGCCGTTGGGGCGTGCCCGGATCGGTTGGCCTGGCCCAGCGTCATCCACGGCGACACCGGCGGTGTCGATGCCAATCGCTCCGGCCCGGATCGTCAGACGGACTTGGTCGCCACGCAACACGGTACCTCCGGCCAGCATGGCGGCGGCAGTCAATGGCTGGCCGGGATGCAACTCCCGCGCGGCGCGGAACGGCGCCAGCGGCTGCTGCGCCGTCAGCGCATCGGTGCCGGCCACATCCGCCTCCGCGACCTCGAAGTCGGCGGCTGTGGCAATGCTGCCGGCGGTGATCACATGGCGCGCCAGGTACGCCTGCTGGCGGACCGACACCAACAGCGGCACCAGCACGCTGCGATACAACTCGCCGTTCACGTGAAGGTCAATCCACACGGCAACACGGCCATTCCGCGGTTTGGCCGCCAAGGCGCGCGGGCGCAACGCGACCTCGCCAACCGGTACCAGCACATCCGCGGGCGGCGCTTCCACGGTAATCGTCGTGCGGTCGCCGGGGCCCGCCAAGTGCCCCTGCAGTGCCGCGATTGCGGCCTGGGCCAAAGTTTGCGCCGCCACCGCCTGCGCCTCGGTACGCACGGCCACCGCCGCAGACCCACTCCAGTTCACGGCGCCCACGTTCGCCGTCGTACGATGGATGGATTGCTCGATCTGGGCTCGGCTGAAGCGCTCCACGTAGCCGACACGCGGCGCGCGTCCCAGCTCGACGGCGCCAAGGGCATCGACGAGTGCTGGTGCCTGCGTACGATCCGTACGGATCACAGCGACGTCCGACAAAACAATGCGCGCGTGACCGACCAGCGCGTCCGTACGCAGCTCGACCGACAGGGCGGAGCCATCGGGCAACTGGGCATACGAATGCATGGGCAACAGCATGGCAGCGCCCAGCAACAGGGACGTTTGGAAGGACATTGAAGAGCCTGATTAAAAACCGCTATTTACGCAGGTTGTTGCTCATTGCGAGCATCTCGTCGGACGCCTGGAGCACTTTCACGCTCGATTCGTAGGCACGCTGGGCGACGATTAGGCTCACCATTTCCTCGACCAGGTTCACGTTGGACGCTTCGAGCGAACCCTGCACGAACGTGCCGATCATGTCTTCGCCCGGACGGCCGGAAATCGGATCGCCAGAACGCTCTGTCGCCTTGTACATGTTGCCGCCCAGCGCCGCCAGGCCGCTCGTATCCGCAAAACGCACAAGCTCCAGACGCCCTGCTTCAAGGGCCTGCCCGTTGTCGCTGGTGCGCACCATGACCCGACCGTCCGCCTCGATCACGATGGTACGTGCGTCATTACCCACGTGGATGGACGGCTTCAGCACGTGTCCGCCGGTCGTGGCCAGATAACCGTCCTTGTCGATGGTGAGCGTGCCGCCGCGAGTAAACGCTGGCGACCCATCCTGCGTGACGACCTCGATGAAACCCTCGCCCTGGATCGCCAGGTCCATCGGCGAGTCGGTTTTTTTCAGCTCGCCGGCGATGAACGACTTGACGATTGCCGACATGCCTACGCCGCTGCCCTGCCACAGGCGCTGCGGCACGCTGGCGCTGTCGAGTGCCGCAGCGGCGCCCGCCATGTCGCGGTACACCAGATCCTCGAAACTCACGCGGCCTTTCTTGAAACCCGTCGTGTTCACATTCGCCAGATTGTTCGAGATGGTATCAACACCCTTTTGTTGCATGTGCATGCCAGTGGCGGCGATGTAAAGCGAATCGTTCATGGTCAAAACTCTCCGAGCTTACGAATGGTTTTTTCCAATGTGTCGTCGTAACCTTGCACCAGGCGCTGCAGGGACTCGAAATGGCGTACGGTTTCAGTCAGGCGTACCATCTCCTGCGGCGAACTGACGTTCGAGTCCTCCAAGAAGCCGGTTCGCAGGGCCGACGGCGTCTTCACGTCCTGCACTTGTTGCGCGCTGCCAGCCAAGTAGATGCCGTTGCCGCTCGGGACCAGGCCTTCGGCGTGATCGAACTGCACCAGCTTCAGGCGCCCGGCCACGCGACCGTCCTGAGAAACGTCGCCGTTTGCGGCAATGGTGAACGGCGTGTTGTTCAGTCGGATTTCGCCGCCGATGCCCATGATTGGAAAATCCTGGAGGTTGACGAGGCGTCCCTGCGCATCGGTGCGCAGGCTGCCGGCTTTGGTATAAGCAGGTCCGGTCGGGGTTGCGACTTCAAAAAAGGCTTGGCCTTCGATGGCCACATCCTGAACAATGCCGGTGTGACGGAGAGCGCCCGAGGACGGATCGACCATCATTTGCACTGGAACCAGGGTGGTGGGCTGCATGGTCAGAATTGTGTTCTGCCGGTCACCTTGCTGCATGCCCTGCCACACCTGCGCGGAGAAACCGGAGGTGATGGGGATCTGGCGTTTAAAACCAGGAGTAAGCACATTTGCCGTGTTATGGCTGATGCTCTCCATCCGCGCAAGATCCGCTTGCATGCCAATGCTGGCGATTGCAGTGACGTCCACAACATTCCCCCAGTACTAGCGCCCCTACAGTGGAGCAATATTTGCTTCAAATAAATACTAGCACTAGGGAAAATTTTCTGAACAACCGTCGCTACATTGGTTAAGCTGTGTCAAGCTGACCAAGCGAAGCCTCAGCTCGCGGAGCGATGATGTATTCAGTGTTTATGCGGTCTCATGATTCACGCGGTCCGACCAGCTAGGGCGGCCAAGGCTACGGAAGATGAGCCATGAATCGCCACGAGTTTTCTAGACACTCGACAGCCGCTGAAAATACTGCTTTTCGTACTCGACCGGCGACAAGTCAT
>NZ_JASNRB020000043.1:0-22975 GCF_030411975.2 Massilia orientalis | reverse complement strand
TGTTTATTGTTAAAGAACTGTATTCGGTACTGCCTTGCTGCATTTGCGAATCGTTTTGTTCGTCAGCAGCAGAGAAGTGAGATTATGCAGCGTTTCGCTTAACTCGTCAACCCCTCATCTATTTCTGCAACACACTCGATGTAATCGATCTGACAAGTTTAACGTGTGATTCAGTTAAACTTTTTGTGCGCTGCAGAAGCAGGACGCGAACTATAGCAAACCCGCAGGCACCTGCGCAAGACCTGTTTTGCAGTGCCTAAAAAGCTGGCATCCAGCTTGCTTACTGTATGTTGCATAAAACAAAGCATCGATAAAAAGGAACATATTTACGCGCTTGATTGTTCCGTTCCGGTACAGGTGCTACATTTATGAACAGTCGATTCCCAACATAGAGCCGCGGTCCAGGGCCAACCAGGAGACTTGGAATGACTTATCAACACGCAGGCTTGCTCGCCCCCGGCGACGACATGGCAACGATGATCGCGATCTCTCACCGACGTTCCGAACAATTCGGCCTGAGTCCCGATTCGCGGCCCGATTTCACACCCGCATCCGGCACCGACCTGTCCTATCTGGTCGAACAGAATCGCCTGCTGTACAGCCATGCGGTGCCCGCGATGGAAACGCTGTACCAGCAGATCGCCAACACCCACAACATGGTCTTGCTGACGGATGCGCAGGGCGTGATCGTGCATTCGCTGGGCGACGCCGACTTCCTCGAAAAGGCCAACCGCGTCGCGCTGACGGCGGGCGTCGCCTGGTCCGAGGAGAGCAAGGGCACGAACGCGATCGGCACCGCGATCGCGGAACGGGTGCCGACGACGATCCACGCGGACCAGCACTTCCTCTCCGCGAACCACTTCCTGACCTGCTCCGCGGCGCCGATCACCGACCACCGCGGCAACGTGGTCGGCGTGCTGGACGTCAGCGGCGACCGGCGCAGCTTTCACAAGCACACGATGGCCCTCGTGCGCATGTCCGCGCTGATGATCGAGAACCAGCTGTTCGCGGCGACGTTCGAAAACGCGATCACCCTGCACTTCCACACGCGCCCCGAATTCATCGGCACGCTGATGGAAGGGATCGCGTCGTTCAGCCCGGGCGGCCGCTTCCTCGCCGCCAACCGCAACGGCCTGTTCCAGCTGGGCCTCTCGTATCCCGCACTGCAGGCCCATACGTTCAGCTCCCTGTTCGGCCTTCCCGTCTCCGCCCTCTACGATCACTACCGCACGGCGGCACCGGGCCTGCTCGACCTGTGCATGCACAACGGCGTGCGCGTGCGCGGCCGGGCGGAACTGCGGCTGACGAACGGCGTGCACGTGCTCACCGGCGCGTTCGACGATGCGACGCAGATGGCGCCCATCGCGCAGCCGCCGGCGAAGGCATCGGCGCGGCGGCTGTCCGGCCTGCGCTACCTGAACACGGGCGACCCGCAGCTCGAACAGGTCATCGACAAGGTCAACCGCGTCCTCGGGCGCGACGTGCCGATCATGATCATGGGCGAGACGGGCACCGGCAAGGAATTGCTGGCCCAGGCCATCCACAACGATTCGCCGCGCGCGCAAGGGCCGTTCGTCGCCGTGAACTGCGCGTCGATTCCCGAGACGCTGATCGAATCGGAGCTGTTCGGCTACGAGGACGGCGCGTTCACCGGCGCGCGCAAGAAAGGCGCGGTCGGCAAGATCCTGCAGGCGAACGGCGGCACGCTGTTCCTCGACGAGATCGGCGACATGCCCTATCCGCTGCAGGCCCGCCTGCTGCGCGTGCTGCAGGAACGGATGGTTACCCCGCTCGGCAGCGGCAAGTCGATCCCGGTGAACGTGGAAGTGATCTGTGCGACGAACCACAACCTGCGCCGCCGCATCGCCGAGGGCCTGTTCCGCGAAGACCTGTATTACCGCCTGAACGGCCTCGTGGTGAAACTGCCGCCGCTGCGCGAGCGCACCGATCTCGAAACGGTGGTGAGAAAAATCCTCTCGGCGGAGACGGAAACCGGCGGCACGCACACGATCTCCGACGAGGTGCTGCGGCTGTTCAAGCGCCATAAATGGCCCGGCAACTTCCGCCAGCTGACGAACCTCCTGCGCACCGCGATGATCATGGCCGGCGACGAGGAAGAAATCGGCCTGCGCCACATGCCGGACGACTTCCTGGACGACATCGCGGAGACGCCCGAAGCCGCTCCCGCGAGCGCGCCCGCCGCCCAGCAGATGATCGCGTCCGGCGCCAATCTCGAAGAGATGGAACTGGCCGCTATCCTCAAGTCGCTCGAGGCGAACGGCGGCAACGTGTCGGCGACGGCGCGCGCGCTGGGCGTTTCGCGCAACACCATTTACCGCAAGCTGCCGCATCTGAAGACCTCCCCCTAGACGGCCGGGAAACCGGACGACTTCCAGCGCGCACCGTCCTTGCCGATCGTGAGCAGGTCCACGCCCGGCAGGTGCGCCGCCAGCGCGTGCGCGCGGCGCGCGCCCATCACCATGAACGCGGTCGACAGGCCGTCCGCTTCCAGTCCGGTGGGCGCCAGCACCGTGACGCTGGCCAGCTCCGTCGGCGAATCGCCGCTGGCCGGATCGAAGATGTGGTGGTGGCGCAGGTCCGACGTGAACGCCGACGCATAATCGCCCGACGTGGCGGCGCAGCGTCCGTCCAGTACGAGGCTCGCGGCCACCGCGTCCTCGTTGCGCGGATCGCGGATGCCCAGGTGCCATGGCCGCCCGCCAGTGCGGCCCAGCGCACCGTATTCGCCCGTGTCGACGAGCGCGTGGCGGATGCCGTGCCGGCGCAGCGCGGCCAGCGCGAGGTCCGTCGCATAGCCTTGCGCGAGGCCGTTCAGCGTGATCGCCATCCCCTTCCGTGCCAGCACGACGCGTTCCGGCCCCGCCTGCACCTGCGTCCAGCCGACAAGGCGTTGCGCGCGCATGCGCTCGGACTCGGGCGGCACGCCGTGCGCCGAGTCGAACGCGCGCCACAGCGGCTGCACCGTGATGTCGAAGGCGCCCTGCGTCAGGCGCGACAGCGTGCGCGCATGCTCCAGCACCGTCAGCAGGTGCGGATCGGGGCCGTGCAGCACCTTGTCGCGGTTCAGCCGGAACACCTGGCTGGGCGGCTGGTGGAGGCTCATCAACGCATCCACGCGGCGCGCCTCGCCCAATGCGGCGGCGATGGCCTGCTGCGCCGCTTCCGGATCCGCATGGCGCACGGCGACGCTGATCGTCGTTCCGAATGCCAGCGCGGCGCCGCTGTGCAGCGGCAGCTCGTCGGCTGCGGCCGCGTCGGCCACCGCGGCGCCGGCCATGCCGCCCAGGGTGGCGGCGATGAAGGTCCTTCTGTGCATCATGCTCTCCTGTCGATGGTGTCCGGGGCCGGGACGATCGGGATCGTCCGGCTGCGCTTCCGTTCCAAGATCCGCGGCGCGCACTGTTCGTCGCTTGCGTGGATAACGACACATTCCATACATTGAAAACACTCCTCGTAGTCGACCTTCCCGCTCGGGACGATCGCGTTGTAGCCGCAGCGGTGGCGGCACGTCTGGCACGGCGTGCCGCATTCGGCGCGGCGCGGGATCCAGTCGAGCAGGCGCACGCGGCCCAGCAGCGCGAGCGCCGCGCCGAGCGGACAGAGATAGCGGCAGAACGCCTTGTTGACGACCATGGCGACGAGCAGCAGGCCGGCGGCGTACACGACGAACGGCCAGGCGCGCACGAAATTCAGCGTGATCGCGGTCTTGAACGGTTCCAGTTCGACGAGCCGGTCGGCCTGCGCCGGCGCCCATACGGCCGCCAGCAGGATCGCCGCCAGCACGCCGTACTTCACCCGCTTCAGACGCGCATCCAGCACGCGCCGCACGGCGACCTGCGGCAGCCGCAGCGCCTGTCCCGCGAGACCCGCGAATTCCTGCAGCGCGCCGAAGGGACACAGCCAGCCGCAGAACGTGCCGCGCCCCCAGATGAACAGCGACACGAGCAAAAACGCCCACAGCGCCACGGTCAGCGGATCGAACAGCAGGTAATCCAGGCCCCGCCCCGCGCGCAGCGCCTGCACGATGCCGGTGAGATTGACGATGGACAGCTGCGCCTGCGCCGCATAGCCGATGAAGCCGATGGTGAACAGCAGCCACGCGCGGCGCAGCCAGGCGAAGCGGCGCGCGTGCGCCACCAGCCGGCGCTGCTGCCACAGCGCGGCCGCGAGCAGCGCCAGCGCCACGCCCAGCACGATCAACTCCACGCGGCGCGCCTTCCAGCTGGCCTGCCACGCCGGGGCGGCGCGCTCCGGCGCAATGTAGTACGCCTCCGGCAGGCGATACGAGAACGCGACCTCGCGCGTGATCCGCTCGGGATACACGATCCCCTTGCTGCGCGTGACGGGCAGCGCGAAGTCGAGCGCGCGCGCCGGATCCAGGCCCGCCTGCGCGATGACGCGCAGCAGGAGCATCTCGTCGGCCGGCAGGTGCACGCCGTCGGCCAGCCGCGGTTCGAGATCGAGGTCGCGCATCTCCACCGGCAGGCGGTCCTGGCGCAGCACGATGCCGCGCGGGACGCTGCCGCGCACGAAGTCCGCGCCGGCGAGCGTGTGCGGACCGGCCGTCAACACGAGCAGCGCGTGGTCGCCCGGTTCCAGCCTGCCCTGCAGCCGGTTCCATGTGCGCGGCGCCAGCAGGTTGCGGCCGACGGCCGGCACCGAGGCCCACGCGACCCACAGGTCGATGAAGACGTCGTCGGGTTGCGCGAGCGCCTCCGCATCCAGTCCGGCGCCGCTACTCCCCGCGAACAGCCGCTCGACGTCGCCCCGGCGCACGCGGACATGCCGCACGAGGCCCGCATCGAGCATCTCCTGCAGCGACAACGGCGCGAAGACATCCATGCGGATCCGGCCGATGCGGCCCGGATCGCGCCCCTGCGCAAAACCGAGCTTGGCGCGCGCCACCTTCAGCGCGGCCGACAGGACGCTCTGGTTGATGATGCGGACGGACGCCGTCGCCTTCGACACGCCGTCCAGGCTGCCCTTCCCGCCGCCGACCGTGATGCCCTGCCCCAGCGACCGCCCGCGGTACTGCTGCAGGAACTCGCGCAGGGGCGCTTCCCCGAGACCTTCCAGGAACACGGGTTCGTGCTGCGACAGCACCGCGACGTCGAGGAAGGTGCCTTTCGGGTCGACGACGACGAGGAGGTTCGGCGGCACGCCGGCGAAGCCCGGCACCGGCGCCAGGTCGGCCGATTCGAACGCATAGCCGACCAGTTCCGTCACCGTGCCGTTCTGCTTGAACAGCGGCCAGGCCGGGATGTCGGCCGATTTTTCGCCGACGACCAGCGGCGCCGGGAAGCGCCGCGCCAGCTCCGCCTGCGTCAGCGTGCCGGCGTGCGCCGCGGCGCAAAGCAGGAGCCAGCAGATGAGAAGGCGGAGCAGGTTCATGGCCGCATCAGAAGAAGATGATGCCGCCGACGGAACCGCCGTTCATGCGCGCGGTGGCGCCGCCGAAGCCCTTCGAGCGGGTCTGCCCCACCTCGGCCACCAGCGTGATCGCGCTGTTCAGCGCATAGTAGGCGCCGGCCGTCAGGTTGGCGTTCGACTTCAGGCCGCCCGTGCCGACGGTGTTGTCGTCATTGGCGCTGCGGCCCCACGACAGGCCCAGTTTGAGGGCATCGGTCGTCTTGAACGTGCCCTGCACGAGGAAGTTCTTGGAGCGCACATCGCCCTGGTCGGCGTCGGACAGGATGCCCAGCGCGCGGCCCGTCTGCGCGTTGACGAGCAGGCCGGCGGCGCCCAGCTGGTACGATGCGCCGGCTTCGAAGCCGTTCATCGTGAGGTCGCTCGCGCCCGGCGTCTGCGTTTCGAAGCGTTGGGTCTTGGCACCGAGCCAGGCCTTGAAACCGTCCTGCGCGAACGAGAGGCGCGCCTGCACCTGCGGGCTCGAACGGGTGGAGTAACGCGGACCGGCGATGACCGGCGTGTCGGACACGGGACTCATCACGCCGAAGTCGAAGCCGATGCCCGCGTCGTTTTTCGGCGTGCTGTAGACGATCTGGCCATACGTGCCCAGGTAGCTGTAGCCGGCACCGATGTGGCCCAGCGTCACGCGGCCGCGCTGCGTAGCCTGCACCGGCGCGCCGGCGCCGACGAGGGTCATGTCGTTCAGGATCGCGTTGGCGCCGAAGATGCCGTAGTCGCGGCCCAGCTTGAAGGTGCCGAGGTCCGCACGGCCGAACGTGAAGAAGGCCTGGCGCACGTCGACCGTACTGTTTTGCGCGATCGCGCTGTCCGTCGCCGTGGCGACGTAGATGCCGATCTTGGCGGTGACGTCGAAGCCGCCCTGCGTCGACGACACCGAGGTCACGAGACCGCTGGGCAGCAGGCCGTTGCCGATGGTGGTGCGGTGATCCTCGCCGCCGCAGCCGAGCGCGCGGCCGCCCAGCGCCAGCCCGCCGACGGCGTCGCCGCTGCACGAGACGCCCGTGTAATAAGCGTTGACGATGCCGCCGACGTTGACCGTCCAGTCGCCGGCCTTCAGGTCGACCGCCGAAGCCTGCGTGCAGGCGCCGATCGAGGCCATGACGGCCAATGCGTGAACCTTCTTCATTTGTCTCCTCGCTTTCTTGTTTGTAGTGGGATACATCTTTGAGATGTACCGACAGTGATGGCAAGTTGCGTGCCCGGTCGCTCGCCGGGGGAAAAGCGAAGAAACAGCGTATTTTTCTGTGGCGAATCGGATCAGGTGTTGCAGTTTTGACCGTCCGCACACAAAAACGAACTAAACGGTATAAATAAAAAAACCGCGGCCGAAGCCGCGGCAAAACAGGGTCTTGACGCCGGCCGCCGCCGCAGCCGATGCATAACCCTCCCTGACCACTTACCTGGAGTTCAAATTAAATCTTGGTTGCGAGCTTGAAGACCCAGACCGAGCCACCCTGCTCCAGGAAGTTCACCTTCTTCGCAACCTCGCCGCCCCACAGCGGCACGGCACCGCCCCAGCCGGAGACGACGGCCACGTATTGCACGCCGCCGTCCTCCCACGTCACCGGCGGCGCGACGACGCCGGAACCGGTCTGGAACTTCCACAGTTCCTTGCCCGACTTCGCATCGACCGCCTTCAGGAAGCCCTCGGGCGTGCCGTAGAACACGAGGCCGCCGGCCGTCGTCATCACGCCGCCCCACAGCGGTGCCGTGTTCTTGTTCTCCCAGACGATCTTGCCCGTCTTGGGATCCACGGCGCGCAGCGCACCGATGTAGTCGTCGTTCAGCGGCTTGATCGTGAAGCCGGCACCGAGGTAAGCGCCACCCTTCTTGTACGTGATCGGTTCGTTCCAGATCTCCATGCCCCACTCGTTGGCGGGCACGTAGAACAGGCCGGTCTGCGGGCTGTACGCCATCGGCATCTGGTTCTTCGCGCCGAGGAAGGCCGGCGCGGCGAACACGGTCGAACCCTTCTTGCCGTCGCCCTTCGTCGGATCGCTGGGGCGGTTGGCGGCGATGAAGTTCGGGCGGCCCGTCTTGAGGTCGATGCCGCTCGCCCACGTGATCTTGTTCACGAACGGGAAGGCATTCTGCAGCTGGCCCGTCTTCGCATCGATCACGTAGAAGAAGCCGTTGCGGTCGGCCTTGCCGCCGTAGCGCTTGCCGTTCATGTCGAACGTGACGAACTCGTTGGCGCCGTCGAAATCCCACGAATCGTTCGGCGTGCTCTGGTAGGCCCACTTGATCTGGCCGGTCGTCGGATCGAGCGCGAGCGTCGACGACGAATACAGGTTGTCGCCAGGGCGCAGGTGGCTGTTCCACGGTGCCGGGTTGCCGGTGCCGATGTACGCGAGGCCCGTGGCCGGGTCGTACGTGCCGCCCATCCAGGTCGACGCGCCGCCCGTCTTCCACAGCTCGCCCGGCCAGCTCTTGTTGACGGTGCCGGTGACGCCCGCATCGAGCGCCTTGCCGTCCTTGTCGTACTTGTAGCCCATATGGCCTTCGACGGTCGGGCGCGACCACAGCAGCTCGCCCGTCAGCGGATTGCGGCCTTCCACGCGGCCCACGATGCCGAATTCACCGCCCGAGACACCGGTGATCAGCACACCCTTGGCGATCAGCGGCGCGGCCGTCATGGAGTAGCCGGCCGCATAGTCGTCGACCTTTTCCTTCCACACGACCTTCCCGGTGTTCTGGTCGAGGGCGACCAGTTGCGCGTCCAGCGTGCCGAAGATGACGAGGTTGCCGTACACGGCGGCGCCGCGGTTGACGACGTCGCAGCACGGCATGATCGCTTCCGGCAGGCGGTGCTCGTACTTCCACAGTTTATTCCCCGTCTTCAGGTCGATCGCATAGATGCGCGAATACGACGCGGTGACGAACATCTTGCCGTTGGCGATGATGGGCTGCGATTCCTGCCCGCGCTGCTTCTCGCCGCCGAACGAGAACGACCATGCCGGAACCAGTTGGCCGACGGTCTTGGTGTTGATCTGGGTGAGCGTCGAAAAGCGCTGGCCCTGCGTACCCATGCCGAAGGACAGCACATTCTTCGTGTCCTTGGCCGCGTTCTCGATCATCGCGTTGGTGATGTCGGCCGCCTGGGCGATGAACGCCAGCGGGGCGAGTCCTGCGAGCAGGATGGTCATTCTCGTCTTCATGCTTGTCTCCTTTGTTGTCGTTGTAGGCACTACGCGTGGGCCGGGGGCCCACGCTACTGATGTTCAAGGTCCTGGCGCCTGCGCGCGCAGCTGGCCGTTTTCCTCGTCCGTGAACAGGCGCGAGCGCGTGAGGAAGCGCCGGCCCGTGCCGTTATCGAGCGAGAACATGCCGCCGTTGCCGTCCACCACATCGATGATCAACTGGGTGTGTTCCCAATAACCGAACTGCTCCAGCCCGATGTAGAACGGCGCGCCGTCCAGGTTGCCCAGGTAGACGTCCGTGTCGGACAGGTCGAATTCCCCGGCGGCGTAGCACATCGGCGTGCTGCCGTCGCAGCAGCCGCCGGACTGGAAAAACATCAGCGGCCCGTGGCGCCGCCGCAGCTCGCCGATGAAGGCCAGCGCGGCGGGAGTCGCCAGGACGCGTTCGATATTGGCTGTCATGGCGCCTCTCTGCTAATTAAAAGAAGCCCAGCGCTTTCGGGCTGTAGCTCACCAGCAGATTCTTGGTCTGCTGGTAGTGGTCGAGCATCATCTTGTGATTCTCGCGGCCGATGCCCGACTGCTTGTAGCCGCCGAATGCGGCGTGTGCCGGGTACAGGTGATAGCAGTTGGTCCACACGCGGCCCGCCTGGATCGCGCGCCCGACGCGGAAGGCGCGGCTGCCGTCGCGCGTCCACAGGCCGGCGCCCAGGCCGTACAGCGTGTCGTTGGCGATGCGCAGCGCGTCCGCCTCGTCCTTGAACGTCGTCACCGAGACGACCGGGCCGAAGATCTCTTCCTGGAAGATGCGCATGCTGTTGTCGCCCTTGAACACGGTCGGACGCACGTAGTAGCCGCCGGACAGGTCGCCGTCATGCTTCGCCTGCTCGCCGCCGGCCAGCACCTGCGCGCCTTCCTGGCGGCCGATGTCGAGGTAGGACAGGATCTTTTCCAGCTGTTCCTTCGACGCCTGGGCGCCGATCATCGTGCCCTCGTCGAGCGGGTTGCCGGCCTTGATTTGCGCCACGCGCGCCAGCGCGCGCTCGATGAATTTCTCGTAGATCGATTCCTGGATCAGCACGCGCGACGGGCAGGTGCACACCTCGCCCTGGTTCAGCGCGAACATCGCGAAGCCTTCCAGGCATTTGTCGAAGAAGTCGTCGTCCGCGTCCATCACGTCGGCGAAGAAGATGTTGGGCGACTTGCCGCCCAGTTCCAGGGTCACCGGGATCAGGTTCTGCGCGGCGTACTGCATGATCAGGCGGCCGGTGCCCGTCTCGCCCGTGAAGGCGATCTTGGCGATGCGCTTGCTCGACGCCAGCGGCTTGCCGGCTTCCAGGCCGAAGCCGTTGACGATGTTCAGCACGCCCGCCGGCAGCAGGTCGGCGATCAGTTCGACCAGCACCATGATCGAGGCCGGGGTCTGCTCGGCCGGCTTCAGCACTACGCAGTTGCCGGCGGCGAGGGCCGGGGCCAGCTTCCACACGGCCATCAGGATCGGGAAGTTCCACGGGATGATCTGGCCGACGACGCCCAGCGGCTCATGGAAGTGGTAGGCGTAGGTCTGGTCGTCGATCGTCGAGATGGCGCCTTCCTGCGTGCGGATGCAGCTCGCGAAATAGCGGAAGTGGTCGATCGCCAGCGGGATGTCGGCCGCCATCGTTTCGCGGATCGGCTTGCCGTTGTCGATGGTCTCGGCGGTCGCGATCAGGCGCAGGTTCTGCTCCATGCGGTCGGCGATGCGGTTCAGGATGTTGGCGCGTTCGGCCGGCGACGTCTTCGCCCAGGCGTCCTTGGCGGCGTGGGCGGCGTCCAGCGCCAGGTCCACGTCTTCGGCCGTCGAACGCGCCACTTCGCAGAACGGCTGGCCGCTGATCGGCGTGACGTTGGCGAAGTACTCGCCCTTGACCGGCGCGACGAATTTGCCGCCGATGAAGTTGTCGTAGCGTTGGCGGAACGGATTGGCGACGCCGAGTTTGCTGATGTCTGCGAGATTCATGTCATCCTCTTTCGTTGTAAGTTGGGTGGCCGAATCAGTGGCCATTGCGGGCACTGGTGTTTGCTCGGTACATCCCTTCTTTCGCAAACCCCGTGCCAGCCCGCTTTCCCCTGTTTTTGCCGTGTTGGACCGCCTGGCGCCGGCTGTTTCTGGTACAGGTGTCCCAAACTTGAACAGGTCAGCGGATCACCACGCCCCACGGCAGCTGGCCCACGGCGATGTCGCCCGTCTTGCTGCCCGCGGCCGTGTCGATCACGGACACGCTGTCCGAGCGCCCGTTCGCCACGTACAGCCGGCTGCCGTCCGGCGTCAGCGCCATGTTCCACGGCCGCTTGCCGACGGCGATGGTGGCGTCCACCGCATTGCGCGCGGCGTCGATGCGCATCACGCTGCCGTCCGCGCCGTTGGACACGAATACCGTCTTCCCGTCGGGCGACACGACGATCCCGGCCGGGTTCTTCCCCGCCGGGATCGTGGCGATGCTGCGGCGCTTGTCGATGTCCAGCACGTACACCGCGCCCGCGAGTTCGCACGCGACGTAGGCACGCGTGCCGTCCGGCGAGAAACCGATGCCGCGCGGGCGCAGGCCCACCGCGATCGAACCGACCTGGCGGCGCGCGGCCACGTCGATCACGTCGACCTGCTCCGCGTTCTCGGCCGAGACGAGCAGCCAGCGACCGTCCGGGCTGAACACGGCGTGCTCGGGATTCTTGCCCTGGACGGGGATGTCGGCGACGAGCTTGCGCGCGGCCGCGTCGACGAGCGCCACGCTGTTGGAATCCTCGACGGCGACGGCGACCCAGCGGCCGTCGTGCGACGCGTTCACGCCCTCGGGCGAGCTGCCGAGCGGGATCGTGGCCAAGGTCGCGCCGCTGGCGGCATCCAGCACGAGCAGCGCGCTGCCGGCAGCGTCCGTGACGTACAAATGGTTGCCCGCCGGATCGGCCGCGATGCCGCGCGGACGCTTGCCGGCTGCGATCTGGCGCACGGCCGAGCCGGTGGCCGTATCGATCACGCTGACGCTGCCGGATTTTTCGTTGGGGACGTAGGCGAAGGGGGCGGCCTGAGCGGCGCCGAAACTGCAGGCCAGCAGGACGATGAGGGAACGAAGACGTGACATGATGGTCCTTTCAGTGTGGTCGGTACTCTCAGGACTGCAAGCGCCATGCCATGCGGGCAGCACGTTTCCGGGCTGGCAGGTATATTGCATGCGCTCATGGTCAGCGCCCGGACGACAAGGGCGACCATTCGACAGGAGACAAGATGAATCACCGTTTGAATTTCGTGGCGGCGCTGTTCGCCGCCGCCCCACTGGCCGCCGCCGCCGCACCCGATGTGCCGATGAGCGTGGTCGTCGTCAGCGCCACGCGCGCCGAGCACACGAGCTTCGACCTGCCGGCCGCTATCGACGTCGTCGACGCGGACCGCATCGGCGCGGCCCAGCCGCGCGTCAACGCGTCCGAGGCGCTGGCCACGGTGCCGGGGCTCGTCGTGCAGAACCGCCAGAACTATGCGCAGGACCTGCAGATCTCCTCGCGCGGCTTCGGCGCCCGGTCCGCGTTCGGCGTGCGCGGCGTGCGCCTCGTCGCGGACGGCATCCCGGCCACCATGCCGGACGGCCAGGGCCAGGCCGCGACGTTCAACCTCGACATGGCCGAGCGCATCGAAGTCCTGCGCGGCCCGTTCTCCACCTTGTACGGCAACCACGCCGGCGGTGTGATACAACTGTTCACCCGTGATCCACGCGGCGCACCCTACATCGAAACGAATGTCTCGGCCGGCAGCGACGGCATGCGCAAGCTTGATGTCAACACGGGCGGCAAGCAGGGCGCGTTCGGCTGGCTGCTGGACGGCTCGCGCTTCGAGACGGACGGCTACCGCGCCCACAGCGCCGCCACGCGCGACCAGGCCTATGCGAAGCTGACCTTCGACATGTCCGCGACCGGCAAGCTGACGGTGACCGCCAGCGGCCTGCGCCAGGACGACACGCAGGACCCGCTGGGCGTCACCTGGGCCACGTTCCAGCGCGATCCGCGCGCCGGCGAGATCGATGCGACGGACCCGCAAACGCCCAAGCGCACCCTGGCCGACCGCTACGACACCCGTAAAAGCATCCATCACACGCAGGTCGGCCTCGCGTGGGACGAGAAGTTCGGCCAGGACCGCCTGCACGTCGCGGTCTATGGCGGCAACCGCAGCGTGATCCAGTACCAGTCGTTCTCGAAGGCGTTCCAGGCACCGGCCAGCCATTCCGGCGGCGTCGTCGACTTCGACCGCGATTTCTACGGCTTCGATGCGAACTGGCAGATGGTGCGCCCGCTCGGCGACGGTACGCTCCACACGACCGTCGGCCTGGAAGCCGGCAAATCGAACGATGCGCGCAAGGGGTACGAGAACTACGTCGGCACCACGTTCGGCGTGAAGGGCAACCTGCGCCGCGACGAGGAAGACGACGTGCGCAACGTCGATCCTTACCTGCAGCTGGAATGGGAGCGCGGGCAATGGGTGTTGACGGGCGGCCTGCGCCACAGCCGCGTGAGCTTCGACGTGGACGACCACTATCTGGCCAACGGCAACGACGGCGGCAGCGTCGACTACCGCCACACGACGCCGCTGCTCGGCGCGCTGTACAAGGTGACGCCCACGCTGAACGTCTACGCGAGCGCGGCGCGCGGCTTCGAGACGCCCACGCTCAACGAGGTGTTCTACTCGGGCACGGGCAACGGCTTCAACTACCGCCTCGGCGCGGCCACGAGCACGCAGCTGGAGCTTGGGGCCAAGGCCCTGGTCGGCCAGGACGTGCGCGTCAACGCGGCCGTCTTCCAGGTCCGCACGCACGACGAGCTGGTCGTCGACAGTTCCAGCGGCGGCCGCACCAGCTACCGCAACGCGAGCGCCACCCTGCGCCAGGGCCTGGAGCTGTCGCTCGACGCCGACCTGCGCGCGGGCTTCTCCGCCCGGGTGGCCGCCACGGTGCTGCGTGCGATCTACGACGAGGCGTTCACCGGCGTCGCCGAAGGGAACCGCCTGCCGGGCGTGCCGAGAACGAGCCTGTTCGGCGAGCTGGCGTGGAAGGATGCGGACGGCCACCTGCAGGCGGCGCTGGAAACCATCGCCAGCGGCAAGGTCAATCCGGACGATGCCAACGCGGCGACGCCGGCACCGGGCTATGCGATCGTCAACGCGCGCGTGCAGGCCAGCCAACCGCTGGGCGCGTGGCGCGTGCGCGAGTATGCCCGCGTGAACAACGTGTTCGACCGTACGTACGTCGGCTCCGTCATCGTCGGCGACAGCAACAAGCGGTATTACGAGCCGGCGCCGGGCCGCAACTGGGTGCTGGGCGCGAGCGTCCAGTACCAGTTCTGAATACGCGAGACGCATAGCATTCATGCACGCCGGCATATGACCGGCGTGCGCGTTGCCTGTTACGCTCGCGTGATGGACAAACTCTCGGAATGGCAAACACGCGTCGACCTCGCCGCGTGCTACCGGTTATGCGCGCTGTACGGCTGGGCCGACGGCATCTACACCCACATCTCGGCCGCCGTGCCCGGCGAGCCGGGTCACTACCTGATCAACGCGTTCGGCCTGTGCTTCGATGAAGTGACGGCGTCGAACCTCGTCAAGGTCGACAGCGCCGGCAACGTGGTCGGCGCGATCCCCGCGCCGGTGAACCAGTCCGGCTTCCGCCTGCACGCGGCCGTGCACGCGGCGCGGCCGGATGCTGCCTGCGTCATGCACCTGCATAACGTGGCCGGCATCGCCGTGGGCATGCAGCAGGAAGGCCTGCTGCCGCTGTCGCCGTATGCGCTGCGCATTCATGGCGAGCTCGCGTACCACGACTACGAGGGCATCGCGATGACGCCGGACGAGCAGGCGCGCCTCGTCGACAACCTGGGCCACCGCCCCGCCATGCTGCTGCGGAACCACGGCAGCCTGACCGTGGGCCGTACCATCCCGGAAGCGTTCGTCCTGATGGAAACCCTGGACCGCGCCTGCGAGGCGCAGTTGCGCGCGCAGGCCGCCGGCGTGCCGCTCGTGCAACCGCCCGCTGCCATGTGCGCGACGACCCATGCGCAGCTCGTGGGCGACGGTTCGCCCGAAGGCGCGCTCGAATGGCCGTCGCTGCTGCGCCGCCTGGACGCCGCCAGTCCCCAATACCGAACCTGAAGGAATCCCTATGCCGACCATTAACGTTCAACTGTTCGAAGGCCGCACGCCGGAACAAAAACGCGCCTTCGTGAAAGCCGTCACCGAAGCCACCGTCAGGACGCTGGAGTGCTCGCCCGACTCCGTGGACATCCTGATCCACGAAGTCAAGCGCGAGCACTGGGCCACGGGCGGCAAGCTGTGGTCCGACGAATGATCACGGCCTGACGGCCTGCACTCCGTACTTCGCGAAGAGCGTCTTCAGTTCGCCGCTGGCCGCCAGGTCGTTCAGCGCCGCCTGAAGCTGGCGCGCGAGGGCGACGTTATCCTTCTTTACCGCCATGCCGACCGCCCAGCCGCCGCGCGGCAGGCGGTCGAACGGCACGTCCTGCAACGGGAACGCGGGATCGCCCTTCATCACCGACTCGATCTGGGCGCGCGTGGCCAGCACGGCGTCCAGGCTACCCGCCTTCAGCTGTTCCAGCGCCTCAATCGCGGTCGGGTAGATGTGCACCTGCTCGCGGAAGCGTCCCCCGCCCTCGCCCAGCATGACCATGCCGGAGATCGACACCTTCTCGACGCCGATGCGCTTGCCCGCCAGCGCCTCCACGCCGTCGAACTGCGGAATCGCCTGCGCGCTGCGCACGAGCCGCACGGTCTCCACGTAGTACGGCGCGAAGATCTCGACCTGCGGATTCGCGTTCATCAGCATGCGGTCGACCGGCACGTGCAGCATGACGTCGGCCGGGCCGTAGCCGAGGTAGTGGCCCTTCCACACCATGTTGCGCAGGTCGTCGCCGAGCTCATCGCCGGCATCGAACGGCAACAGCGCCAGCTTCAGCCCGAGCTTGCCGGCCAGCGCGGCGCCCAGGTCGGCGTCGATGCCCTGGCCGTGGTTGGAGAACGGCGCCAGATCGTTGTAGACGGCCACCTTGAGGGTGCCTGCCGTGCGCAGCACGGGTGTGTCGTCGGCGAAGGCGACACCGGTACTCAGCAGGAGGCCCGCCGCGAGCAGCCGGCGGCGCGATGGCGAAGTCGGGGTCGACATGACGGCCTCAGTCGGCGGCGCGGCGGGATTCGAGGTAGGTCTTGATGGCCCACATCGCTTCCTGGTTGAACACGCCTTCGAACGGCGGCATGTAGACGGCCCCGTTGCGCACCTTGCCGTGGCGGATGCTGGTCAGGAAGTAGTTGTCGATCTCCTTGTAGCAGGCATCCTTCTTCTTCTCGTTCTTGATGCCGGTGCAGTCGCGATCGAGCAGGCGCAGGTCGGGCGCGATCCCACCCGACACCGCTTCCAGCCCGTGGCAGCGGGCGCAGTTCTGCCCGTAGGCCGACGCGCCGATCTTCAGCGCCAGCTTGTTGGTGCGGTACGGATTCTCTTCGCGCCATTTGTCGCCCAGGGCGGGCAGGCCCGTCGTGTCGACGGCTTGCGGAACCACGTTGCCGTGCGCGTTGGCCCAGAGCGAGGTGAGTGCGGCGGCGGCAACGGCGACTGCGCCGGCGGCGATGCGGAATTTGTGCTTCATGGTGATGTCTCCTGTAGGTTTATCGGTCTATCCCTACATGAGCAATCGGCGTGCCATGCTTCATACGCCCTGGATGGCGGCGTTCGCGGCCCGCGCCTGTCCCAATTTGCAACAGGTGTCACATGTCCGCGCGTGCCAGCGCGCGTGCCGCCGCCTCCGGATAAAGGCGTTCGAGCGTCTCCGCCATCACGCGTCCCAGCAGCGCGTGGACGGGCGCCGCGGCCGCCGCATCATCGGGCGCCACGCGCACGGCCTTCCACAACGGCGCCAGTTCCGCCTCGTGCGCGGCGATGCTGCGTTCGACCTCGGCCTGCCAGAACGGCGGCGCCTCCCCTTCGACGAAGTTGCCGCGTCCGCGCCCGAAATGGGCGACCGCCAGGTAGCGCAGCACGCTGCCGACGAGGAGCGTGCGCAGGAACGGATCCGCGAACTGCACGGTCGGCCGGTCGCGGTCCGTCGTGGTATTGAAACCCCAGGCCGCGCCGGCCATCGTGAGCGCGCCGACGATCGCGCCGAGCAGCGCGCCGCCGCCCAGCGTGAGGCCGCCGGCCATCAGGTCGGCCGAGAGGCCCGTCGCGGCGCCGGAAACGACGGCACCGAGCAGCCCCGCCTGCGCCTTGTCGATGGGCGCGCGCACGGCGAAGTTCTCGCGCACGCGGGCATTGATGCGGCCCGCGTCGCCCGGGTCGAGCCGGTGCAGGCGCAGCAGCCCGACCGTCGTGTCGCCGATGCGCCGCTCCAGCCGCTCGACGAGGCCCGCCATCGCCGCATCCTGGCGCTTCTGTTCGTCCTTGCCGAGACCGACGGCCTTCAGCGCCGACTTGAACAGGTTCGCCTTGCCCTCCTGCTCGATGGACTGGCTGTCGCGCGCGGCGCCGGCCAGCATCTGGGCGCCGAGGGCCACGGCCTCGCGGAAGCGCTGCACGTTGTTTGCCTGCCACGCGGCGAGCAGCCGCGCATAGCCGTCGCGCTTGGATTCGTCGATCAGCTTGCCGACGCGCTCGTAGAACACGTCTTCGTGCACCCAGCAGCGCGCGAACGCATCCAGCGCGAGCACGTCGCGCACGATCGTGAACTGGCCGAGGTGCGCTTTCCAGCGCGCCTGCTCCGCCTGTTCCTGCTCGTCCGGCCGCGGTGGCCCCAGCTGGTTGAGCAGCACGACGACCGGCTTGCCGAGCCATTCGAGGATGCGCATCTCGGCCGGCAGGTAGCCGGCGTCGCGCGGATCCTCGGACGAATTCACGAGGTACAGCACGACGTCGGCCGCGTCCTTCGCCGCACGCAGCGCCTGTTGGCTGAGCCAGAACGGCCGGTCGCGGTAGCGGTCGAATACCTCGCGCATGAACCAGCCGATCGGATTGCCGGCCTGCGCGAGGCGCTTGAGCAGCCGGACGGAATCGCCAAAGCCGGGTGTGTCCCACAACAGCAGGCGATCGCCCGCGCCGCTGGCCTGCAAGGTATGCGCTTCGGCGAACACGGTCACGTGGGCGGCGTCGCGCACCTCGCCCACGTCCATGCCCACCAGGGTGCGCGCGAGGGTCGTCTTGCCGTTGTTCGTGTGCGAGACGAGCGCGAACTGGATGTCGACGGATTGCGCGCTCATGCGCCCCCCGACACCGGAAGGCCGCTGCCGAGATCGAGCGGATGGCGCTCCGGATGCAGCAGGTCGACGACGGTCCCCTGGATATGGTGATACTGGCAGAACTGGTGCCACAACGCGACGCGCTCGACGAGGCGGGCGTCGACGGCGCCGCGCTCCACGAGGCCCGATTCGTCGAGCAGCACGGCGATGCCGCGCGGCGTGTTGCGCGCCAGGTACTCGAGAAACGCGCCGTGGTTTTCCCGTTCCGGCGTGGCGGCGAGGTTGAACAGGACGGCCGTGATGGCGACGTCGGCATCGTCGAGGCGCGCATCGCGGAGCAGCTCCTTCGGCTCCTCGCCGTACGGGCACGATGGGCGCAGCATCAACTGCGCCTGTTCGCCGAGCACCATCGCCGCGACGGCAGCGAGGCCTTTATGACGCGGCTCGTCGACGGTGAAGCTGTACGGGATCACGCGCAGCACGGCCGGACCCGACGCACCCACGCGGTCGGCCAGCAGCCGGTAATACGGCTGGCCCAGGTCGAGCGGAAAGCGGTGCGCGAGGCGGCGCGCGCGCAGCCCGGACACGAGCGCCAGCACGAGGCGCGGCAGCACGACGAGCAGGAACAGCGTCGCCGCATACAGGTGCACCCAGCGTGCGCCGCCCGCGGGCGACGGCTCCTGCACGAAGCGCAGCGCCTGGATGTCGGCCAGGGTGAAACCCTGCAGCGGGAACACGGCCAGCGCCGGTGCGAACAGGACCGACAGCAGCGTGTGCACCTGCTGGGCATCGAGGAACGTGCTCTCCCACCCGGCCGCGTATTGCGTCAGCACGCCACGCGCGTACAGCGACGCGATCGCACCGAGCGCGAACGCGGCGGCCGCGAGGTGGATGGTGCGGCCGAGGCGCAAATGCGTGAGCTTGGCCGTCAGCGCCGACCAGTCCGCGAAGTATTGGGCGATGCCGGCGGCGAGCGGCGCCGGCAGCTTGCGCGGCAGCGCGGCCTTGCCGACGGACAGGCGCCGCAGCAGTTGCGGGCTCGCCCAGCCGGTGCGCTTCGACGGCACGAGCGCCCACACGATCAGCGCGAGATAGACCAGCAGGTTCCACGCGAGGATCGCGAGCAGCGGGGCCGACAGCAGGTCGACGCGATGCGGATTGCCGATGCGGTCCAGTCCCGCGCCAGCCGCGAAGCCGACGATGGGCAGCAGCACGGCCAGCATGGGCAGCAGGCTGCGCCGCTGGCGGAACGCGGCAAACGCGGGCGTGCGCTCGGCCAGCCGCTTGAGGATGAGTTCCGCGCGCTGGCCGAGGAAATGGTCGAGCCGCGGCTCGCTCTTGCCTTCGGCCGCCTGCCAGTGTGCCAGCTCGCGCGCGCTGCGGCTGGCGTAGACGCGGTCGTCTTCGGTCAGTATCTCGCGCTTCGTGTCGGCGGTTTCGATGGCGCGCATCAGGACGACATCGCGTGCGGTCCGCTCGTTCATGGGCTCCTCTCTGGATGAATTGACAAGCTTATCAGAAATACTTCACCCATCGTTTCCCGCTCGTGCGCTTGTATCCGCCGAACAGCCGCGTCGGCAGATACAGGACGACAGCCAGCAGCGCGGCGAGCGCCCACACCTGCCAGACGTGCGCCACGTCCGCGCGCGGCACGCCCAGCACGGCGGCGGCGAGCTTCTGCAGCGCCAGCAGCGCATACAGGTGCAGCAGGTAGTAGAACAGCGGCGCCCCGCCGAACACCGCCGCCGCGCGGGTCGGCGCCGCGTCCACGCGCTCGATCCACGCGAGCACGATGGCGCCCACGCCGAGCGTCAACAGGAGAAAGTCGAGCGACGGTGGATACTTCGTGAAGTTGAGGAAGGCCATCGTGACGCGCACGGGGTCCGCTTGCGGCGTCCACGGCACGGGCTCGCCGTACGCGTTCGCGCTGCGCAGGACGATGAGCGACGCGAGACAGGCGATGCCAACGCCGGTCAGCCAGCGCGTGCGCAGCGCGGGCGCGGCCGCCCGGGCATACACGGGGCCGCACGCATAGCCCAGCAGGATCACGCCGATCCAGGCCAGCACGGGATAGCTGACCTTGACGCGGACCGGGTCCAGCGCGAGGAAGCCGCGCTGTTCGAGGATCGTCCACGCCGCCGGGGGCAGCGCCCCGTGTTCCAGCGCATTGTGCCCGCCCACGATGATGAGACCCAGCACGCCGAGCAGCGCGAGCGGCAGGCGGTGCAGCAGCGCCAGCGCGAGCATGGCGAGGCCGATGGCCCAGATCACCTGCAGGTACATGGTGGACAGCGGCGTCCCCGACCAGGCGGCATTCACGACCGTCGCCTCGAGCGCGAGCAGCAACAGGCCGCGCTTGACGAGGAACCCCGTCGCGCTGCGCGGGCCGCTGGGCGGATGCGCATACAGCCAGGCCGACAGGCCGGTCAGGAATACGAACATCGGCGCGCAGAAATGCGCGGCCAGGCGGGTGAAGAACAGCGCGGGCGGCGTCGCGCCCACGTCCATCGGATCGCCGACCTGGTGCTGAAGATAGAACGTCTCGCGCACGTGGTCGACCGTCATCAGGAGCATGACGAGGCCGCGCATCACGTCGATCGAGACAATACGTTGGGTGCTCATGACCGTTCCTCAGTAGCGGTAAGACAGGGTCGCCGTCGCCGTGCGCGTGCTGCCCGGCGCGACCCACAGCCGGCTGTACGAACTGGCGTAGTAGCGGCGGTCGAACAGGTTGTCGACGTCCAGCGCGATGCGCCAGCGTTTGTCCGGCGCATACGCCGCCATGAGGCGGGCCGTGGTGTAGCCGGGCAGCGTGAAGCCGCTGGACGCCGCCACGTCGCCGCAACGCTCGCCCACGTACGCGAATCCGGCGCCGGCCGAGGCGCGCGTATCGCCCGCGACGAGCAGCACGTTGGCGCTGTGGCGCGGCACGTTGGGCACACGGCTCCCGGTACGGACAGTGTTGTCGCCGCGGGTCACGCGCGCGTCCGTGTACGCGTACGACGCCGACAGCTTCAGGTTGCGCCGCAGCCGTCCCGACACGTCCAGTTCCACGCCCCGGCTCGCGACCTCGCCCGCGGGAATCGCGTAGTCCGGGTTCACGGGACTCGTCGTCAGGACGTTCTTCTTGCGGATCCGGTAGAGCGCGAGGGTACCCGCCAGCCCGCCCGGCATGTCGAGCTTCGCGCCCATCTCGTCGGCGCGGCTCTCTTCCGCGGGGAATGCCTGGTTGTCGATGCCGATGCCGCTGTTCGGGCGAAACCCGCGCGCGGTGCTCGCGTACAGCGCGACCGTGGCAGTCGGCTGGTAGACCAGTCCCGCGCGTGGGCTGGTGGCGCCGAGACGCTGGTGGTTGACGGCCGCCGTGCGGTGGTTGATCACGGTCTGGCGGTACCGGTCATGGCGCACGCCGACGAGCGCTTTCCAGCGTGCCGCCAGGTCCAGCTGGTCCTGCACATAGAGCCCCGTGGCGCGCTGGAGTTCGCGCGTATCGATCGACACGGCGAGCGGCGCGGACGTGCCGCCGTACACGGGGTCGAAGATGTCGAGCGCATACGGATTCGCGGCCGACGGGTTGCGGCGCAGCTGCACGCGCCGGTCATCGAAGCGGTAGGTGTCGGCGCCGACCAACACGGCGTGGTTTGCGAGCCTGCCCAGCAGTTCCACGCGGGCGGAACGGTCGATGGCCGCGAAGTCGCGATGCCGCCGCTGGCGGCGCAGCGTCCGGCCACCCGCCGCGAGGTCGCTGGCTTCCGTCGAGTACCCGGCCAGCGCACTGTCGCGATAGGATGCGCCGCCCTGCACCGACCAGCCTTCGCCCAGCGCGTGCTGGACGAACAGCTGCTGTCCCACCGACTGCACGATGACCGGACCGTCGGCAGGCTCGCCGAGGAAACGCGAGACGGGCAACCGGCCCGGGACCGCGACGACGCCGCGGTCGAACGGCGTGCGCTGCCGCGTCGCTTCGATCTCGTACGACACCGTCGTGCCGTCGCCCGCCTGCCAGAGAATGGACGGCGCCACGTAGGTGCGTTCCGTGTGCACGACGTCGCGGAAGCTGCCGCCCGCCTGGTGCGCCAGGTTGAACCGGTACGCGACGTTGTCCGACAACGGCCCGGTCAGGTCGGCGGCGACGCGCCGGGTGCCATGGCTCGCCAGCGCGGCGTCGATGCCGTATTGCGGCGCGAAGCGCGGCTTTTTCGTCACGATGTTGACCGTGCCGCCCGGCTCGCCGCGGCCGTACAGCGCCGATGCCGGTCCCTTCAGAATCTCGATGGACTGGGTGCCGGCGACGTCGCGCAGGCCGTTGTAGCCGCGGCTCGAACTGAAGCCGTTGACCATGTAGTCCGATCCGAAGTTCGGGTCGCCCGTGAAGCCGCGCATCGCGTAGCTGTCCCACAGGCCGCCCAGGTCGCTCTGGCGGGCGATGCCGCTGGCCAGTTCCAGCGCGCCGGCCAGGTTGGTGACGCCCGCATCCCGCAGCAGGTCGGCCTCCAGCGTCCGGGTACTCTGCGGCAGGTCGAGCGGTTGCGCGTCGGTTTTCGTGGCGCCGGCCACGGTGAGGGCATGATAGGCAGTGCGCTGGCCGGTGACGAGTACGGTGCCGGCCGGTGGTTCGGCCATGGCGTGGAAAGACAGCGTACCGGCGAGCAGCGGCACGCACCACAGATGGGTGTTCTTGATCTTCATGTTTTCAAATCCTGTTCAGCGCATAACGCGCAACGCCGCCAGGGCGCAGGCGCCATGGCGGTACGATGCATCGATTGGAGGAACTGATCAGGCTTGGGGTGGACCGCGCGGCTGGTAGACGTGGACCGGCTGCGGACGGATGCCGGTGCGAATCGGGTCGACCGGGCCCTCGTCGGCCAGCGCGAGCGGCACGAAGACATGCACCGAGGGTGGCGCCGCGAATGCCAGCTGGGCGCCGTCGAGGCACAACGCGCAAAGATCGCGCAGCGCCGGCTTGCCGTCGGCGCCCCGCTCCACCTGCGCAGCCGCTTGCGGGCTGCCAGCCTCCGCGACGTGCGCCGCCGCATGCTGCAACGACATCTAAAGTGGACCCATCAGTCAAGACACTCAGCCGGCTAGTTTAAGCTGTGTCCGTTTCCGTTTCCGCTTCTGCAGC
>NZ_JASNRB020000042.1:0-24856 GCF_030411975.2 Massilia orientalis | reverse complement strand
GCATCACACCAAAACAGAAACTTGCCCTTGCCGCTTAACCTCTACTTTTAGCTCGCTCTAAAAATGGGGGGATTACCGCTGGAGCCACGGCTCCGCGGGCTGGGCAAAATGTATCGGCTGCACAAGTGGCTGGGCATCACGGGTCTTGTCAACTCCGTCCTGTACTGGTGGTTTGCGCAAGGTACAAGGTGGATGCTCGGCTGGGGCTGGCTTGAGTGCCGGGTGCGCGACAGCGGCAGTAGCGATATCGAACTGAATGGCTTGGCTGCCTGGCGGAGACGTGGTTGCAACCGGGCTGGCGGAGAACGATTTTCACCCGGAGCTGTTCGAAATGCGTTGAGGCGCCCGGACTGCCGCAGCTTTCCGAGAGACCGACCAACCGTAATTCAACCTTCCGTCCGCTGGGCTTAGCGGTAAAATGATGGCCCTCCGGTCTAAGTTGCCTGGTCACAACTGTCCCGAATTACGAACGTCCCACGCGAATTCAACGGCCCCGCAGCGCAGAGCCCGGCTGAACGCCCATCCGCTGAAAAACATACCCCCGGATGCGCAGGGTGTGAAGCCCGGGAAGGGCCCCTTCACTCCAATGATGCATGGGTGTGCTCTCGAGTAAGCAGGCCGGATAAGTAGAGAAGCCTACGCCAGAAGTTACGCCGGCAAGGCGCGACAATTCGCTGGTTGCAACAACCTTCATTCTCCTGAATAGCACGCCTCTACTCTCTCTTCCTCAATGCGGGCGCCATGACGAATCAAACGATTTATATTATTTACCTTTTTTGAGGAATGATATCGCGCCGAGAAGTTGAATGCACACCTCGAGTGGACTGGCGTAAGCATACCGCCTACTTCTTCAACTCTTCCACTCGGCGTGCAGCAGGGATCCAATCCTGGCCGTTAAGAATACCCTTTCAATGCCCTCAGGTGGCACTGCGCGTGCAGGGCAATCGTTGGGATCGCCGGGAACAATCCGGGGTCATCGGCGATACGCGATCGACTTCTGCAGCCCGATACGAAAGGCTTGCCTGGCGATATCGGCGCCAGGGATTGCAGGACGAATGCCGGCAACGAGAAGACCAGTCCGGCAATTACGAAAATGCAGCGGTACGCATTAATTCCGCCTTCAACCAAGAAGCCACCACACCCGGCTTACTATCTATTTTCCAGATCAGGTCCAGCCCGACGGTCCACTCGGTAAATGGATAAGCTTCCAGCTTCAGTTCCAGCAGTTCACCCGATGCAAGCTCTGCCGAAATAAGCCCGCTTCGGCACGATTGCCCAGCCAACGCCGCCTTTCAACAACTCAATCATGGCGGACTGGCTATGGATGCGCCACGTCTTGGGCGACTTCAGGTACTCGACAGTCAGCAAGTGGCGCGTTTGCGCCGCCAGCAATAGCTGCAAATGATCGGCCAGTTGGGAGAAACGTACACGCTCCAGTTGCGCCAGCGGGTGATCCCGGTGCACCACATTGGCAAACACCACTTGGCCTAAGCGGCAAAACCCGATACCTGGATCGTAATGGGCGCGCGCGCAGCCCAGTCCCAATGTGATCGTATCGTTCGCAAGCAACTCCAATAAGTCGTGCTGGGCAGGCTGGTGCACTTCGCATTGCACCCCCGGAAACTGGCGCACCGCGCGCGCAAACACAGGAGACAGTACGGTGCAGGGAAACGCATCTTCCACTCCGATCGCGATCCGTGTTTCGGCCTCGCCGGTCAGCGCACTGGCGCGCTCCTTCAAACCATCGCAATGAGACAGGATGGCTTCCGCCTCCAGCAACAACGCCTGGCCTGCCACCGTCAGCACCGGATAGCGGCCGCTGCGATCAAACAGAACGACCCCGAGGTCTATTTCCAGTTCACTGATGGCGGTGCTTACAGCCGACTGCACTTTGCCAAGCCTCCGGGCCGTCGCAGAAAAAGATTGTTCCCGCGTCGCTGTCACGAACACCTTCAGGTGGGAAAGCGAAAAATCCATGCGACCCATCTCCAATTTAGATAGATCCCATTTTTACATACGCCATTCCGTTTCGCAAAATGGGGCTACAAGATGCGCGGAAATGTTTTTCGCGCTCGAATCAAAATGGAGACATGGATGAACTTAGAACGTGTGCAGTTACATGAGGTCGACCGGCGCTTGCCGGCAGGCCGACTGGGTGTGCTGGGGTTTCAGCACGTGCTGGTGATGTACTCCGCCTGTATTGTCGTGCCGCTGATCCTAGGTGCCGCATTGCATCTGAGCAAAGAACAGTTGATCATCGTTATCAATGCTGACTTGTTTGCGGCTGGATTGGCTTCTCTCGTACAGTCGGTCGGCTTGTTCGGGTTCGGCATGCGCATGCCCGTCATGATGGGGGTAACGTTCACTTCGATCGCTCCTATGATCGCTATCGGCAGCAATGCGTCGTTAGGACTTCAGGGAATTTACGGGGCGATCATCGCATCAGGCATATTCGGCATTCTGTTCGCGCCGCTGATGGGGCGTTTCCTGCGCTTCTTCCCGGCCGTGGTCACCGGTTCCGTGTTGCTGGTAATAGGCATCAGCCTCATGAAAGTAGGCATCGACTGGTCGGCCGGCGGCCAGCCGCTGCTGGCTGACGGCAGCCCGAATCCCAAATACGGTGACCCTGTCTACCTCGGCATTTCGTTCGGCGTACTCACCCTCATTCTGCTGATCTCGCGTTTTGCGAAAGGCTTTCTCGCCAACATCGCGGTGCTGCTGGGTGTGCTGGCCGGATTTGGCGCCGCTTGCTACCTGGGCGAAGTCAGCCTCGATGGCTGGTCGGATGCCCCGTGGATCGCGCTGATTCAGCCCCTCACCTTCGGCATGCCGGTGTTTGACCCGGTCGCGATTATTTCCATGTGCCTGGTCATGCTCGTGACATTGGTGGAATCGACCGGCATGTTCCTGGCGCTGGGCACCATTGTCGGCCGCCCCACCACGCCGGAACGACTGGTGCGCGGCCTGCGCGCCGACGGACTCGGCGCCCTGCTGGGTGGCATCTTCAATGCCTTCCCCTACACGTCGTTTTCGCAAAACATCGGTCTGGTGACGCTGACCGGCGTCAAGAGCCGCTACGTGTGTGCGGCTGGCGGCATCATCCTCGTACTGATGGGCCTGTTTCCAAAGATGGCCTTCATTGTGGCGTCGACCCCTCCATTCGTCCTGGGCGCCGCCGCCATGGTGATGTTCGGCATGGTCGCCATGATGGGAGTGCGCATCCTGTCCACTGTGGATTTCGAACACCACCGTGGCAATACGCTGGTGGCGGCCGTGAGCATCGGCGCCGGCACCATTCCTCTGCTGTCGGGAAGCTTCTTCGCACAGCTGCCGGCCTGGACCCATGTAGTGACCGACAGCGGCATTATTTTGACCACGTTGACTGCGATCGTACTCAACCTGATGTTCAACGGCCTGGCTTCGCAAGAACAGGCGGAGACCGAAGCCGCCAGTGCGGCCGGGACCGCGGAAGCGTGACCCCCTCCTTTCAACTCATATATTCATACGGAACAACCATGCCTGTCCTGATCCTTCACGCCGACCATCTACTGACGATGGACGCCAACAACACCATCTTGACCGATGGCGCCGCGGCAATTGACGCCAATGGCCGAATTGTGGTGGTCGGCGATGCCGCCACCCTGAAAGCGCAATTTCCCCAGGTGCCGGTCAAGCGCCTCAAAGACCGCCTGTTGATGCCTGGCCTGATCAATACCCACGCGCACTCCGGCCTGTTGCGCGGCACCGCCGAAGGCTTGCCCGTGTGGGACTGGCTGCAGCAGTTCATCGACCCGATGCACCGCGTCGTAACGCCGCAAGAAGCGGAAATCGCATCGCGGCTGTGCTATGCCGAGGCACTGCTGTCCGGTACTACCACCGTGGTCGATATGTGGCGCCACATGCATGGCAGCGCGCAGGCGGCCGCCGATCTCGGCATCCGCGCCGTGCTGGTGCCTTATGTGGCGGAACACCCCGACCATGACTACTTCGAAACGCTCAATTCCAACGAAGCATTGATCCAGCAATGGCACGGCGGCGCCGACGGCCGGATCCAGGTCTGGGTCGGCATGGAGCATATGTTCTACGCCACGCCCAAGGCGTGGAAACGCGCGATCGAGATCAGTCGGCATTATGGCGTCGGCTTCCATACCCACAGTAATGAGAGCCGCTTTGACGTGGAAGAAACCCAGCGCCGCTATGGCATGCGCCCGATACAGGCATTGGAAAAATTTGGTTTGCTCGATGCGCCCAACGTGCTGCTGGCGCACTGCGTCTGGCTGTCCGATGAGGAAATTGCGATCCTAGCGCGGCGCAAGGTCGGCGTAGCGCATAACCCCGTCAGCAACATGAAACTGGCCAGCGGCGCAGCGCCGGTGGAAGCCTTGCTGGCGGCCGGCGTGGCCGTGGGCTTGGGCACGGATGGCGAAAAGGAGAACAACAATCTCGACATGTTCGAGGAAATGAAGACCGCTTCGCTGCTGGCCAAGCTGTCGAAGCTCGACGCCGCGGCGCTCGATGCCTGGTCGGTATGCCGTATGGCGACTATCGACGGCGCGCGCGCACTCGGCTTCGATAGTCAGGTCGGCTCAATCGAGGCGGGCAAAATGGCGGACATGATCGCAGTGCGGACTCACACGCCGCGCATGACGCCGCTGCTGGGCGGCTCGCACGGTAACCTGCACCACAATTTGGTGCATGCCGTACAAGGGGGTGACGTCGATATGACCATGGTCGCGGGCCGCATCGTGGTCGATGGCGGCCAGTTGTGCAGCGGAGACCTGGCAGCCATCATTACCCGGGCTAACCATGCCGTGCCGGACTTGTTCCGCCGCCGCGCCGATTGGATGCGCGAGCACGGCTCGGTCAACGCGCTGCACACACAATCCAGCGCAACGTAACCGCATCAGGCGCCGGGAACGCCGTCGCGGCGACGCACCCGGCATATCCGGAAGGCCACATCATGCGCTTCATAAGCCTTCGCTCCCAACAGGACCATCCCATGTACTTACCTGATAGCATCCCCTCCACCACACTCACCAAGCGTGACATGGCGCTGTTGCGCCAGAGCATCGACCTGGCCGACGCCGCGCGCGCGCGTGGCCGCCATCCGTTCGGCGCCCTGGTGGCGGACGAACACGGCAATGTAATCGCCACAGCCGGCAACAATTCCATGCCGCCTGAAGGCGATCCAACCCAGCACGCGGAACTCGCGGTGGCAGCACAGGCTGCCAGACTGCTAACGCCGGAGCAACTGGCCCGCTGTACGCTGTACACCAGCGCCGAGCCTTGCTGCATGTGCGCCGGTGCAGTCTACTGGTGCAATATTGGGCGGGTAGTCTATGCGCTGTCTGAACACAGGTTGCTGGAATTAACCGGTGACCATCCAGAAAACCCCACATTTTCGTTGCCCTGCCGCGAGGTACTGATGCGGGGACAGCGAAAGATTGAAGTCATAGGCCCCTTGATCGAGGACGACGCAGCCGCATCGCACTACGGGTTCTGGATATAGTATCCAGCATGCTCCGAATGCGGGGCAACGCGGGCGGCGTCGGACACGGCGCACCGTCCGTGCCGAAGGCGGCGTTCATGCCGGCCTTGCCCAGCCCCAGGAAAGCCGGCGTCAGCGCCGCTAGCAGCGACGCCTTGACGAGCAGCCCTGTGTACTTCGCGACACTCCGCTTCGGATCGTATATGAATGTACACGGCTTGCCGGGCATTCGCTTTATGATCAGGAGAAAGTAAGATTGCCCCCGCACATCCGGACTTTGGCGTACAAGCAACTGCTACGCCCCTGTGGGGTCTGCCAGTCAGTACCCCAATCGAAAGCGCGCATTCTTCGCGCTCTGACCCAAACGGGCGTTGCTGACTGATGCCTCCGCATGTGTTCCAGACAATGCCAAACCGCAATCCAACGGTCCCCCCGCTGGGCTTAGCGGTAAAATAATGGCCCTGCCTCCGGTCTAAGCCCTTGCCTGGTCAATATTGCACTGAATTATGAACGTTCCACGCGAAATCAACGCCGCCGCAGCGGAGAGCCCGACTCAACGGCCCTCCGCTGAAAAACACACGCCCATGGATTCGCAGAGTGTGAAGCCCGGGAAAAACCCCTTCTCTCCTATGATGCATGGGCGTGTTCTCGAATGAACATTTGCGGTGAACAGGGAAACCTACGCCAAAAACTGCGCCAGTCGAGTTCGGCATTGGCCTGTTTCGACGACATTCATCCGCAGGACGCAGCCCGTCGCGGATTCTCCCTGCATGCTATCGATGCGGGCCAATCAATACTTTGATTTATATTGTTTATATTGTTTTTTAGATTCAAATAGGCACTTTTTGCGACTACACTGCTCATCCAGGTTCGCGCCGCCGTGCTAACGGCGACCTGGAAATGCTAGACGTGCTCGAACTACGCCAGCAGATATTCCCTGAGCCGTAAATGTTAAAATACGAATCAAATCCTGATTCGAAAAAAGCATGAATACGCCTCAAACCCCCATGTACGTATGGCAACACAAGGACTGGCCGCAGTGGAGGTTCGATCCCGCGGCAGTTCAGAAAGCTCTTAGCTCTGCTCGCCTCGCGCAGGGGATGCTGCTGGGCGCGGTGCACGCAATCGGCTTCGGTTCCGCAGACCTGGACAACGTGCTCAGCGAGATATGGGTGCAGGAAGCGATTTCGACCGCGGCAATCGAGGGGCAGTCCCTCGACCTTGACCAGGTGCGATCGTCAGTGATGAGGAAAGTGGCCAACAGGTACATCGGTCCGTCATCACGGCACATCGACGGGCTGGTCGACATGATGGATGACGCTATCGCCAATTGCGATCTGCCTCTCGACGAAAATAGACTTTGCAGCTGGCAAGCCGCCCTCTTCCCAACTGGGCGTTCGGGTGTCGAGAAGATCGAGGTTGGACGATACCGTTCCTTTGATGAACCAATGCAGATCGTTAGCGGGCGGCCCGGGCGCGAGGTCGTTCACTACCGAGCTCCTGACTCAAGAGATGTGCCGGCGGAGATGGATAAGTTCTTGAGGTGGTTCAACCAGGCGCCACGGATGGACATCGTAGTCAAGGCAGCGATCGCTCATCTATGGTTCGAGACGATTCATCCCTTCCACGATGGGAACGGACGGATCGGGAGAGCCATCATCGACAGCATCATCGCGCAGGAGACAGGGGGCGATAAAAGGCTTTACAGCATGTCGCGGCAGATGGAGGAAAACAGAGGGCGATACTACGAGCAACTGAACCAGGCGCAAAAAGGAGATCTCGATATCACCGACTGGATCATATGGTTCGCAGACCAGTTCGCGGCCTCGTGCCAGAAGTCCCTGAAACATATTGACGTCGCTCTTGAAAAAGCGCGCTACTGGGCAGCCCATTCGGGAGACGAGTTCAATGAGCGGCAAAAGAAGGTGCTCGAAAAATTGCTGGATGCCGGAAATGGCGGATTTCTCGGCGGGCTTACGCGGGAGAAATACACGAAAATCACAGGCTGCTCGGATGCGACGGGGACGCGTGATCTGGCCGATTTGTTGCAAAAGGGCGCCCTAACCTCCGCCGGCGTCGGGAAAGGCACCAAATACTTTGCGAACGTACCTGGGTGGCATGGGAACACTGAACGGCCGCAGCTGCCCTAGACACTGCCAAACCGCAATCCAACTTTTGCCCGCTGGGCCAGGATGCTACGCCGACGAAGCACGGCAATTTGCCAGCGTCGGCAATGCTCATTTTCTGCCATAACACACCTTGCCCTCTGTTGTCGCCAATGGTAGGTTTGCCTCAGTCTCCGCTGGCGGAATATAGCCGAGTGGTTCCTGTATCGGTGATGGTTAAGCCAGGGCACCTGTTTCAGGTGCTAAACCTTGGCAACTTGACCGTGCGCGACATCACCTGCCTCTCGCGGAAGGCGTTCCGTTACAACCGCTCACACTGTGGACTCAACAAGCACGATCATGTCTATAGAATAGACAACAAGTCGATGTGATATCGGGGACATCGGGCCAGGCGGGGAGCTTTCCCGCCGACTACCCCATTTGCCTGCCAGCGACAGGGACCGCTATGCCGGAACGAAGAACCGATGACGAAACCGCACTCGTTACAGAGTATGCTTTGTTCCTGTCCGAGACATCTCGTCGACGATCGGAACGCCGGCGCAAAAACCGCAACTGAACCATAGGCGTACATCCCGAACGTTACGAAGTCGCTTTCCGTCGACCGAATTTTTGCTTGCCCCAGGCAAACACACCAGGCAGGATGGACAATAAGACGACCCCGATCAGCACCATCGAAAGATGGTCGCGGATCCAGCCCACGTTACCTAGTTTGTAGCCGGTGCCAACCAGCAGTCCGACCCAAAGCAGACCGCCGCACACGTTGTAGGCGATGAAGCGGCCGAAGTGCATACTGCCGAGTGCCGCCACGAAGGGCGCGAACGTCCGCACAACCGGGACGAAGCGGGCCAGGATAATCGCCTGCGGTCCGTGTCTGTCAAAGAATTCGCGGGTCCGGTCCAGGTGTCGCTGGTTGATCAAGCGCGCCCCCGCCCCTCCGGCAGCCAGGTGCTTGCGCATTATCGTGCCCGCTGCAAAATTCGCCGCGTCTCCGCCTATCGCCGCGAGCGCGACGGCAATGAGCAGGATCGCCAGGTGCAGGGCGCCGCCGGCAGCCAGCGTGCCGGACACGAACAGCAAGGAGTCGCCGGGCAGGAACGGCAGCAGGACAACACCTGTCTCGACAAAGATCACGGCGAACAACATCAGATAGACCCACGCCCCATGCGCTGCGGTGAACGCGGCAAGTCTGGTATCGAGATGAAAAATCCAGCCTGATGCTGCCTGGAGCATGACTTCCTCTTTGCTGATCGATTCGTATGACCACGCCCGGCTCGTGGCGCGTGGCAGGTTCCGGTGGTAAGCCCAAGAATAACCTGTCGCTCGGGCACGCACGAGACAGATAACGAAAAAAATCACGCATGGGCAAGGGCACGATGCGTCTCTGGTTGGCAGCCGCACGATTGTGTACGTCGCGCAGTAGCAGCTAAGTTTCCTCCGTAGCCTCTCGTTTGCACAACTCTTGCGCTTTTTGGCGAGGCATCATGCACCGCTACGCAGAACTCACGCTGTTAGTCCTCGTCATTGCCGCTAGCGGCACTAAAGCCTACGTCACCGGGCTCAACCCACCCCAGCAACCCGCCGCGCTGGTGTTGGCGGTGGCGAATTTCCTTGCCGAGCGGCTCCTCTGGGCGATTCCATTCCTGATCGGCATCGGCCAGCGCGGCAGGGCTCGGTATCCGGCCGCAATCCTTTAATCGTCCATTCATTGTCCGATTGGTAAGCTGGGCAATAATGTCACGTGTGCCCCGCTACGATGGTCTACCGATTCCTTTCGTGTATGTGTTGTCTGGCAGTAGCCGGCTGTGCGACCTACCGGCCGCTGCCGCTCGGACCTGTCCCCGAGCTGCCCGGGCGTCCTGCCCAGATCCAGGTCGACACGCGTAGCCTGCCGTTTCCCGTATTGGCCGCGCATCCCTTCGATCCGCGCGACGGCCTCGACGAGATCGAGGTCGCGACGCTGGCCGTGGTGAACAATCCCGATCTGAAACTGGCGCGCGACGATCTTGCCGTGTCGCGTGCCCAGGCCTTCGCCGCAGGCCTGCTGCCCGACCCGCAGCTGGCGCTGGCGGGCGATGTGTCCAACAGCGACGCCAGTCCGGGCGGCACACGCGCTTTCAGCTTTGGCCTCAACTACGACGTCGGGGCGTTGATCAGTCACGCCGCCGGCCGCCGCGCCGCCCAGGCCGACGTGCGGAAGACCGACCTGGCGCTGCTGTGGCAGGAATGGCAGGTCGCCTCGCAGGCGCGGCTGGCGTTCGTCCGGTTGACCCATGGCCGGCGGCTGCTGGCCGTGCTGGACGCGAACCGGGCGCTGTTCGCCGACCGCGCCACGCGCACGGAACAAGCCCAGCAGCGCGGCCTGCTCACCAGCGACGCGGCGCTGCCCAATCTGACGGCGCTGCAGGACATCGATAAACAAATCCACGACCTGCAGCGCCAGCTGAGCCAGACCGCGCATGACCTGAACACCTTGCTCGGCCTGGACGCCCGCTTCGATCTGCGCCTTCAGGACGGCACGCCGCCCGCGTTCGCGGACGAGGGTGCGGCGGATAGCGCGCTGACCGACCTTCACCGGCGCCGTCCCGACCTGCGCGCCCTGGTCGCAGGCTACACGGCACAGGACCAGCGTTACCGTGCGGCGCTGCTAGCCCAGTTTCCTTCACTGAACGTGGGCCTGACCCGCTCGCGCGACAACAGCAACGTATATTCGAACAGCCTGGGCATCACGCTATCGCTGCCCTTGCTGAACCGCCACCGCGGCAACATCGCCATCGAGCAGGCCACGCGCCAGAAACTGCACGACGAATACCAGGTGCGCGTCCAGGCGGCGCGTAGCGAGATCCGCGCCGTCCTCGATCAGCAGCGCCTCGACCGCGCGCAGCTGGAACGCATCGATACCGCGCTGGCCCGGCTGGAGCCGGCCATCCAACGCAGTGACCTGGCGGCGCGCGCCGGGTTGATCGATGCGCTCGCGTACACGAATGCGCGAGCAGCGCTGCTGGCCAAGCAGGCCGAGCGGATTACCCTGCAGCAGCAGATCGCCGAACAGCGTGTCGCGCTGCAAACCTTGCTCGGGATCGCTCCCGATGCATCCTCGACGGAACATCCCCAACCATGAAGACATCCATTCTCGTGATCGGCGCGCTCGTCGTGGCCGTGGGTGCCGCGGCCGCATGGCACTGGCACGCCGGCGCCGGCACCGCCGATGCCGCGCCGGAAAATGCGGCAGAGCCCAGCGCGCTGGTCCGCGTGCAGCAGGTAGCTCGCCAGAGCATGCCCCGGACCCTCGACACCTTCGGCGACATTGCAGCGGGCAAGCCGGAATCGCTCAGCTTTCCTCAACCCGGCCAGTTGCTCCGCTTGCCGCTGGTGCCGGGTCAGCGCCTGCGCCGCGGCGATATCGTCGCCGTGATCGGTACCGATCCGAATACCGCCGCCGCCTATGCGCAGGCAGCGAACGCGGTCGGCTTCGCCCAACGCGAATTGAAGCGCCAGCAGGAACTCGCTGGCCTGCAGCTGGCCACGCAGTCCCAGGTCGATGCCGCGCGCAAGCAGCTGGAGGACAGCCAGGCCGCGCTGGCGGCGCAGGCGAAACTGGGCGGGGCCCATGCGAGCGTGACGCTGACGGCGCCGTTCGATGCCGTCGTGACCGCATTGCCGGTCGCGCAGGGCGAACGTGTCGCCGCCGGCGCGCCGGTCGCCCAGCTTGGTCCCACCGGCCATCCGCGCGCACTGCTGGCGATCGAGCCGGCCCGCAGCGCGGCCGTGAAACCGGGCATGGCGGTCACGCTCAAGCCGCTGCTGGACGGTGCCGCACCGATCATGGCGCGCATTGCGACTATCGATGGCGTGATCGACCCGAAGAGCCAGATGGTGACCGCGATCGTGGACCTGCCTGCGAGCGCGGCTGCGGGCCTTGTGATTGGGACGCGCGTGGAGGCGACGATCACGCTTGGCGAAGGTAACGTCTGGAGCGTCCCCCGCCAGGCCGTCCTGAGCGACGACCAGGGCAGCTACCTGTTCCAGGTCGCGGGCGGCCATGCGCGTCGCGTCGCCGTGAACGTGCTGGGCGAGACCGCGCGGACCTATGGCGTGGACGGTCCGATCGACCCGGCGCAACAGGTGGTCGTGCTCGGCAACTACGAGCTGCACGACGGCATGCCGGTACGCGAGGCGAAGCAATGACGCTGGCCGGGTGGACCCAGGCGCACCGGCGCTCGATTCTGTTCCTGCTCGCGCTGCTGGCGTTGGCGGGCCTCGTCGCGGCGTTCCGCCTGCCGGTATCGCTGTTCCCGACCGTGGACTTTCCGCGCGTGGTTGTCTCGATCGATGCGGGCGACCAGCCCGCCGAGCAGATGGAAATGCTGGTCACGCGGCCGGTCGAGGAGGCGGTGCGCCGCGTGCCGGGTATGCGCAACGTGCGCTCGACCACGAGCCGCGGTTCGGCCGAAGTCTCGATCACCTTCGACTGGGGCCTCGACATGGCGGCCGCCGCGCTGCAGGTGAACGCGGCCATCGCCCAGGTGCAGGGCTCGCTGCCGGCGGCGACGCAGGTTCTCGTGCGGCGCATGGACCCGACCGTGTTCCCGATCATCGCCTACAGCCTGGTCTCGAGCACGATGTCCGAGGTTGCACTGCACGACCTGGCCGAGTTCCAGTTGCGTCCCGCGCTTTCGAGCGTGGATGGCGTGGCGCGCGTGCAGGTGCAGGGTGGCGCGATTGAGGAATACCGCGTGACGGTCGATCCGGCGCGCCTCGCGGCGGTCGGCCTGGCGCTGGACGACGTGGCGAAGGCCGTGTCGGCGGCGAACGTGATCAGCGCGGTCGGCCGGCTGGAAGACCACTACAAGCTGTACCTCGCGGTGTCGGACACCCGCCTCGATTCCCTCGCGCGGCTGCGCGCACTGGTGCTGCGCAACCCCGCTGGCGGCATGGTGCGGCTCGCCGACGTCGCCAGCGTCGATGCCAGCACGGCCCCGAACTGGACCCGCGTGACCGCCGACGGCCGCGACGCCGTGCTGTTCTCCGTCTACCAGCAGCCGGGCAGCAACAGCGTGCAAATCGCACAGGACATCAAGGCGCGCCTGGACGGCCTGCGCAAGCAACTGCCGCCAGGTGTGCAGATCGCCAGCTGGTACGACCAGAGCGAACTGGTGACGGCGTCGGCGGCCAGCGTGCGCGACGCCGTCCTGATCGGCATCGGGTTGTCGGCGGCCGTCCTGCTGCTGTTCCTGCGCAACGTGAAGGTCACGCTGATCGCGATCGTCGTCGTGCCGGCCGTACTGGCCAGTACCGTCGTGCTGCTGTACGTGCTCGGTATGAGCTTCAACATCATGACCCTGGGCGGCATGGCGGCCGCGGTCGGCCTGATCATCGACGATGCGATCGTGATGATCGAGCACATCATGCGGCGTCTCCAGGGCGGCGAAGGCGAGGTGCACAGGCGCGTGATGGCCGCCGCGCTGGAGTTCCTGCGCCCCTTGGCCGGTTCCAGCGCGTCGACGCTGGTGATCTTCGTGCCTCTGGCTTTCCTCTCCGGCGTGACCGGTGCGTTCTTCAAGGCGCTGTCGCTCACGATGGCGGCGGCGCTGTTCATCTCCTTCCTGATCAGCTGGCTGGCGGTGCCGCTGCTGGCCGACCGCTTCCTGAATGCGAAGGACGCCGAGCACGCACCCGATTCTCGCCTGGTGCGCTGGCTGCACGGGCACTACCGGCGCGTGTTCGGCGCGCTGCTGGCGCGGCCCTGGCTGCTCCTGATCGGCGTCGTGCCGCTGCTGCTGGCCGGTGTTGTCGCCTACCGCGCGGTCGGCTCCGGCTTCATGCCGGCCATGGACGAGGGCGGCTTCGTGCTCGACTACCGCGCGTCGCCCGGCACCGCGCTGACCGAGACCGACCGCCTGCTGCGCCAGGTCGAAGGCATCATCCGCGCGACCCCCGACGTCGCCACCTATTCGCGCCGCACCGGCGCCGGCCTGGGCGGCGGCCTGAACGAAGCCAACCAGGGCGATTTCTTCGTGCGTCTGAAACCGTCGGGACGGCGCCCGGTGGACCAGGTGATGGACGATATCCGCGGCCGCATCGAGCACCAGGTGCCGGGCGTCGAGGTCGAGATGGCCCAGCTGATGGAAGACCTGATCGGCGATCTGACCGCCGTGCCGCAGCCGGTCGAGATCAAGATCTTCGGCGACCGTCCCGGCACGCTGGCCGCGAGCGCGCGGGCGGTGGCGGCGCGCCTCTCCAAGATCGACGGCGTGGTCGACGTCAAGGATGGCATCAACCCGGCCGGCGACGCGCTTGACATCCGCGTCGATCCGGCGCGGGCGGCACTCGAGGGCATGGACGCCGACGCCATCACACGCTACGTGTCCAGCGTCCTCTCCGGCACCGTCGCGACGCACGTGCCGGGCGGCGTCAAGATGGTCGACGTGCGCATCTGGGTGCCGCAGAACCAGCGCGCCACCGAGACCGATCTGCGCCGGCTGCGCGTGGTCGCGCCGGACGGTCACGTGTTCCCGCTGCAGCGCGTGGCCGAGATCCATGCGGTCACCGGCCAGGCGCAGATCACCCGCGAGAACCTCAAGCGCATGGTGGCCGTCACCGCGCGCATCAGCGGGCGCGACCTCGGCTCCGTGATCGCCGATGTCCAGAAGATGATGGCCCAGCCGCGCACGCTGCCTGCCGACAGCTATTACCAGCTGGGTGGCCTGTACGAGCAGCAGCAGATCGCCTTCCGTGGCCTGATGGCGGTGTTCGCCGCCGCCAGCGCGCTCGTGTTCCTGCTGCTGCTGTTCATGTACGAGAGCTTCCGGCTGGCGCTGTCGATCCTCGTCACCGCGCTACTGGCCGTGTCGGCCGTGTTCATCGGCCTGTGGCTGACCCACATCGAGCTAAACATCTCGGCCATGATGGGCATGACCATGATCATCGGCATGGCCACTGAGGTAGCGATCTTCTATTACTCGGAGCAGCAGGAGCTGGTCGCCGACCGCACGCGCGAGCAGGCCTTGCTGGAAGCGGGATTGAACCGCATGCGGCCGATCGCGATGACGACGCTGGCCGCGATCCTGACCTTGCTGCCGCTCGCGTTCGCGCTCGGGCGGGGCTCCGAAATGCAGCAGCCGCTGGCGATCGCCATCATTTCCGGGTTGGTCGTGCAACTGCCGCTCGTGCTGCTGCTGATGCCTGTCCTTTTTCACCTGATGCGCGGACGCTCGTCCGGCGCCGACCAAGTCTGACGCTGTCCATATGGAGAAACCGTGAAACCTGTCCTGATCAAACCGTTCCTCGTCGGCGCCGCGCTGGCGGCCTGCCTGTCCTCGGCCGCCGCCGCGGAGCCCGTCCATTACGTCGTGCAGCAGCGCTGGGACCTCGGCCCGGCAACGCGCTGGGATTACCTCGCGCTCGACACCCAGCGCAACCGGCTGTTCGTCACGCGCGGCGACCGGGTGCAGGTGCTCGACGCCGCCAGCGGCAAGCCGGTCGGCGAGATTCCAAATACGGCCGGCGTGCACGGCGTGGCATTCGCGCAGGACCTCAAGCTCGGCTTCACCAGCAACGGCCGCGCCAACAGCATCACCGTGTTCGACCTCGATACGTTGCAGGTCAAGGGCGACTGGAAGGTGGCGGGCACCAATCCGGACGCGATCCTGTACGCCCCCGCCACCCGCAAGCTGTATACGTTCAACGGCAAGAGCCAGGACGTGAGCGTGTTCGATGCCGCGAGCGGCAAGCCGATCGCCACGATCGCGGTCGGCGGCAAGCCGGAATTCGCGGCCACCGACGGCAAACGCGTCTACGTGAACGTCGAGGACAAGAACGAGATCGTTGCGATCGACGCAGAGACCGACCACGTGCTGGCGCACTGGCCGCTGGCCGGCTGCGACGAACCGAGCGGACTGGCGCTGGACAGCGCGCACGCGCGGCTGTTCTCGGTATGCGGCAACCGCGCGATGATGGTCACCGACAGCGCGAGCGGCAAGGTGGTGGCGCACATCTCGATCGGCGACCATCCGGACGCGGCATATTACGATCCTGGCACCGCCACGGTGTTTTCCTCCAATGGCGCGGGCACGCTGAGCGTGGTGCGCCAGCTGGACGCCGACCGTTACGCGCCCGCGGTCGAGGTGCCGACCGCGAAGGGCGCGCGCACCATGGCGTTCGATCCGGCGAGCGGTCGGGTGTACCTGCCGACCGTCGTCGACAAAACGTTCACCATGGTGGTGGTCGGCCCATGAGCGCGCGGTTTGCGGTAAGCTGGCGGCGCGATTTCCGAGGTGTCTCATGACTAATTCACGCTCCCGCGACAACCACCCATGCGCCTGCTGCTGATCGAGGACGACCCGATGATCGGCGACAGCATCGCCGAAGGCCTGCGCGCGGAACGCTATGCGCTCGACTGGGTGCAGGACAGCGGGGCCGCCCAGCTGGCGCTGGTGACGGACGTCTACGACCTGTTGTTGCTCGACCTCGGCCTGCCGGGCCGAGACGGCCTCGACGTGCTGCGCCAGTACCGCGCCCGCGGCGGCCAGGCACCGGTCCTGATCATCACGGCGAGGGACAGCACCGCCGACCGCGTGCAGGGACTGGACGGCGGTGCCGACGATTACCTGGTCAAACCGTTCGATCTGGAAGAGTTGTTCGCGCGGGTACGTGCGCTGCTCAGGCGCGGCGCCGGCCGCGCGCAACCCGACATCGTGCACCGCGGCGTGACCTTGCGCCTGACCGCGCACGAGGCCCTGCTCGACGGGAAACCGTTACCGTTGTCGGCGCGCGAATTCGCGCTGCTGGCCGCGTTGCTCGACCCGCCCGGACGCGTCATGTCGAAGGCATTGCTGGAACAGAAGCTGTACGGCTGGAACGAGGAGGTCGAGAGCAACACCGTGGACGTGTACGTGCACCGCCTGCGCAAGAAGCTCGGCGCGGATTTCATCAGGAACGTGCGCGGCGTGGGCTACCTGGCGCCGCAGACTTCATGAGCACCGCATGAGGACCCCATGAGGACAATCCGCAGCCAGCTGCTGCTCGGCCTTTTGGGCGGGACCCTGACCTGCACCCTCGTGGCCGGTGGCGCCATCTACTTCAAGGTCCTGGAAGAATCCAACGAACTGTTCGACTACCAGCTGCGCCAGATGGCGACGACGCTGCCGACCACGCAGGCCGGTTTGCCGGCGCTGCACCAGCATGGCGATCCCGAGGAAGAGGTGGTGATCCAGGTCTGGGACCGGTCCGGGCGGCTCGGCTACGTCTCGACCACCGCACATGTCCTGCCGGCCGCTTCACGGCCCGGCTACGCGACACTGACCGGCAACGACGATACGTGGCGCGTGTACCTCGCCGAGCGCGGCGGCGACAGGGTACAGGTGGCGCAATCCGTGTCGGCGCGTGAAGAACTCGCGGCGCGGCTGGCGTTGCGCTCGCTGCTCCCGTTCCTGGTCATGCTGCCGATACTGGGGGGACTGATCTATGCCGTCGTGGGGCGCAGCTTGAAACCCTTGACGCGGCTCGCGCAAGCGCTGGGCCGCCGGTCGCCGAGCGACCTCCAGCCACTTGCCGAACGGGACGAGCCGCCAGAGCTCAGGCCCGTCGTCGCGGCAATGGACGACCTGCTGCTACGGCTCGACCATGCATTGCACAGCCAGCGCACCTTCGTGGCCGACGCGGCGCATGAGCTTCGTACGCCGCTGACCGCCCTGCAGCTGCAGTTGCAACTGGCGGAGCGCGCTGGTGACGACGAACAGCGCGCAGCCGCCTTCACCAAGCTGCATCAGCGCCTCGATCGCGCCATCCATCTGGTGCAGCAGTTGCTCACTGCGGCGCGGCAGGAAGGCGGCACGGGCGAGGCGGCCCAGGTACCGGTCAATCTGCTGGAAGTGGCGCGTGCCTGCATCGGGGAGCGCTACGACCAGGCCAGCGCGAAGAACATCGACCTGGGGATCGTCGAGGCCGAGGCGGATCTCGATGGTCCGTGCCTGCCCGGTAACGCCGATGGTCTGCGTATCCTGATCGGCAACTTGCTCGACAATGCGTTGCGCTACACGGCGCCGGGCGGCCGTATCGACGTCACCATCGCGCAAACCGAGCGGGAAATCGTGCTGCAGGTGGCCGACGACGGGATCGGCATCGCGCCTAGGGAGCGCGACCGGGTGTTCGACCGGTTCTACCGGGGCGCGGGGCATGCCGAATGGGGCAGTGGGCTGGGCCTGTCGATAGTGCGCAGCGTCGCGAATGCGCATCGAGCCACTGTGGCACTTGGCGACGGGCCGACAGGGCGTGGGCTGTTGGTGACGGTGCGCTTTAGTGTGCCTGACAAGACCGTCGGCGCCGGATCGAGTAATCGGCGTTAGTCACCGGCGCCGGCAGATTGTTTGCGGCGGAGCATCTCCAAACGCAGGCTTTCCAGATCCTTTTGAATACGGGATGCGATGGCCGTATCGCCGATCCCGAATGGTAGCCAGTATCCCAAGGTCGCCTTGCTGTCGTAAGTGACGACTGTCTGTCCATTCAACGCCTGCAGGGATGTCGTGACATCGCCCTGCTTGACACTACCCGACACGACATGCGAAACGAGTCTCGTGCCTGGAAAAAGCTCGACACGTCTCACGTATTCGAACGGGATGCTGAACCAACCGAATCGCACCTTGCCCGCCTGCCGGACCAGCATGCTGTCTTCCGTACGCGATAAAATGCGGCTCTCGTCCAGGTCGGCCAGGAAGTCCGTCATATGGTCATAGTCGGTCAGGACGGCATATGCCTGCCGGGCGCTGACCGGCACCGCAAACTGCGCATGAGCGGTGACGACATCACCCTGCCGGCTCACCTTGACCTGCATATCCTCCTCGGGTCGTGCGGCATGGCTGCCAACCGGCGTGGCCAACAGCAAGACAAGGGACAAAGCCCGGCATGCGGGTCGGAGGTCGATAGAAAATGACATGTGCGGGCACGCGGCGAAGGAACACGAGCATATTAGACCACGTTGGCTGAATTCCATGCCCTTCCATCCGCTGGCCTTAGCGGTACAATGACAGCCTTGTCCTGGTTGGCGCCTTGCCCGGCCGATACTTTTCTGAACTATGACCGTCCCACACGAAATTCACGCCGCCGCAGCGAATAGCATTGCTGCACAGCCATCGGCCGAAAAACACACGGCTATCAATCCGCAGGGTGTGAAGCCGGGTAAAAGCCCCTTCTCTCCTATGATGCATGGGTGTGTTCTCGAATGAGCAACAGCGTTGAATGACGAAACCTACGCCGAAAGCTACGCCCGTTGAGTTCGGCAATCTGAAGGGCATGCCCGTACTCATCCGCGAAGCAAGTGTCACCCTACTCAAGATGTCACTGACGATCTATCGACCGCCAGTGGCGCGAAAACGATTTATATTATTTACTTTGTTTTTCTCAAACGTCGGGCCAACGCAGTTTTTGACAATCACGTTCGAATCCGTGTAGCCGCCAACCCTTCTTGCTCGCCCGATGGTCCCGCAACTTTATAAGGCGAAACGAGTTGCCCCCGAAATGCAGCTGAAGGAACTGACGAGGTCAACTACAGAGTGTCGCGACCGGCCACAACCGACCCAAAGCGGACGGTCTCAACGCTGGAAGCCTAACGGTCAAGGCTTGCTGTCCTTGCGCGGCGGTGGGCTGAAAAGTTCGACTTCCCAACCTTCACACGGCGGGCTGACCATATAATGTCTGATCGCAGTAGCTGCGGATGTATTGCGCAGCTCGATACTTAGCGTATTTTGCGTTGGTTGGCGTCCCGTCTTCCAAAACTCGATGACGTTCGCAAAGATGGATAGGCCTGTTCCATCAGGCAGAACGCGCCAAAGCCGGGCAGCATCCGGAACACGTTGTGCCATGCGTCGTGTTGTAAAAGATCGCGATCGCCTGCTTTGGCGACCATTGATCGGCTTACCTGGCAACGTTGCTGCGCCATCTGCTCGCGGTGATCTGGATCGAGCGCGCCGAAAGAAACCAGCTCGACAAGGGTGCGGCGCACCTGAAGAACAGGATTCCGGCCGGCTGGGACGCGCAGACCGGTTGCCTATATACGCGCCGGCACGACAAGGGCATCCCGTTCGCACCGGCGCCGGGATACGACTGCACCTCTCACGCATGAGCCTTGAGCCGCGCCTATGAGTCATGGACATTTCTTGCGAAGCGAATTATGGTCATAATTGACATCGTTGGACACTCGCGTCGCATCATTTTTCGAATCCCGTTCGCCTAATTGCGCTAAGCATCGGCCGTAACTGTTGCCAGTAAGCAGAGCCCGGTCGCGGTTGACTCGTTAAAACGTGAATGCCGACTGATGTTGACGAAACATTTTATATGTTGGGTTGTGATTACTACCGCCGCCTGAGGACATCATGCGTCTAATTGTTGCGATATCCATTTTCCTTTTAGCTGCTCTGTGCGCAACGAACGCGAACGCGCGGAGTTGCAGTCGAGAAGATAATGGGCCCCTTGATTTTTGTCTGCAACTCGCGCAAGCAGGCAATGCAGTTGCCGCTTTAAACTTGGGCGAGATGTACAGGGACGGCGCTGGCGTCGCTCAAGATGCTACGAAAGCTCGTTACTGGTTCGAACAGAGCGCGCGAGCCGGGCTCCCGGCAGCCCAACACAACTTGGCGCTTCTGTTTTACTTCGGGAGTGGCGGCCCGGTCGATAAGGACCAGGCTTTCTACTGGATGAAGATGGCCGCATTGAGCGGCAGCGCGACTTCGCAAAAGCAGTTGGGCGCCATGTACCTGAATGGTTGGGGAACGCCTGTGGACGTCGAGGCCGGGCTTCGCTTGATAAGGGCGGCAGCGGATCAAGGTTTTCAGGTCGATTTTTACTTGTCACAACTTCGACAATATGCAACCCCAAGCAGGCTGGAAACGCTTAAAGCGTATGGAACGAATTGGGCTATTCGCGGCAATGTCGGCGCCATGCGCGAACTTGGCCGGACAAACTTATATCTGACCCATGATTTCAGCGCCGCATTTCACTGGCTAAAAAAAGCGGCGGACAGAAAAGACCCATACGCACTTTTTGACCTGGCAAATATGTATTTTTTTGGGAAGGCGTTTAAGCGAAACTGGGCAACGGCAGCGGAGTACCTGCAGCAAGCCTGGGATGCCGGCAGCATCCAGGCGGGTTTCCAGCTTGCCGAACTGGACATTCTGCTTGGTAAAGGAATAAGCCACCCCGACGAGGTTCGCCATGTGCTTGAAGCGGCTTGGGAAAAGGCCAAGCCTCTGTGCAAGGAAGGAACATGCGATTTTGATGGCTTCCGATTGCTGGCGATTGCTTATGAGCGCAAATACGGAGGGCCCCAGGATCTCGACAAAACTCGCGAAATTTATTCCATCGTCGACAAATTAAAAATGGATGGAACCGATTCTTACTATAGTGAAAACGACCCTTGGGAAAAGCGTATGCCACTGAAGTACGCGCGTCCCTCGGTTATCACCGATATTCCAGCGCAAACCCAGCTGGAACTGGGCCTCAAGAAAGTCAAGGAATTGACGCCGAACTTTAGCAAATCTGGGACCAAAGCGGTCCTGGATTTCGACATGCAGGTTTATGTCGATGCAAGCTCCCAATGGACTCCTGAGACAGTTGGCCAACAAATCGAATTCGCCGCCAAAATCCTTGCGCAGTGTAATATCAGGCTGCGAAAAGCGAGAATCTGGCTAACAGAACATTACAGCAACGAAAATCAAAAGGACTTCCGGTCAGCTTCGGGGGCAGCAATATCCGCGTTCTTCGTCTCGCAAAAAGATACAAAGAAACCAAACGCGAACAGGGACGAAAATAGAATCGAGTTTCCCTGGGTCCGCGACGTCGATCTACCAATCGAACAAGGACAACGTGGTATCCTGCCCCACGAGCTCGGACATATGTTCAGTCTGCCGCACCCCGCTAATTGGGAACGCACAGTCATGCAATATGGCTGGTTGGGCAACGGTGCCGACCAGTTTACCGCCATCGAATGCGAACAAATGCGCCAGCACGAATTACTGACCAAGACGAAGTCGGATGCGAAGCTACATTAGAGGCGTCATCATGTCGAACGTCGGGGCGACAAAGCGGGAATAGACAGCCGCGCAGCGCGTAATCAACACTTCAATCGCTGCTCCAGCGCCCGCAAGTAAAACTCAGCCTTCTGCTTGCGATGCGCGCCAAACGACTTCCGGCGCAGGACCGCCTGCAGGTGACGCTGCGCTTCCCTCGCCACCACTCGCCTAGAATTGCCGCGCTTGCGCAGAGCGGCAACGGCGAGCGCATGTCCCATCGCGTAGTCACGCGCGCCTGGTGCGCAAGGCATCGGCGGCGGCCGTTTCCTTGACCAGCGCCACATTTTCCTGCGTCGCCAAGTCCATATGAACGACGGCCTCACCCATCTGGCCGCCCCCAACGCTCTGCTCAACCGCCGCGGCGCTGATGTCGTGATCTCCTGAGCCGTCTCGCCAGTTGGTCGGTAAGCACACTACCGCTGTCGATACGATTCACGCTCGCTGTAATCAGGTCACGGATTTCGCGTGCCGCGTCGCTCCTGAATGACCGCAAGGCGCTCTTGAAGAGCCTTGCGTTCCGTAGCGCCTCGGACGCGCAAAGCAGTTAGCAAGCCATCATATCGAAGCCATTACCAAGGATTTGCGAGAGAATGCAAACGCCTTGATTGAACTGCCCGACGGATCACCCCATGATTGAAACAACATCCCTATTGGCGAACCATTATCAGCCAGCTCGCATACACGAACATCACAAGTCTAATACAAAGGAATAAAATCTTGAACCCTTCATTTTTAGAACTTGAAGTTGTCGCCTCGACGGCCGCCTTGGCAGTTACTACCGTTAAACGCCAAGTAAAAGAGGGCAAGTGTCCCAAGCCACGTCCGCCATCTGGACGCCGCATAGGTTGATTAGTTCACAAAATTGGAGAGTGGGCAAAAAGGGCAATTCCTGATTTAGCGCCACCGATAAATACTGGCACCGGAAACGAACTGGATAATAGTTACACCCTCGCGACCAAACTGCACCAATAAAACGCCAAAGGCTGCTCCGTGCTATACGCGAAGCAGCCTTTGGCGAATAAATCGATATTCTGACGTAGATTAATTCAGAATTCGATCGAGGATGAAATTACGTAGTAACCCCGGCTTCCCATCACGATGTGCCCGTATCGCGTCACCATATGAAGGAGACTGATCTAATGGCCACGATTTCGGATCAAGATTAAAGCGTTTGAGTAATACCAAAACCATAAGGCGACCACTATGCCCATTACCATTTGCATAAGGATGAATCGCGAAGAAGTAGACGAGAAACTTCGCCAAAATATCTATAAATGCAAGTAAAAGCTTTTGGTCAAATTTCCCGGCTTTTTGGACGTCTTGCGCGAAAGCCTTGATCACCAGTTGGAGCTGGGCTTCGAACAATTGCATCTCGAAGGCAACATTATGTGGAGGAGTTCCAACCCTTCTGTCACCTAGTACCCCAACCTTATAGTCCCTCAGACAAGGGAACGCGGATCCCCGATAGTTACCAGCAAGATAGCGACAATTATCAGGGGTAAGCCCATGAAACATGTAACGATGGGCCCGCAAAGTCGAGTAACCCTTGAAAATGCGGGGCCGTCCCTTAAGCATCCGGACTAATCGTTCACACCGCTCAGTTACACGTTGTGCTTCTGGATGAGTTTCGTAATCCCAATTCGAACAATTGTCGTGAGTCCCTTTCATCTGCAGGTACGCTACGCCTTCCCAGAAGTAATCTGGTCCATCCACTCTTGAGAAAACACAGGCATGTTTAAGTTGATACGTTCTAAGGCCAGCTGCGCTTTCTCGATAGTCGAAGCGTCGAAACTTGCTTCCGAAATATTATGTCGATTACGAAGACTGTCAGCTATTTCGGTCTTCAACTGAGTTAACTCGCCGTCCATTGTAGGCAAGACCGCTCGAGTGCCTTGTAAAGCAGTTTGCTCAGTAGGCACTACATGCACAAACGCCAAATGGTTATCAGCCTTCGCTTCCGGAGCAAAACTTACAGTCGCAGCTGTCGAAGCAACAGCAAATGCTGCTACCGCACCAGCTCGAGCAGCGGTTGACTTCACAACTTTCACTACATCGTTCGCTGCATTAATCAGACCTTCACTGATCCACGCACAAACACGAAAGTCATCAAAAACTCCAAAATTATTCATTTGAGCCATCCTTATTCGCCAGCGGCGATTCGCTCTGCAATCTTCCCTATCGCCGCACTTAATGCCACAAATAGTGAAGTCCTAAGATCCACACGAACAACAGCTTCAACATCAACCTTATCCGAAGTCATCAGTTTTGCATTTGCATATGCATTAACATGATAAAAATCGATACAAGTTTCATGGCCAGAGACTGCATAATTCGCGACGTTTGCGATCAATTTTGCCGAATGCGCTGGCTCACTAGTGACCGGAACCAGCTCCTCTTTCTTTAGGCTGATCATCCGCAAAGCTTTTTCGAGCTCCGCCCCAGCGTTGATATGCAACGCTCGAGTGATGTCTGAAAATGCATTCAAATTGATTTTGATCGACAGAGCGGATTCAATACCATGGCCGAAAATCTTCGTCTGAGCAAACACAAAGTTGACTTCCAGGCCATTGTATTCAACAGTAGCAATGTCAGCAACATACCGACGTTGTGGGACCGGAGCATCGTTCAGGTTCAACGAAAATCGAATGCTGCCGTCAGGCAGGTGCTCTACTTCTGTGCGTTCCATAGGAGATCCCTCCAGACGGGTAGAGGCTTGCGCTGCTAGACCCATGAGAAGCTTCGACGGCGCAGGCTTGTTCACCTGTGCTGTAGTCACCTTGTTTTTTGCCATGACTAGATTTTGTTAGTAGTAAAGGGGGATGATAGCATGCCATTTGCTCGATGCAACTAGGCAACGAACAAGTGTCTCATGTACGTGCCAACGTTTTCTTACGATAAGCGCCCCCATCTAACTTTTGAAATTAAACATTCCAGTCCAGCGCGCCACCGGTCTGGTACTCGGTCACGCGCGTCTCGAAGAAGTTGCGCTCCTTCTTCAGGTCGATCATCTCGCTCATCCACGGGAACGGGTTTTCCTCGTTCGGGAACAGCGCATCCAGGCCGATCTGGACGGCGCGGCGGTTGGCGATGAAGCGCAGGTAGCCTTTGAACATGGCTGCGTTCAGGCCCAGCACGCCGCGCGGCATCGTGTCTTCGGCGTAGCGGTATTCCAGGTCGACGGC
>NZ_JASNRB020000041.1:0-26600 GCF_030411975.2 Massilia orientalis | reverse complement strand
CGCAGCGATGGCGCGTGCAAATTGGGTTCCCGCCTGCCCGCGAACGACGGGATTCTAGAGTTTCGACGAATCGAACCCGACCCGCACCGCCCCCCAATGCCGGCCGCCGATCTCGAGCGGCATCGACAGGTCGTTGATCACCTCCCCCGTATCGCGCAGATAGGTCTGGAACAGGAACGGCTTGCGGTTGGCGGCCAGCTTCGCGCCCACCGGGTCGTCGAAGATGCGTTTATTGCGGCAGTAGACGAGATCGTGCTCGCGCTGGCCCGTCGGCGTCTGCGAGAACTTGCTGTTGTGCGTGGGCGCGTAGCCGCGCGTGTCCACGGACAGCGCGTAAGTGCACCCGGGCAGGTCGGACAGGACGCGGTCGTACAGCGCCTGCAGGTCGCGCTCGACGGCGCGGTCGTAACCCGTCGTGAAGCGCGGCGGATCCGAACCTTCGATCGGGCGGTAGTCCTGGTCGAAGATGTCCGCGCCGCGCGCCAGGTGGCCGGCGAGGCAGCGGCCGACGGCGTCGCGCAGCTGGGTCGTCGCTTCCACCAGGCCGTCGAACGTCGTGCCGCCCGTGCGGAACTCGGCCAGCACGCCCTGCATTTCCTCGGTGGTCGCGCGCACTTCGTCGACGCGGCGCGACGCGTCGGCCATCGATTTACCCGTCTCCGACGCATTCGTCGCCATGTCCGTGACCTGGCGGCCGATCGACTGGCTGATGCTGTCCAGCGACTGCATCGCCACTGCCATCTCGTTGACGGTGCCCGTCATGCGCTCGAAATCGGCGACGAAGGTCTTGAAGTGGCCGGCAGCGAGGCCGACCTCGCGGGCCGACACGTTCACGCCTTCCAGGATCTCCTGCGTGGCGCCGGTGGTCGACTCGACGAGCGTGCGCATCTCGCTGTTGACGCCCGCGATCTTGGTCGTCTCTTCGTTGACCAGCTGCGACAGGCGCCGCACCTCGGCCGCGACGACGGCGAAACCGCGGCCGGCTTCGCCCGCGCGCGCCGCTTCGATCGCGGCGTTGATGGCCAGGAGGTTGGTCTGGTTGGCGATGCGCTGGATGATGCCGCCGAACTCGCTGATCGAGCGGGCATGGTGGTCCAGCTGCCCGACGGTGCGCGCGAAGCCATCCACCTTTTCCTCGATCGCGCGCATGCGCGCTTCCAGGTGCGACAACTCGTCCATCGACGCGCGCGCCACGGTCAGGTTACGGCCCGCCGTCCCCGCGATGTCGTCCGTGCCGGCCTTCACGCTGGCCGACAGCGCCGTCACCTCGCGCGCCGACGCCGCCAGCTCGCGCGACGCCGTGTACTGCTGGCGCGCCTTGTCGAGCGACTGGTCGACTTCCTTGCGCAGGCGCGCCGCGTTGATCGCCGTGCGGATGCTGCCGTCGCGCGCATTCAGCACCAGGCTGCGGACGCGGGCCGTCATGCCGGACCGTCCGGTCGGCGCGAACGCCGACGCGGACGGTATGAGCGTCGTTTTCAACCAATTCAACATAACTTGTCTCCCGGGTGGTCGGCTCTATTGACTTGCTGGCCGATTTTATTTGAGGAAAATATAGCTGCATTCTGGATACATGTCATCATTCGCGCAAAATCAACATACTGTCCAGCCTAATCGGGTAGACGCGCGCTATCACGTCGTATTTACCACACTAATTTGCCCTAAAATGCCTCTTCGTCAATTCCTGCACATTCCGCCTTGAAGTTCTCGATCGGTCATCGCTTGTTTGCCTCGGTCCTGCTGGCGATCCTCGCCGTGGCCGCCTGTGCCGTATTCCTGCTGCGCCAGAATGTGGTGGCCAGCTTCGGCGACTACGCCGCCGGCATCGAACTGGACCGCCTGGACGAGCTGTCGACCACGCTCACGCGCCGTTACCGCACCGGCAACGGCTGGGGTTTCATTCCCGCCACCGGCCGCCAGGACTGGATCGCGACGGAGCTCGCGCGCCTGCAGCGGCTGCGCGACGATGGGGTACCTTCCGCCACGCCGGTCATGCCGGTCGCACCGGCCGCGCCCGTCCCGCCTGCGCCACCCGCGCCGCCGGCCCCGCCGCTGCCGCCGCTGCCCGGTCCCCGCGTGGCGCACGTTCCCATCGTGCCCGACCTGCCCGACCCCGGCCCATTACCGCTGGCGCGCCGCGTCACGCTGCTCGATGCGAACGGGGCCTGGCTAGCCGGCCGCCGTCCGGGCCCCGACGCCGCCACGGTCCGGCGCGCGCTGGAGGTGAACGGCCGCACGGTCGGCTACCTGGCCGTCGTCCGCGATGCCCGTCCCGGCGACGCGCTGGCTTATGCGTTCCTGCAGCAGCTCACCGACAGCCTGTGGCAGATCGTCGCGCTCGCGGTGGGCCTCAGCGCCCTCGCCGCCGTGCTGCTGGCGCGCCACTTCCGCAGTCCGATCCGGCAACTGGCGGCGGGCAGCCGGGCACTGTCCGAGGGCCACTTCGACCTGCGCCTCCCGGCGCAGCGCAGCGACGAACTGGGCGACCTCGCGCGCCACTTCAACGCCCTCGCGGCCCGGCTGGCCGGCGCGGAGCAGGCACGCCGCCAATGGGTCGCGGACACGTCGCACGAATTGCGCACGCCGCTGGCCGTGCTGCGCGCCCAGCTGGAAGCGCTGCAGGACGGCGTGCGCGGCGCCACGCCGGACACGCTCGACGCCATGCTGCGCCAGGTGCTCGCGCTGAATAAACTGATCGACGAGCTGTACGCGCTGGCGCGCGCCGACGTCGGCGCGCTCGAATGCAAGCCGGTCGCGCTCGACCTGTGGACGCTCGCATGCGCCGAGGCGCGCGGTTTCGAAGAACGGTTCAAACAAGCTGGCCTCGCGCTCGATTTCGGCCCCGGCCCGGTAGCGGCACAAGTCATGGCGGACCCCGACCGCATGCGCCAGGTGCTCGCCAACCTGTTCGAGAACAGCCTGCGCTACACGGCTGCCGGCGGCCGCATCCACCTGCATGCGCATGCGGACGGCCGCGGCATCCGGCTGCACCTGGACGACAGCGCGCCGGGCGTCCCGGACGGCGCGCTGGCGCACCTCGGCGACCGTTTCTATCGCGTGGACGCGTCGCGCAGCCGAGCCCACGGCGGCGCCGGCCTCGGGCTCGCGCTGTGCCGGCGCCTCGTGGAAGCCCAGGGCGGCACGCTCGCCTTCGCGCACGCACCGACCGGCGGCCTGCGCGCGACCATCACGCTGGCGCGCGCTGGAGACCCGGCATGAGCGACCGCATCGTCATCGTCGAGGACGAGCCGGAACTGGCTGCGCTGGTGGCCGACTACGCGCGCGCGGCCGGCTACACGGCCGACGTGTGCGGCGACGGCGCCGCCGCGCTGGAGGCGGTACGGCGCGATCCGCCCGCGCTGGTCGTGCTGGACCTGATGCTGCCGGGGCTCGACGGGCTGTCCCTGTGCCGCGCGCTGCGGGCCGATGCGAACCCGCTGCTGGCCGGCCTGCCCGTCGTGATGGTGACGGCGCGCGTGGAAGAAATCGACCGCCTGCTGGGCCTCGAGGCGGGCGCCGACGATTACCTGTGCAAGCCGTTCAGCCCGCGCGAACTCGTCGCGCGCATCAAGGCGATCCTGCGCCGCGCGGGGCGTCCCGCGCCGGTCGTCGCCGTCGATACGCTCGCCCGCCGCATCGCCATCCACGGCAAGGCGCTCGACCTGACGCCGACCGAATACGGCATCCTGGCCGCGCTGGCGCGCCGCCCCGGCCAGGTCTTTTCGCGCGCCCAGCTGCTCGACCTCGCGCGCGAGGGCAACGCGAGCCTCGACGTGACGGACCGCGCCATCGACACCCACGTCAAGAACCTCAGGCGCAAGCTCGACGCCGCGCTGCCGGGCGTGGACGCCATCCGTTCGATCTACGGGCTCGGCTACCGCTTCGATCTTTGACGGGCGGTCTTCATTTTTTCTCCACAATCGGCATGCACGATACCGACATGGCCCGCCGCGTCGTGCGGGCCACGACAAGGAGAAGACCATGAAACCCACCATCCTCGGCATCCTGCTGGGCGCCGTCATGCTGCCCGCGCTGGCGCAGACGACGGACGAGCACGTCCACGTGAGCATCCACTGCAAGACCGCCACCGGCAAGTGCAAGGCCCCGCCCGTGCCCCCTGTCCCGCCAACGCCGCCCGCACCACCGGCCCCGCCCGCACCGCCCGTCCCGGACGTGGGCGAAGCCGGCGTGCCGCCCGCGCTGCCGCCCATCCCGGCCGTGCCCGGCGTCCCGGCCGTCCCCGCACCGCCACCGCCACCGAAGCTGCCGCAGGTCCCGGCCGAGGCGCACGCGGCCTGCGCCGGCAAACCGGCCGGCAGCGCGCTCACGTGGGACCTGGGCGGCGGCGAAGTCATGAAAGGCGTCTGCGCGCAACGGAACGGCAAGACGGTATTCGTGCTGCGCAGCTATGAGCTGAACGGGTAGGCCTACTCGACGCGCAGGGCGCGTTTGCGGTATGCTGCCCCGCATGTCCGATCCCGTCACACCCCTGCCCGACCCGCGGCCGCTGCCGCCCATCGAACCTGCGCTGGAAGATTGCTGCGGCTCCGGCTGCCCGAACTGCATCTTCGACGTCTACCAGATGCTGCTTGCCAATTACAAGGAAGCGCTGGCGGCGTGGGAGGCGCGGCATCCGGAAGCCGCCGGAGAGCAACCGTGACCGCCACCCGCATCCGCCCCGCCACACCGCTTGATGCCGCCCGCATCTGCGCCATCTACAACCACTACGTCACGACCACGACGGTCAGTTTCGAGGAAGACGCGGTCGGCGAAGCCGAGATGGCCCAGCGCATCGCCGACGTCGGCGCCGCCGGCCTGCCGTGGCTCGTGCTGGAGGTCGACGGCACGCTCGCCGGCTATGCGTATGCGACGAAGTGGCGCGTGCGGCCGGCCTATCGCCATTCCGTCGAGAGCACCGTCTACCTGGACAAGGATTGCACCGGCCGGGGGCTGGGGCGGGTCCTGTACGGCGCGCTGCTGGACGAGTTGCGCAAGTGCGAACTGCGCCTGGTGATCGGCGGCATCGCCCAGCCGAACGCCGGCAGCGTCGGCCTGCACGAAGCGCTGGGCTTTCGCAAGGTGGCCCACTTCTCGGAAGTCGGCATGAAATTCGGCCGCTGGGTCGACGTGGGCTATTGGGAACTGAACCTGGCCAGGGACGGACAGGGTTAAAGCGCCCCGATCGCCTGCTTGAGCTGCTCCAGCCGGTCCCGGTTGGCGCAATAGCAGACCCGTTGCACGTCCGCCGAACCTTCGATCAGGCCCGCCTCCTTCAGGATCGTGACGTGCTGCGAGATCGTCGACGGCGCCAGCGGCAACACGTCGGCCAGGTTCCCGAAATAGCACTCGCCGTGATCGATCAGGTGACGCAGCAGCTGGACGCGCGCGGGATGCGACAGCGCCTTGCACATGCGCGCGAGGTCGTCGGCGTCGAATTCCGTCGTACGGGCGCGCTCGGTCGCCGGGGGGCAGCAGGACTTGGACATGGTGCGTTCGTGGTTGGGCGAACGCAGGATAGACGTCAGGCGGGACGCTTGTCAAAAGTTTTGTCCGGCGCGACTGCGCGCAGGTAGAACGCGAGGGACGCGAGCGACATGGCCAGCAGCGCGGCCAGCAGCAGGGCGGGACCGTCGGCGCGGCCCAGCAGCGCGGCCGCGATCAACGGTCCCGCCGCCTTCGACAACAATGCCGGCCCGGCCATGGCCCCCGCGATGGCGCCGTAGTGGTCGCGCCCGAACAGCGCCCGCGGCAACGATCCGCGCAGGATCGTGAGGATGCCGTTGCTCAAGCCATACAGCACGCAGAACGCGGCCACCGCCCAGGCCTGCGCACCGCCCAGCGCGATGACGGCCAGGGCCGCCGGCAGCAGCGCGAACGTCACCTTGCCGACCGTTTGCGGTGCCGTGTGCCGCGCGAACGCCATCTCGCCCACGCGTCCCGCCACCTGCATCGGACCGATCAGCGCGGCCAGCAGCACCGCAGTCTCCCTCGCCTGGCCAAGACGTTCGAACAGCGGAATCAGGTGGACCGCCAGCGCCGAGAAGACACAGGTATTCGCCGCGAATGCCAGCGCCAGCGTCCAGAACGCGGGATGCCGTACGGCTTCCGCGAACGTGTGTCCGCGCGCCGGACCCACGCGTGCCACCGCGGGCGCGCCGGCGCCAAGGCCCAGGTGCAGCGGCATGCACACGGCGAGTTGCACGATCCCGTACAACAGGTACGTGTCGCGCCATCCATGCGACGCCTGCAGCCACGCCGTCAACGGCCAGAACAGCGTGCTGGCGAAGCCGCCGAACAGCGTCAGCGTCGACATCGCCTGCCTTGCCCCGCTATCGAGTTGCCGCTGGATCGTCGCGAACGCGGCTTCGTACAGCGTCAACGCCATCGCCAGGCCGACCAGCGTCCAGGCGGCGTAGTACGACACCGCGCCCGTGCAGCGGCCGAGCCAGGCCAGCCCCAGGAAACACAGGAACGAGCCGCCCGCCATGATGGCGCGGCCGCCGTGACGGTCCAGCAGGATGCCGACCGGCGCGGCGGCCAGCCCGGCGACGAGCAGCGCCCACGAGAACGCGCCGAACACCACCTCCGGCGCGAGGCCGAGATCGCGCCGGATGCCGGGCGCCAGGATGGTGAAGGCGTAGTACAGCGAACCCCAGGATACGATCTGGGTCACGGCGAGGATGCCGACGGTCGTCGATGGGCGGCGCATGCGGACTCCGCTCAGGCGCAGCAGCCCGTCGGGGCGGGATGACGGCAACCGCATGCACCGCCCGCGGCCGCTGCCGGCACGCAGCAGGCGGCCGCTGCCGCCGGGGCCACGCCGCAGCACCCGTCCGCCGGCCCTGGCGCGGCGTCGTCGAAGGCCAGCCGCGTGTTGCAGACGCCCGTTTCCGGCAGGTCGAGCTGGACGTCGTCGGCGGCCGCCAGGTCGCCCGCCAGCGCGGCGACGACGGAACGCACCTGCTCGTACCCGGTCGCCAGCAGGAAGTTCGGCGCGCGGCCGTAACTCTTGGCGCCGACGACGTAATAGCCGGGCTCCGGGTGCGCCAGCTCGCGGTGTCCGTGCGGCCGGACGGTGCCGCAACTGTGTTCGTTGGGGTCGATCAGCGGCGCCAGCGCATCCGTGCTCTCGAGCCAGGGATCGTGGCGTACGCGCAGCTCCCGGCCCAGGCCCAGGTCGGGCCGGGCGCCCGCCGCGCAGACGATCCGGTCGATGCCGTCGATCACCGGCACCGTGCCGTCCACCGGCGCACCCGTCGCCCGCAGCCGCCCATCGATCTCGTCCAGGGCCTGGATGCGGAAGTCCTGGCGCAATACCAGGCCGCCCGCGTCGCGCAGGGCCTTGAGGCGCAGCCCCAGCTCGCCGCGCGCCGGCAATCCGTCCGCGGCGCCGCCGCCGAACACCCGGTCGAGGCGGCGGCCGCGCGTCGCCCACACGATGCGCGTCGCCGGGTCGTCCTGCGCCAGCCGGGCCAGCGCGAGCAGCGTGCCGGCCGCGGAATGCCCGGCGCCCACGACGAGGATCTTCTTCCCCGCGAACCGCGCGCGGGCGGCCCCCAGCACGTCGGGCATGCCGTAATCGATGCGTGCCGCCAGCGCCGCTTCGCCGAGCGCGGGAATGCCGTCCGCCCCCAACGGGTTCGGGTGCGACCACGTGCCGGTCGCATCGATCACCGCATCGGCCAGGTACGCGCGCGGCCCGGCGGCCGTGTCGGCGCGGATGACGAACGGCGCACGCTCGCGGCCCTGCGTTTTCACCTTGTCGAAGCCGGCGCGCGTGAGCGCGCTGACGCGGTGGCCGAACAACAGGTGCGGCGCGATCTCGGGCGTGGCGGCCAGCGGCGCCAGATAGTCGTCGAGCAGTTCGCCGGCGGTCGGCAGGGCGTCGGGCGCCGGCGCCGTCCACCCGTGGCGCTCCAGCAGCTGGCGCGCGGCCTTGTCCACGTCGTACTGCCATGGCGAGAACAGGCGCACGTGCCGATAGGTCGCGAGGTTCGCGCCCGGCGCCGCGCCCGCCTCGAACACCAGGGGCGCCAGGCCGCGCGCGACCAGGTGCGCCGCGGCCGCGAGGCCCACCGGACCGGCGCCCAGCACCGCGACCGTAAGTTGTCGTTCGTTCGTGTCCATCGTCGTTCTCTCCTTTATTCGTTATTCGACGAATACAGAATAGATTCCCGCACTCGACCATGTCAAGTCATTTCGACTATAATCGAATTATCGAATTGAAAAGCGGAGCGACCATGGACAACAAGGAAGCGGTGGCGGCCCTCGCCGCCCTCGCGCAGGAATCGCGGCTGGCGACCTTCCGGCTCCTGGTGCAGGCCGGGCCGGACGGACTTGCCGCCAGCAGGATCGCGGAAGCGCTGGGCGTCCCGCCCTCGTCGCTGTCGTTCCACCTGAAGGAGCTGACCCACGCCGGCCTCGTCGTCCCGCGCCAGGAGGGCCGCTTCGTCATCTATGCCGCCCGCTTCGACGCGATGAACGCCCTTGTCGGCTTCCTCACCGAAAACTGCTGCGGCGGCACGCCCTGCTCGCGCGACACCTCCTGCTGCTGACTCTTATCTCCATGAACATACTCTTCCTCTGCACCGGCAACTCCTGCCGCTCCCTGATCAGCGAAGCCGTCTTCAACCACCTGGCCCCCGCCGGCTGGCGCGCACTCAGCGCCGGCAGCCACCCGACCGGCCGGCTGAACGCCCGCGCGCTCGCCCTGCTGGCCGCCAAGGGCATCCCGACCGACGGCTACTACAGCAAATCGTGGGACGGCTTGCCCATCACGCCGGACGTCGTCGTCACCGTGTGCGACAGCGCCGCCGGCGAAACCTGCCCGGCCTACCTCGGCCCGGTACTGCGCACGCACTGGGGCGTGGAGGATCCGAGCCACGTGAACGGCACGGAGGCCGAGATCGATGCCGCGTTCGAGCGGGCGTACGCGATCCTGCGCGCCCGCATCGAGGCATTCCTGGCGCTGCCGCCCGAGCGCCTGGCCGGCGACCGCGCGGCCTTCAAGGCTGCGCTCGACCATATCGGCAAGCTGGACGGATCGATGCCGTGATGCTGCCGGCGCTGCTCATCTTTCTCGCCACGCTGGCCCTCGTCATCTGGCAGCCGCGCGGACTCGGCATCGGCTGGAGCGCCGCCGCCGGCGCCGGCGTCGCGCTGCTCGCGGGCGTGATCCGCGTGGACGACATCCCGGTCGTCTGGCACATCGTCTGGAACGCCACCGGCGCCTTCGTGGCCATCATCGTCATCAGCCTGCTGCTCGACCGCGCCGGGTTCTTCGAATGGGCCGCGCTGCACGTGGCGCGCTGGGGCGGCGGCCACGGCCGGCGCCTGTTCGTGCTGCTGGTGCTGCTCGGCGCGGCCGTCGCGGCGCTGTTCGCGAACGATGGCGCGGCGCTAATCCTCACGCCGATCGTGATCGCGATGCTGGCCGCGCTGCGCTTCCCGCCGCGCGCCACGCTCGCGTGCGTGATGGCGGCCGGCTTCATCGCCGACACGTCGAGCCTGCCGCTGGTCGTGTCGAACCTCGTCAACATCGTGTCGGCGGATTATTTCGGCATCGGCTTCGCGCGCTACGCGGCCGTCATGGTGCCGGTCGATATCGTCGCGGTGCTGGCGACGCTCGCCGCGCTCGTCGCGTACTTCGGCCGCGACCTGCCCGCCCGCTACGACCTCGCCCAGCTCAAGCGCCCGACGGATGCCATCCGCGACCGCGCGACCTTCATCGCCGGCTGGTACGTGCTGGCGCTGCTGCTGGCCGGTTTCTTCTGGCTGGAACGCGCGGGCGTGCCGATCAGCGCCGTGGCCGCGACGGGTGCGCTCGTGCTGCTGGCCGTCGCCGCGCGCGGCCACGTCATTTCCGTGCGCGCCGTGCTGCGCGGCGCCCCATGGCAGGTCGTCGTGTTCTCGCTCGGGATGTACCTGGTGGTCTACGGCTTGCGCAACGCCGGCCTCACGGACGGCCTGACGGCGCTGCTGGCGCGCAGCGCGGCGCACGGCACCTGGGGCGCCGCGCTCGGCACCGGCTTCGCGACCGCCCTGCTGTCGTCGGTGATGAACAACATGCCCACCGTGCTGGTCGGCGCGCTGGCGATCGACGCCGTTCCCGCCACCGGCGCCGTGCGCGAGGCGATGATCTATGCCAACGTGATCGGCTGCGACCTCGGTCCGAAGATCACGCCCATCGGCAGCCTGGCCACGCTGTTGTGGCTGCACGTGCTGGCGGACAAGGGCATCCGTATTTCCTGGGGCCAGTACTTCCGCACCGGCGTCGTGCTGACCCTGCCGATCCTGTTCGTGACGCTGGCCGCGCTGGCGCTGCGGCTTTCCTGACACCACCATGGACAAACTCCCCAACATCGACTTCGAACGCCTCGACCTGCCGACGCCCGCCAAGCTGGAACCCGTCGGGGACCTCGATCATCCGCCGCGCATCCTGATGCTGTACGGCTCGCTGCGGGAGCGCTCGTTCAGCCGCTTCCTCACGTACGAGGCGGCGCGCATCCTCGAACACTTCGGCGCGGAGGTGAAAATCTTCGACCCGATGGAATTGCCGATGGTCGGCAGCGTGCCGGAGACGCATCCGAAGGTCGTGGAACTGCGCGAACTGTGCCTGTGGTCCGAGGGCCAGGTGTGGTGCAGTCCCGAACGCCACGGCGCCGTCACGGCCGTCATGAAGAACCAGATCGACTGGATTCCGCTCGAACAGGGCGCGGTACGGCCCAGCCAGGGACGCACGCTCGCCGTGATGCAGGTCTGCGGCGGTTCGCAATCGTTCAACGTGGTCAATACGCTGCGCCTGCTGGGACGCTGGATGCGCATGTTCACGATCCCGAACCAATCGTCGGTGCCGATGGCGTACAAGGAATTCGACGACGCCGGCCGCATGCGCCCGTCCGCGTACTACGACCGCGTCGTCGACGTGATGGAGGAACTCGTCAAATTCACGCTGCTGCTGCGCGGCCGCACGGATTACCTGACCGACCGCTACAGCGAACGCAGCGAACGGGCGCGCAAGGCCATCGACCGGCAGATCGGCAAGCTGTAGAGCCCGCAACGTTCCCCAGCGAACAGTCAACCGGCGGCCCCGTCATTAGGCCGACGGCAGCATCACGATCATGAAGCGGCCGCTGGCGACGGATCCGGTGCGCACCTGAAGGCGCTCAGAACGCGTAGCCGGCGCCGAGCAGGAACACGTCGGAATCGCGCGCGTAATTCGTGATGACGCGGCTCCAGGTGAGCTGGCCGCGCCAGTGGTCGTCGATGCGGTAGCGCACGCCGATCGAAGCGAGCGGCGCCACGTAATGGAGTCAATTAGGATCAGTTGAAGATTATGCCAAGCTTTCCAAATCAAAGTCGCCCATAGGCACTATCTCAGCCGTATGGTGTGAGGCCGCCCATGTCTTCGGTGCTAAGTTTTTAGTCAGCACCCCAGGACGGGGTGCGCGCAGGACTTTTGTTCAAAGGAGGTACTCATGAAACGTGTTCTGTCAGTCCTTGCACTGGCGGCGGCGTCGACCGCCATCGCCGTGCCCGCCGCTGCCGCCCCGGCCGACCCGAGCTACCGGGCCGTCGCCAGCGGGGCGCTGGAAAGCCCGCCCAACCCCTCGCCCGGCACCAGCCTCGTGACGATCGACCTGGGCGGGAAGGAAATGTTCGTCGACATGCCGTTCCGCGACCTGGACGGCACCACCACCGGCGCCCACATCCATTGCTGCACGAGCTCGGCCTTCACGGGCACGGCGCCGGTGGCGATACCGTTCCAGGACTTCCCGCTAGGCGTCCGCGCGGGCACCTACACCAACGCCGTCGCGCTGGATGACGCGATGTCCTACGATCCCGCCTTCGTGAGCACGCACGGCGGCACGGCCTCGAGTGCCGAAACGGCCCTCATCGACGCCATCAATGCCAACGAGGCCTACGTCAACGTCCACACGAGTCTCTATCCGAACGGGGAAATCCGCGGCTGGCTGGTGGCCGCACCGCCCGTGCCGGAGACGGCCGAGTGGTCGCTGCTGGCCGTGGGTCTCGGCGGGTTGATGTGGATGAGCCGGAGGCGGCCGATGGTGTGAGATCGATGGTTGATGCGGGGAGGCATCAACTTACATGCAACGCAGCCCACGCGGGCACCGCGACCCGCCAGAATGCTTCCAGCGACCTTGGCTCGCCCACTTCCAGCCCGAGAAAACCCGCCGATTGCCGCAACGCGGCCACTGCAGCTTCCTCGTCCCCCGGCCGCACGGCCAGCGCCCCCGTCTGCTTCGACAGTTTTTCGCCATTCGCATTGCGCACCACCGGCACATGCAGGTAGCGCGGCGTCGGCACGTTCAACAGCCGCTGCAGGAAGATCTGGCGCGGCGTGGAATCGAGCAGGTCGGCGCCGCGCACGACGTCCGTCACACCCTGCTCCGCATCGTCCACGACGACGGCCAGCTGGTACGCCCAGTAGCCATCCGCGCGTTTCAATACGAAGTCGCCCGACTCGCTGGCCAGCCGCTGCGTGACGACGCCGGCCACGCGGTCCTGGAATGTGATGACGTCCGCGCCCGCCTCCGGCACGCGCAGGCGCAGGCTGCGCGGGCTGCGGCCCGGCGCGAGGCCATGGCGGCACGTGCCCGGGTAGATGGCGGCGCCGTCGGGCGCGAAGCCCAGGCGCGAATCGGCGATCTCGCGGCGGTTGCAGCCGCACGGGTAGACGTGGCCGGCGAGACGGTCGTACGCAGCCTCGTACAGGTGCTTGCGCCGGCTCTGCCACACGACCTCGCGGTCGGACTCCATGCCCAGCCGGTGCAGCAGGTCGAGGATCTCCCCGGCGGCGCCAGGCACGCTGCGGCCCTCGTCGATGTCTTCGATGCGGACCAGCCAGGTGCCGTGGTGGGCGCGCGCATCCAGATAACTGGCCAGCGCGGCGACCAGCGACCCCGCGTGCAGCGGGCCCGTGGGCGATGGAGCGAAGCGGCCGACGTAGCCGCCGTTGGATCGGGTGTTCATCGGCGCAACCTTAACATACGCCCCTGCCTTGATCCAGATCGGGCAATATTGAGAATCGTATTGAGAATGATTCGCGTTTACGTTATGCTGCGTTCCCGTCGTTATTGAGAAGGCAAGCCGATGAACGCGATACCGAAACTGCTCGACCCCGTCGATCACTCCCTGGACGCCGTTGCCGCCGAGCTGGCATCGTCCGACGCCCGCCGGCGCAGCCTGCAGCGCACATTGCAGGCCCTGTTCCGCGAACGCCTCCTGAACGGGGACCAGTTGATCACGGAGGGCGCGGTATCGTGGCTGCCGCTGTGGGCGCAACAAGGCATGTTGCGCTTCGAAGGCCTGAGCCTCGGCCGCATCGGCGATTGCCGGCTGGCCGGCGGCGTGTCGTACTACGCGACCGGGGAACGGCCGCAGCCGGTCGCGCACGCGGCGGCGCTGCTGGCCTGCGTGGCGCCCTCCCTGCCGGGCGACGGCGCGGACCTGCAACGGCTCATCCACGAACTCGACAACAGCCTCGCCAACGACGTGCTGTGCCTCAGCTACCGGCGCGGCTGGGCGCGGGCGCTGCGCGCCGGACTGGGCGCGGCCGACATCCATTTCATCGCCGCGCTGCGCAAGTCGAACCACGCGAATCCCGCCCTGCTGCTGGAGCAATGGGGCACGCTGGGCCACCCGTGGCATCCGACGTTCAAGACGAAGCTGGGATTGTCCGCGGACGAGGTCACGTCCCTGTCGCCGGAATTCCAGCCGACGCTGGCCGTGCCGCTGGCCGCGATCCGCGCGGACAATGCGCACGTGACCTTCTCCACCGGCGACGGCGATTACCTCGCGTGGTTCGGCCGGCACTTCCCACAGCCGCTGCTGCGCTGGAAAGTCGCCCTGGCGGCGCTGGGCAGGTCGCCGTCCGACTGGCTCCCGCTGCCCCTGCATCCATTCCAGGCCGGCCGGGTGATCCCGGAAAAATTCGCGGCCGAGATCGCGCGCGGCGACCTGCTGCTGCCGGACGACGTGGCGCTCGACGCGACACCGACCATGTCGTTCCGCACCGTCGTCCCGGCCGGCTCGCCGACCCTGCCGCACCTGAAGCTGCCGGTGTCGCTGCGCCTGACCAGCGTGCAGCGGACCGTGTCGCCGAAGTCCGCCGTGATGGGACCGCGCATCACGCGCCTGCTCGCGACGATCCTCGACGCCGAAGCGGGTTTCGGCGGCACGCTCGACATCGTGCGCGAGGATGTGGGCCTCCACTACCTCGACCCGGACGGTAACGACGACCGCGCGCGCCACCTGGCGATCCTGTACCGCGCCAATCCGATGGCGAAGGCGGACGGCGCGCGCTTCCCGGTCCCCGTCGGCGCACTGTTCGCGGAATCGCCGTTCAGTGGCCGGCCGCTCGTCACGGAGGCCGTCGCGCTCGCGTACGGCGACCATGCCGCCGGCGCCGTCGCGTACTTCGAGCGCCACGCGCGGACCGTGCTGACGGCGCTGCTGTCCGCCTACCTCGTGTACGGCATCGCGTTCGAGGCGCACCAGCAGAACAGCTTCATCATGCTCGACGCGGACCACGCGCCCGTGCAACTGCTCGCGCGCGACTTCGGCGACCTGCGCATCCACGGTCCCACCCTGCGCGGCGCGGGCCGCGCGATCGACGCCTACCGCGCCGGCGCCACCGTGTACGAAGATGAAGAGCCCGTGCGCGACAAGCTGCTGCACGCCGTGCTGCTGTGCCACCTGTCCGAACTGGCGCTGCTGCTGGCGCGCGCGTACGGCCATCCCGAGCAGCCGTTCTGGGACGTCCTGCGGCGCGAGATCGACGCCGTCTTCACGGCCTTGCGCGACCGCGTCGACGCGGCCCGCTGGCACGCCGAACGCGCGGCGCTGCTGGAGCACGACTGGCCGGCGAAAGCGTTCCTGCGCATGCGCCTGTCCGACACGCAGGACGACGTGCACGGCACCATGCCCAATCCGCTCGCATGACCACCACGCGCTGGCTGTTCGCGCTGCAGCTCGTGGCGATGGGCGCCATGGAGATGAGCGGCCCGTTCTGGCCCCTGCACCTGCGCCGCGTGGGCGACCTGGCGCCGCATGCGCTGGCGTGGGTCAGCGCCATCGCCTATGCGGGCCCGCTGGCCATGGCGATGTGCACGACGCCGTGGTGGGGCCGCCTGGGCGACAAGGTCGGCCACAAGCCGATGCTGCTGCGCGCGCTGCTCGCGCTGGCGGCCACGCAATGGTGGATCGCGGCGACGGACAACGTCGCCGTCATCCTGTCCGTGCGCCTGCTGCAGGGCGCCCTGGCCGGCTACATCGCGGCCGCCCAGGCCTACGGCGCGCGGCTCGTGACGCGCGCGGCGCGCGGCGCGCTGATGGCGCAGCTGCAGGCCGCGACGGCCATCGGCTCCGTGACAGGTCCGGTGATCGGCGGCTGGCTGTTCGATGCCCAGGGTTTCGCCAGCGTGAACGTGTGGGCGGGCGCCGCGTGCCTGCTGTGCGCGGCGCTGGCCTTCCTCGTCCTGCCGGCCGTCGCGCCGCCGGCCACGCGCTCCCCCGGCGTGCGTGAGCGGAAGGCGGCGCTCCCGGCCGGGCTGTATGGCCTGCTGCTCGGCATCGTGCTGGTGCAAGCCGGGAAGATGATGCCGCAGACGTTCTTCGGCCTGTATGCCGACGAAGTCCTGCACGTATCGAACCGCGTGACGGGCCTGTGCTATGCGGGCACTGCCCTGGGCCTGTGCGTGGCCGCGCCGTACTGGGCCCGGCGCTTCGCGCACCTGGCGCATGCACGCGTGCTCGCGCAGGTCGAATGGATTCTCTGGGCGTGCGCCGCCATCGTCGCGCTGCAGGCGCTGGTCACGAACATCGCCCTGTTCGTGCTGGCGCGCGTGCTGTGGGGCGTGTGCCTCGCGGCGCTGCTGCCCGTCTTTTATGGCCTGCTCTCGCGCGCAGCGGCGGACGACGAACAGGGCCGCGTGCTCGGCGCCGGCAACGGCGCCGCCAAGGCCGGCGCGCTCGTCGGCGCCGGCGCGGGCGGCCTCGCGCTCGCGTGGGTGCCGCTGGCCGCCATGTTCTGGACCGTCGCGCTGCTGTACGCCGTCGCCGCCGTCGGCATGCGCGCGATCCGGACCCGCTCGTCCGATTTCCAACACCTTCAAACAACAACAGGAACATCATGAAACAAGTACTGCGCCCCCTCCCCTGCCTCGTCGCCCTTGCCTGCAGCGTGTGGACACCGGTCCGTGCCGAAGAACCCGCGATGCCGGAAGTCGTCATCCGCGACCGGAAGATCGACGCCGGCTCGTACGAAGTCACGGAGACCAACACGGCCACCAAGATCGACGTGCCGCTGCGCGACATTCCGCAGACCGTCAACGTGGTGCCAGCCGTCGTGCTGCACGACCAGAACGCGCTGTCGCTGCAGGACGCGCTGCAGAACGTGCCGGGCCTGTCGTTCTCGGTCGGCGACGGCCAGCGCGACCAGGTGACGATCCGCGGCTTTTCGGCGATCAGCGACCAGTTCGTGGACGGCGTGCGCGACGACGCGCTGTACTTCCGCGACCTCTCCAACATCGAGCGCGTCGAGGTGCTCAAGGGGCCGGCGTCCGTGCTGTACGGCCGCGGCTCGGCCGGTGGCCTCGTCAACCGCGTGACGAAGAAGCCGCTCGCGGATCCGCTGCTGGAGGCGGGCGTCACGCTCGGCTCGCACGGCCAGCGCCGCGGCGAGTTCGACGTCGGCGCGGCCAACGACGACAAGGACGCGCTGTTCCGCGTGACGGGCGCCGTCGAGGACTCGACCGGTTTCCGCGACCGCTACTTCCTGCGCCGCCAGGCGCTCGCGCCGTCGGCCACGTTCAAGCTGTCGCCCGCCACGACGCTGACCCTGCAGGCGGACTACCTGCACGACAAGCGCCTGGCCGACCAGGGCGTGCCCAGCTACCACGGCCGTCCCGTCGACGTGCCGGTCGAGACCTATTTCGGCGCCGCCAACGCCACCGCGCGCGCATTCGTGCAGAGCGACGTGAAAAGCGCCACCGCGACGCTCGACCACGCGTTCACGCCGGACCTGAAACTGCACACCGTGCTGCGCGCGTACGACTACGCGCTCGACCGCAACTACACGTCGATCGGCACCATCAAGGATGGCGCCAACCCGACCGTCGCCATCGGCCAGAGCCACCGCCTGCGCGACGAGGACGGCCGCTACCTGCAGAACGAGCTGTCCCAGACCGTCGACTGGGGCACGACGAACCACAAGCTGCTGTACGGCGTGGAACTCGGCCGCCAGAACAAGGGCGAGGTGCTCCGCTCGCGCAACAACGTGGCGACGTACAACCTGTTCCATCCGGTGCTCGTCGACCTGCCGGTGCTGCCGGACAGCGTCGCGGCCAGCGCGGACAACCGGAACCGCGTCGACATCGCGGGCCTGTACCTGCAAGACCTCGTGGCGCTGACGCCGGAATGGAAAGTCCTGGCCGGCGTGCGCTACGACCACCTGAAGCAGGACCGCGACGACCGCACGGCGAAGAACATCGACCTGCGGCGCACGGACGACACGTGGTCGCCGCGCCTGGGCGCCGTGTACCAGCCCACGAGCCGCGTGGCCGTCTACGCATCGTGGAACCGCTCCTTCCAGCCCATCGCGGATTCGTTCACGTTCCGCGCCAACAGCGACACCCTGAAGCCCACGCAGACGGTCAACAAGGAAGCGGGCGTGAAGCTCGACCTGACGGCCCGTTCGAGCCTGACGGCCGCGCTATTCGACATGACCCAATCGAACATCCAGGTCGCCGATCCGGCCAACACGAACTTCTCGCTGCCCATCGGCCGCCAGCGCACGCGCGGCCTGGAACTGAGCTTCATGGGCGAGATCGCGCCGGGCTGGGATGCGATCGCCGGCTATGCGAACATGCTCGGCACCATCGAGGACTCGACGGAACTGACGTCGGCCGGCAAGCCGTTCGAGGGCAACACGGCCGCGCTCACGCCGCGCCACACGTTCAACGCATGGATCAAGCACCGCCTCGACGGCCACTTCTGGGTCGCCGCCGGCGGCCGCGCGGAATCGGGCCGCTATGCGTCGCCGGACGACCTGACGACCTTGCCGGGCTACGGCGTGCTGCAGCTCGGCGCGGGCTACGACAGCGGCAAGGTCGACGTCACGGTCACGGTGCGGAACCTGCTCAACCGCACGTACTTCGTGTCCGCGCACAGCGGCGCCAACGACTACAACCTGCCGGGCGAGCCGCGCACGGTGCTGGTCAGCGCGCGTTACCGCTTTTAAGGGGCGTTTTTATGTCAAACTAGCGCCATGTGCGTCAACTACCGCCCCCCGCTGCCCGAACAACTCGACATGGTGCTCGGCACCCTCGTCGACCTGTACCGCGACTGGGACTGGCCCAGCGAAACGTGGAAGGATTACACGGCCCCGATCGTGCGCGCGGGGCCGGACGGCGAACGCGTGCTGCAGCTCGCGAGCTACGGCATGGTCCCGCGCCGCCACATCCCGGCCGGTGTCAAACCGTTCGACACGATGAACGCGCGCGCCGAATCGCTGGGCGAAAAGCGCTCGTTCGCCCCGGCCTGGCGCCGCACCCAGTTGTGCGCCGTGCCGATGACCTGTTTTTATGAGCCCAACTACGAAAGCGGCCGCGCCGAACGCTTCGGCATCGGCATGCGGGACGACGGCATGTTCTTCGTGGCGGGCCTGTGGCGCGAATGGTCCGAGGCCGACGGGACGATCGCGGCGTCGTTCACGCAGATCACAATCAACGCGGATGACCACCCGCTGATGCGGCGCTTCCACAAGCCCGACGACGAAAAGCGCGCGCTCGTCGTGCTGCCGCCGGACGACGTCGACACGTGGCTGCACTGCCGCGATCCGGAGCTGGCGCGCAGCTTCCTGCGCCCCTATCCGGCCGAAGAGATGAAAGCTTGGGCTGCGCCGAAGACGCCCGTGAAAAAAACGCCGCCGCCATCGGCGCCGCAGAACCTCGAATTATTTTGATTCGGCCGCCTTGACGACCTCGATCACCTTCTTCGCCGCCTCGTTCGGCACCGCCAGCGACAGCTGGTAATGCACGATCTCGAATCCGGCCGGCGTCCTGCGGATGATGCCACTGGCCATGCAGTGGCCCATGTTTTCCGTGTCGAGCAATTCGTCGAACCAGATCATCGATCCATCCGCCGTCGCGTAGACATTGCGCCGCGTGGGATGAAAGACCCACGCGGCCTGCTTGCCCTCGAAGTATTTGCGGCCCCACTCGCGGAAAGCGTCGCGCTGCCATAGTTCGGTGCGGTCCGTGCCGATGTAGACGCCGTCCGGCGCCATCTTGTCGAAGTAGCGCATGCGCGCGTGCGCGGCATCGTCGTGCCAGCCGTCGACGAACGCATCGACCTGCTGCGCGAGGGCCGGGTCGACGCCGGCGGCGTGCGCGAGGCCGGCCACGAACAGGCAGCAGGCGAGGATGAGCGATTTCATGGTCTTGATGTCCTCATGTGGCCAGATCGAACGAACTTCGGCCGAGCATAGCGAAATGTTGCAACTGCGTCCACCGGGACGGATCACGCGGCGCTCGCGCGTGCGCACGGAATCGTGGATAATTCCCGCCATGAACGATACTACCCAACTCCCACCCCTGCCCGACCGCCTGTCCATCGACCCGAAGAGCCCGCACCACAACGCGGAAGTCTTCAAGCACCCGGTCGGCATCCGTTTCAACGGCAAGGAACGCACGGACGTCGAGGAATACTGCCTGAGCGAAGGCTGGATCAGGGTCGCCGCCGGCAAGACCCTGGACCGCAAGGGCCGCCCGATGCTGATCAAGCTGAAAGGTACGGTCGAGGCGTATTACGCCGTCTGAGCATTCATCGATAACGTGGACATGCGAAGGCCGCCGGAGCGATCCGGCGGCCTTTTTTCATGGCTGTGTTCGCGCAGTCAGGAACCGTGATCCAGCGCTGCATGATGGACGATTGATTACGTTAATATTGCGCAGTTAACAATTTCCTATGACGTCACTTCATGGAAGCATTACCGCGACGCATCGTACGCACCCTGGCGGGCTGGCCCGTCGTGGGCCGCCTCGTCCGCATACTGGTGGCGTTGATCCGCTTGCCGGAACACAATGATCGGCAGCATCGTTTCGCGACCGAACAACTGCCGGCACTGCTGCACACGATGTCCGACCTGAACGCCCGCACGCTGGCCGTCCTGCAGGATCCCGAGAACCTCGCCCAGTCGCTTCCGGTGACGCTGCGCGGGCTGACGCGGGAACTGGCCGAGTTGCGGACGCGGCTGGAACGGCTGGAGCGGCAGCTCGGGCAATGACGTCCTTTTCCATCGTCATCAATACGCTGAACCGCGCGTCCCTGCTGCGGCGCGTGCTGGCGGGCCTGGCGCACCTTCGTTACGCGGGACAGTTCGAAGTCATCGTCGTCCAGGGGCCATGCACCGACGACACCGCGCAAGTGCTTGCTGAGTGGGGATCGCGGATCCGCACGGGAACCTGCCCGGTCGCCAACCTGTCGATGTCGCGCAACATCGGTATCCGCATGGCGCGCGGCGACGTGGTGGCGTTCATCGACGATGACGCGATTCCCGAACCGGAATGGCTGACCCACCTGGCGGCAGCCTATGCCGATCCGCAGGTCGGCGGCGCCGGCGGCATCGTATGCGACCGCAGCGGCTACACGTTCCAGTACCGGTATGCGACCGCGACAAGGCTGGCCGAGACCGACTGGCGCGCACCTGGCGCAAGCCCGTCGCTGTGCTTCCCGGCTTCGTTCCGCTTTCCCTATCTGCAGGGCACCAACGCATCGTTCCGGCGCACCGCGCTGCTCGAGGTGGGCGGGTTCGACGAGGAGATCGAATACTACCTGGACGAGACCGACCTCTGCTGCCGCCTGATCGATGCGGGCTTCCTGATCAGGCAGCTGCCGGATGCGTATGTGCACCACGAGGCCGCGCCGAACGCGGTACGCGACGCGGCGCAGCTCACCGTGGCGTCGTATCCGATCCTGAAGAATTCGCTGTATTTTTCGCTCAAGCACGGCCTGCCGTATGTCCCGCTCGCGCACATCGAGCGCCTGCATGCGGAGCGGGTCGCCGCCCGGCGCGCCGACGTCGTCCACCTCGTCGCCGCCGGCCGCCTGCCGCCGGCGGCGCTCGATGACTTCGATGCCGCGGCGGTCCGCGCCGGCGAAACAGGCCTGCGCCGCGGCCTGGAAAGCCCCCGCCCGGGCAGCGCGCCGACGACATGGTCGCCACTGCCGGGCGACTTCCTGCCGTTCGCGGCGCGCGCGCATCCGGACGCGCGCACGGTGGTGCTGGTGTCGCGCGACTATCCGCCCGGGCATCGCGGCGGCATCGCCGTCTTCCACCGCGACCTGGCCGAAGCGCTGGCGCAGGCGGGGCACCAGGTGCACGTCATCACGGAAGGCGCCAACGAGGTGAGCCTGGAGAACGCGGTCTGGATGCATCGCATGGCCGTACAGCGCCGCACGCGCACGCCGGCCGCGGTCGCGCGCGCGATTCCGCAACCCGTCTGGGACTGGTGCGCGACTGCGCTGGCGGAGACGCGCCGCATCGCCGGCCTGCGTCCCGTCGACGTGGTCGAGGCGCCCATCTGGGACACGGAGGGTGCCGCGCTGTTGCTCGATGGCGGCTGGCCACTGGTCACGAGTCTGCAGACCACCCTGCATTTCTGGCTGCAGGAACATCCCGACCTGCGCAATGACGCGCGCTGGATGGCGGATTTCGGCACGCCGATGCTGGCGCTGGAACAAGAGCTGATGCGCGGCTCGCATGCGGTGCGTGCGATCAGTGAGGCCATCCGCCGCGACATCGAACAGGCGTACGGATTCCGGTTCGACCCTGCCGCCGTGATGACGGTCCCGCTCGGGATGCCGGATGCGCCCGCCGCGCCGCCGCCCGCACCCCGGGGCGGACGCATCGACGTGCTGTTCGTCGGCAGGCTCGAAGCGCGCAAGGGCATCGACGTGCTGCTCGCCGCGATACCGCGGGTGCTGGCCGCGCATCCGTCCATCCGCTTCCGCATCCTGGGCGACAACACGATTCCCCGGCCCGGAGAGCGCACCAGCTACGTGGACGCCTGGCGCGCGCAAGGCCATCCGCGGCGCTGGGGGGACCGGGTCGTGTTCGAAGGCCGCGTCGACGACGCGACGCTGCGGGCCGCCTACCGCGATTGCGACGTGTTCGTGGCGCCGAGCCGCTTCGAGTCGTTCGGCCTGGTATTCCTCGAAGCCATGCGGGAAGGCAAACCGGTGATCGGCTGCCGCGCCGGCGGCATGCCGGAAGTCGTCGCCGACGGCCTCAACGGCATCCTCGTGCCGCCCGGCGACAGCGCGGCGCTGGCCGACGCGATCCTGGAACTCGCGGCTTCCGCGCCGCGGCGCGCGGCGCTGGGCGCGGCCGGCCGCGCGCGGTTCGTCCAGCATTTCACCGCGGCGCGCATGGCGCAGTCCAGCATGCCGCTGTACGACCTGGCCCGCGGACGCTTCGCGCCGCAAGCGGCATGAAGGTGTCATTGATCCACGGCGTCTGCGTCCGCCACGACGCGATTTCGAACGCCATCGCCGACCAGTACCACTGGCTGCGCGGCGCGGGGCACGACGTGCGCCTGTATGCCCACGTCTGCCACCAGCCCGGGGTGGCGTGTCATGCGGTGGGCGCGCTGTCGGACGTGGCGTTCGACGCGCATTTCCAGCAAAGCGACCTGGTCCTTTTCCATTTCGGCATCTACTACGCGCTGTTCAACCTGCTGCCCGTCGTGCCACGCGGCGCGCGGCGCGTGGTCGCCTTTCACAACATCACGCCGAAACACCTGATGGCTCCGGCGCAGCACGAGACGATCGACCGCTCGTTCCGGCAGATGGCCAACATCGCGTTCGCCGACCACGTGTTGTGCGACAGCGGGATCAACCTCGGCGTGCTGCGCGCCGCGCGCATCGGGACCGCCGCCACCGTGCTGCCGCTCGCCGTCGCCAGTCCGCCGGCGCCGGTGCCGGACAAGCCCAGCGCGCGCGACGGCATCGTCCGTCTCGCCTTCGTCGGACGGCTGGTCGGGTCGAAAGGCCCGCAGGACCTGCTGGCGGCGCTCCGCCAGGTACTCGCGCAAACGGGACCCGACGTCCGCCTGGCGCTGGACGTCGTCGCCAACATCGCGTTTTCGGATCCTGCACTGCTCGACATGATGCGCGCGGCGGCCACCGACCTGCCCCGCGTTGCCGGCGGCCGCATCGTCGTGCGCCTGCACGGCGACGCACCGGAAGACGCCAAGGAACGGATCCTGCGCGATGCCGACGTGTTCGTCCTGCCGACCCGTCACGAAGGCTTTTGCGTCCCGATCGTGGAAGCGCTGGCCGCGGGCTGCAAGGTCATCGCCTGCGACAATTCGAACACGCCGGCCGTGACCGGCGGCCATGCCAGCCTGGTGCCGACCGGCGATGTCGATGCCCTTGCCCGTGCACTTGCCGCGGATATCGCGCAAGTCCGCGCCCCCGCATGGCGGTCGGCGGGCGCAGGAGGCTATGGCGAGCACGCCCTGGACGCGTGGCGCTTCGTCCAGCAGTTCAGCCCCGCGCTGATCCGGCAGCGCTTCATCGATGCGGTCGGGACCCTGGTCAACCTCGACTGAATGGCGCCAGCAGGCAGTCCAGCGCCTGCCGGTACACCTCCCGCAACGCGTCCACGCACCCCGCGTCGGCGCGGGCGGCGATGAGCGCAAGCCCGCTGCCGTGCGCGTGGTCGACGAGGATGTCGCGCCATAGCAGGTGCGCCGGCGTGACGGCCGCGAGCAGCGCGGTCAGGCGGTCCGTGATCTCGCGGCTCGCCCCCGCGAAGGCCGCCGGCTCGGCAAAGATCGCGAGCGTCAGCTGCGGGTGCGCGACGACGGCGTCGTGATAGCGCGTCAGCAGCACTCTTACCCCGTCGACGGGACCGGCGGCCGCGTCGGCATCCTGCAGCACATCGCCGTACAACCGGTCCGACAATGCCCGCAGCAGGCCGGCGCGGTCGGTCACGTGGTGGTACAGGCTCATCGGCGTCACGCCCAGCCGGGCCGCCAGCGCGCGCATCGTCAGGCCGGCGTCGCCATCCTCGTCGAGCAGGGCCAGCGCGGCATCCAGGATGGCGTCGCGCGTGACGCCCTGCCCGCGCGCGGGCCGGCCGCGCGGGCGCGTCATGGCTGCACGCGGTACGTGGATTGCACGAGGCCCGAGGGGAAGCTGCGGCTGGCGACGAGGGACAGGTCGCGGTCGGCCGGGAGTGCCCCGAACAGCGGGCGACCGGAGCCGATCAGCACCGGCACCGTCGTGATGACCATGTCCTCGACCAGCCCCGCGCGCAGGAATGCCTGCACGACCTGGCCGCCGTCCACGTAGACCCGGCGTGCGCCCTCCTGCTCCAGGACGCGCATGGCCTCGGGCGGTGCCAGGTCCGCGAAACGCACCTTGCCGCGCAGGCGGTCGGGAACCGGCGTGCCGGCCAGTCGGCGCGACAGCACGAGCACCGGCCGGTCGTACGGCCAGGGGTCGAACGTCGCCACCTTCTCGTAGCTGCCGCGGCCCATCACGATCGCATCCTTGTCGGCGATGAAGGCGTCGTAGCCGTGGTCTTCGTTCGGGTCGTCGCGGGCGAGCAGCCAGCCGATGTCGCCGTCGGGGCGCGCGATGTAGCCGTCCAGGCTGGTGGCGATGAATACGTGTCCGCTCATGGAGTCTCCTTATTTATACACTGTATATTTTATACGAAGACGCAAAAAAAGCGAGCCCGCAGGCTCGCTTTCTTGACGACGACGAAGCGGATCAGCGCTTGTCGATGGTCGGCACGTCGCGAACGGTCGAACCGACGAACAGCTGGCGCGGACGGCCGATCTTCTGTTCCGGGTCGGCGATCATTTCGTTCCACTGGGCGATCCAGCCGATGGTACGGGCCATCGCGAAGATACCGGTGAACAGCGAGACCGGGATGCCCAGGGCCGACTGCACGATGCCCGAGTAGAAGTCGACGTTCGGGTACAGCTTGCGCGACACGAAGTAGTCGTCGTTCAGGGCGATCTTTTCCAGTTCCATCGCCAGCTTGAACAGCGGGTCGTCCTGCAGGCCCAGTTCGTTCAGCACTTCGTGGCAGGTTTCGCGCATCAGCTTGGCGCGCGGGTCGAAGTTCTTGTACACGCGGTGACCGAAGCCCATCAGCTTCACGCCCGAGTTCTTGTCCTTGACCTTCTCGATGAAGGCCGGGATGTTCTCGACCGAGCCGATTTCCTTCAGCATGTTCAGTGCGGCTTCGTTCGCGCCGCCGTGTGCCGGGCCCCACAGGCAGGCGATACCGGCTGCGATACAGGCGAACGGGTTGGCGCCCGACGAACCGGCCAGACGGACGGTCGAGGTCGAAGCGTTCTGCTCGTGGTCGGCGTGCAGGATCAGGATGCGGTCCAGGGCGCGGACGAGGACGTCGTTGACCTTGTACTCTTCGCACGGGTTACCGAACATCATGCGCATGAAGTTCGCGCTGTACGACAGGTCGTTGCGCGGGTACACGAACGGCTGGCCGATCGAGTATTTGTAGGCCATGGCGACCAGGGTCGGCAGCTTGGCGATCAGGCGGATGGCCGAGATCTCGCGCTGCTTGGCATCGTTGATGTCCAGCGAGTCGTGGTAGAACGACGCCAGGGCGCCGACGGTACCCACCAGCACCGACATCGGGTGCGCGTCGCGGCGGAAGCCGCGGAAGAAGAATTGCATCTGCTCGTGGACCATCGTGTGCTTGGTCACGGTGGCGACGAATTTTTCCTTTTCTGCGGCGTTCGGCAGTTCGCCGTTCAGCAGCAGGTAGCAGGTCTCCAGGAAGTCGCAGTTGACGGCCAGCTGCTCGATTGGGTAGCCGCGGTACAGCAGCTCGCCCTTGTCGCCATCGATGTAGGTGATGGCCGACTGGCAGGCGGCGGTCGACATGAAGCCAGGGTCATAGGTGAACTTGCCGGTCTGGCCGTACAGCTTGCGGATGTCGATGACGTCCGGGCCGATCGTGCCTTTGTAGATCGGCATGTCTACCGATGGGCTGCCGTCCGAAAACGACAGGGTGGCTTTGGTATCAGAGATGTTCATGGCACTTCCTTCTTTGGGAGGTGAGTCTACAAGACAAAATAAAACGAAATCTTCCGGTTTCGCTCAGGCTTGCCGCAGCCGCGCCACCAGGGCGCGGACGTGCGGGAGGTCGACCTCGCCTTCGGGCTCGGCGCGCCCCAGCAGCAGGTCCATCAGCGGGTTATCCGCCAGGTCCAGCAGACGGGTCAGCGCATCGACTTCCTCGTCCGTCATGGTTTCTTCATGCGCATCCAGGAAGCGCGTGAGGATCAGGTCGTTCTCGAGCAGGCCGCGGCGGGCGCGCCAGCGCAGGCGGGCACGGTTGGCGGGGTCGGATTGATGCGTATTCACACTAGAGTCCGTTGTTGGGTCAACACTATACTCCGGCTGCCGGAGGCCGGCAGTACGGTAGTTTTACTGTTTCGGTTCGATGAGCCGGGTTTAGATCGCGCGGCGTACCAGCAATTCCTTGATCTTGCCGATGGCCTTGTTCGGGTTCAAACCCTTCGGGCACA
>NZ_JASNRB020000040.1:0-32319 GCF_030411975.2 Massilia orientalis | reverse complement strand
GACCGCCGCGATCTTGAATTCCTCTGTGTACCGCTTTCCGCTCATACCTTCTCCTTGTGCCCAACATTATGGCTCAGGAGTGTCTACGATAGTCGTGGCGATTCACATTACAAATGTGCCCGAAACCCGCATGGTTGCTGGGTTTCGCTGTATTACAGCGATTTTTCGCGTATACAAAAGTCCTGTAACCCGCTGAGCCGAAAGGGAAAAGAGCGAATACACCGAATGGGAGGCAGTGTTAGTCCTGCTCGTCGTCGTTCTCGTCATCCAAACCGTCCCACAATGCCTGTAGCGCGTTTTGCTGGTCAGGTTGAGGGTTCGCACCCTCCGCCTCCGTGGGGGCGCTCCTGGGCCGTCTGTGCGCGCCCGGATGGGTGCTCGCATGCACCAGCTGCAGCTGCCGGATCGCTACCTGGGCATAAATCTGCGTGGTCGACAGTTCGGCGTGGCCCAGCATGGCCTGGATGAAGCGGATGTCGGCCCCGCCTTCGAGCATCTGGGTCGCCATCGTGTGGCGGAACAGGTGGCAGCCGCCGTGCTTGCCCAGCTGGGCCTTCTCGACGTAACGCGAGATCACCGTCGACAGCCACAACGGAGATAGTGCCTTGCCCTCGGCGCCGAGGAACAGCGTGACGTCGAACTGGTTCCACGTGAGTTGCGGCCGTGCCGTGTCGAGGTAGTGCCGCACCCAATGCAGGGCGCGTTCGCCCAGCGGAAGCAGGCGATCCTTGCGCCCTTTGCCCTCGCGGATCAGCACGACGGCGCGCTCCTGGTCGATGTCGCCGACCTCCAGCCGGGCGATCTCCATGCGCCGCATGCCGGTCGCGTACAGCACTTCCATCATGGCGCGGTCGCGCAGGCCGATCGGCGTGGCGGTGTCGGCCTGGGCCAGCACCCGCTCGACTTCTGCCACCGTCAGCACGTGGCGCGGCAGGCGCCGGATCGCGCGCGGCAGCTCGATTTCGGAAGCCGGATTGGCCGGGATCTGGCCGGTTTTCGTCAGCCACTTGAAAAAGCTTTTCAGCGGCGTGATCTTGCTGCGCCGGCTCGATACCGACAGGGGCGAGCCAACCTTCTTCCGATAATGGTGCAGCCAGCGCTGGTAGCGTTCCAGCACGGCTTGGGTGACGTGCTCGGGGTGCATCACGGCGCGGGCGTCGGCCCAGACGATGAAATCGCGGATGTAGCGTTCCAGGCCATACAGGCCGGATTCGGTGTTGCCGATGGTGGCGCGGTATTCGATAAAGCGGCGCATGGCTGCGTACAGGCCGCGCGCGTCGCGCGGGTCGCCAACGGGCGTAGAGAAGCCCGGACCGCGCAGATGTCGATTTACGTCGGCGCGCTTGCCCATGCTAGTTCCCGGCTATGACAGGATCGGCGCCGATAGCGTCGAGATGTGCGTTTGGCGCGAACGACGCATCGGCGACGTCTTCATCGCCCCGCACGCCGCGTGACTGCTGGCTTTGTGCGTGTTGATGGCCATGCCGACCGTCCGCCGGCCAAGGGCCGACCCTGGCCCGACCCGACTCCGACCGATTGATTTCACACCCCGACCGCTCGCCGTCGTAGCCGTGTTTTTGGCTTAGTTCAGCTGCATCGAGCAGCCCGCATAAATGCTTGCCATCGCCCTTGCCGTCGTACAGCAGCTCGTAGTCGAAGGCCGTGCCGCGTCGGTGCACGGCCAGGTATTCCAGGTCGGCCAGACGTGACAGATGCAGCTTGAGCTGGGTATCTCCCCAATGCAGCGCGTCACGCACCTGCTTGCGTGTAAAGCGCAGCTCCCGGAGCGGCAGGTTGTTCGCCTTCGCGGTGTCGATGGCCCACGCCTGCAACTGGCTCAGCAAGCGTCGCGTCTGTGGCGGCAGTTCATCCAGCGTGCGGCCCAAGACCTCGTGCGCGATCCGGTTGGCCAGGGCAATGTCCGCCTTCGTTACCTCGATGTAGGGCAGTGTGCGGCCGCGATGCTCGACGGTCCTCACCGGCCGCTGATGCTGGTGGACCAGGGCGATCGCGCGGATCAGGGTCAGGTACTTCATGTGGTCGCGCCGGGTCCTCGTCTTGTCGTCCAGGAAGGTCAGCTGGCCGGCGTAGGGATTCACGACCAGCACAGGTTTCAGCAGCCGCTGGGCGTTCTGGTGCAGGGCGATGATCGCTTCCTTGTCGCTGGCGGCCAGTAGTCCCTCCAGCGTCTGCTTCATGCGCTGGCGTTCGTGGATGAGCTTCGTCTGCTCGCGCGATTCATTCACCGACAGGACGAGACACCGGTTCATGAGTTCCTCGTCGATGTCGATGGCGGTGGTTGTCATCATCAGCATCACCGGTCCTTTCACGCGATACTGCCGGGTGACGAGGTTGCCGCTGGCCTCGTCCTTGCCGGTGCTGGCCATCGTCAGCTCGCCGTCCGACTGCAGCAGTTTCAATGCGTACGCGGCCTGGCGCACGCCTTCTTCTTCGGCGATGGCCAGGATCTTGTGTTGCATGTCGGTCTCGCCGAGGTAGAACAGCGACTGGCCGGTCATCGCGCTGTACTGCATCCGTTCCTCGGGCGGGACCATGGCCAGCACGGCGTCCATCAGGCTCGATTTGCCGGCCGCGCTCGAGGACTGGATCAGGATGGCCAGCGGCGTATCCAGCTTGCGGGAAATCGCGGCCAGGTAGCCGGCCAGCAGGTTGTTCGCTTCGCCGACCACGCCGCAGCGTTCCATGTCCAGCACGATCCGGCGCACCAGGTCGGGAGAACGCAGCAGGCTCAATGCCTCGCGCTCGTCCTCGGCCGACAGCACGGGCGCCGCCTCGGCCGGTGTCGTCGTTTGCGTGATCAAGTCGTCCTGCAGCGTTTCCAGCTTGAGCAGCACGTGGCCGATGTCGCGCTTGATCGTTTCGTCGGGCAAGCCGAGTTCGATCGCGGCCTGGCGCACGTACGCGGCGCGGGCGCGCGCGGCGTACAGGTCCAGCGTGTCGACGTGGTAGCCCGGCGACTCCGGATGCGCGCGCCGCACCTGCAGGTTCACGCGCATCTGCTCGGGCGACAGGTTTTTCTTCCAGCCGCGGATTCTCCACGTCCGGTCGTCCAGGTCCATCATCAGCTCGTCGCCGGCAGGCGGCGGCTCGACGTCGGGCACGTCGGCGGTTAAAGGGACGACCGGTTCAGATGGCGATGCCGGTGCGGGTTCGGTGCGGGGGCGTCCGATCCATTCGGCCTGTTGCAGCATCAGGCCCAGGCTTTGCCGTGCCGGCGTCATTCTGACGGCGACGCTGTTGGCGTCCATCCCTTTAGGAAAGCGCACGCGTAGCGCCTCGATGCCTTCCGCGATCAGGCGTTCGGCCAGTCTGTCGGCGGCCCTGTCGCCGGCGTCGTCGCGGTCGTAGGCGATCAGCACGCGTTTTATCCCATGCCGCCTGAACGCGGCCATGTGGTCATCCGTGAAACCCTCGACGCCGTAAGCAGCGGTGACGTTCGTAAAGCCGGCGCACCAGAAGGTCATGGCGTCGATCAAGGCTTCGCACAGGATGATCTCGCCATTAGCTTGGGCAAGACCCGCTTCGTTCCACACGCCACGGTGCGCGCCGGGCAGGTACAGGTGCAGGGGCGTGCCCTTGCGCAGATCGTCGCGGATCTTGCGGCCGTAGATTTCGCTCACGTGGCCGGTCTCGTCGAACACCGGCACGACCAGGGAACCGTTGAAGTGTTCATGGCCGCTCTCGCGCAGGATGCCGACCTTTTGCAGGCGGGCGCGGATGTCGGCGCCGGACAGGCGGCTCTTCTCGGGCAGGCGCAGGCCCAGCGTTCGGTTCGCGTAGCCGAGCCTGAAGCGCTCGACCAGTTCGGGATGATCGAGGCCGCGCGAGGCCAGGTACGCCAGTGCCTCGGGCGACTGCCGCAATGCCTCGTGGTAGTAATCGACGGTTTGCACGAGCAGCGTCCGGTCGTCGGCGTCGAACGACACCGGTGCTGGCAGGCTGCGCACCGTGCTGCGCTTGACCGGCGCTTCCACGGCGTCGGCGGCTAAGGGAAAGTCCGACTTCAACAGCTCGACCGCGTGGCGGAACGAAACGCCGCGCTGCTTCATGACCCAGTCGATCGGGCCGCCGCCGATCTGGCAGCCGAAGCAGTGCCACAGGTTTTTCGACGGTGTGACCACCAGCAACAGAAAGGCCTGACCCAGCAGGGCTTGGCCGATGCCTCCGGCATCCATGGCCAGCAGATAAAGCACTACGAGGCCGGTAGCGCCCAGCCTACGGCCGAGGCGTTGAAGAAGCTCGCCCTGGCCCTGCACGCGAGTACCGACTTTTTGCTGTTCGAGGAAGGCGAGCGTGAACCGGACGACGACATGAAATTGCGCTTTGAGGCGATCGCTGCGATGCGGCCAGAAGAGCAGGAAGTGGCCAAGGCCGTGCTGGACGCGATCATCGTCAAGAGCCAGGTGGCAGGGGCGCTGGCCCGGGTGAGCGGGCAGCTGGCGACTAAGGAAAAGTGACGCGCTGGCCGACGTCGATGGACACGTAGGACCACGACCCCGGCAGAAAAACGGCACTCCACGCGCAGCAGCGCCGGGTTGGGGGACCTCTTTAGCTGCTAAAAAGAAATCCAAGCAAAATCGGGCGCTCGTCTACATTTGTAGACACTGTAAGGGATTGATCTTGCTGGGCTTTTTCCTGGCAGTCTAAACGATGCTCGTCACGTGATCAAAATTGTAGACAGCATATTCCACTGTAAATTCAACCACTTAAAGCTGAAAAGCCGGCTGCGCGCCTAGTGCGTAATGTGTGTACATGATTTCGGGTGCGGGTGTCCCGCGAAACGCCGGAACACCGCTTGCGACGGTCAGGAGCACAGACGTAGAATCTGCGCATAATCCACGCATTGCCGAGAGGACGCTACCATGGCCGCCGACAACGAACCGATCCGCCTGACCCTGACCATGTCGCCGGCGCTCAACGCCAAACTGGAGCAACTTGCGACGGCCAACTGCGCGACGAAAGCCGAGATTTTGCGCAAAGCGATCGTCCTCTACGAACTCGCCTATCGCGCCGGTTTAAAGGACCAGCGCTTAGGCGTGTTCGATAAGGATGAGTGCTTGGTTACCGAAATTGTCGGCGTCTAATTCCCTGCAAAAACGCCTAAATATTTCTCAGTTCGACAGGTAACTGCCCGATGTCTACGGGATATCTGAGAAACCGCATGATTTCGCCGTTGCTTAACCTGCCAGTATTCTAGCTGAAATCAATCTCGCAAATTATTCCTTACGCACCATCTTCCAATCAATCGCGGCGCTTCCATTTTTGTAAAAAGATATCTTTCCAACTTGTCCATTCAAACGATATTTTAGTTCACCGATGGCATTGCTGTCAGATGGTGTGTGAAGCAAGGAGGTTAATTGACTAATAAAAGCGTCCAAGGCTCCAGCTCCAAGAATAAGGCGAATATTTTCACGTACTCTCTCATCCGAGCAAATTATATGTTTCGCAACTTTGTCTACGGTTACATTAATTGCTTGCAGATTGGATGATAATACGGAACCAATAAATAACTCGCACAATTTGAGGCTACTTATCGAGGCTTCGCTCATATTATCTGGCAAGATAATGTCAATTGAAGAGCCGGCTATCCTCATGTAATTTCCCTCCACTCTCCTCGAAATGCTTGGTCGGGTACAGACAGAATCCAGTTGGCGCCACAATGCATACAAGCATATCGAATTCTTAAATATGGGCCTTCGGGTTGTTCGTGTCTGATTTTAGTCAGATCCCCCTCTGCCACACTTTCGGACAAAGTTTTGGAGAACTTAAAATAATCTGACTCAGAGGCAAAGTCACGTCTGTGAAGTGCGCATTTTGAACAGCTCATGGATTTAACCTAAATATGTGAGTCCGGTCGATCGGGACAGCATTAAGTAAGAACTGGCTGAAACCGCCAGAGCCAGCTTTAGGATACGAGTTTGTGAAAACTTCCCATCCGGTTGTCGCCTTGCCACCCATGGGTCTAGCAATACTGAATCCGTTCAGTTCATCAACTGGGATGGCGACGCCATATTTAGGGACTCCCCATTCTGGAAGTATCTGTGCGCCATTTGAAATCGCACTACTTGAGCTCGTGAACTCGGTTGTCGTGTAGCCTCTGATGCTGCCATATTTAAGAGATGCATTAAGCCCATCCTCCGAAAGATATCTAAACACGTATTCTTGATTGTTAATTGCCTCATTAATTCTGCGCTCATAATTCAATCGCGATAGCTCATCGATGCGAGCCATTCTTGCAATCGAATTTGCGTTGTCAAGATTATTAAGGCCGATTCTTTGAAGAGCGTTTGCTTCTACTTCGACAACGCTATTCCTCGCAAAAGACGAGTTGGCAAACCCGTTAATGCCTGCTGCTATATTGGCAACTCCACCTGCAAAAGGAATATCATTGTCTACGAACGCTGCAGCCTTCTGAGAGCCGGTCAGCGCCGCGACGCCATTATACGTAACAGTGTTTTGAGCTTCGCCAGTCCAGAGGCGTCGCAGTCCGGTACCAATGTTGTCTCCACCGTGGAATGCCACGGGTAACCCAACCACTGCACCTACACCGGTACCGCTAAGCAAAGTTGCCCCCGCGACTTCAAGGCCTCCATTGATTACTTGGACTGCACCTTGCGTCCGCTGAGATCCTCGGTAAGCGAATTTAGTGTTATCCCAGGCCATCGATACGGCATCTCCCAGTCCAATTTTGCCGCTGCGATAGGCGCCCGCAATATTAGAGTAAGAAGACCAAATGGACTACTGCGCTTCGATACGGGACGAGTTCGCGTTCGCGAAAGTCACCTTTTTGTTCAGACCAAACGCCGCATTCAGCTGCGGTTCGGCGGTTTCTCGTCTCCCGTAAACATAAACTTTTGGAATGACCTGATAAGTCGGGTTGTCAGCTCGCCAGGCCGCCACATAAGAATCCCATGCACTGCTAGATTGGCTTGAAGCGGTAGGAGAAGCGTATGCGCCGAGCATGCCAAGATAATTCTTCTCTCCTCCTAAAACGTCATTCAGGATCAGTCCGCCAAACTGGGCCCGCTCGGCCTGTCGTGGCGACATTGTTGCGTTATCGAAGTCCTGACCAGATTGCAAAGCTGGGCTGACTAAACTGTTGCCCAGCGCATTGCCAATTGCAAAGTCCTTGAACTTCTGCTTGCTAAAGCTGATCGTCAGGCCTTCGCTTATTTTCGTTAAGGGCACTTCTGCCACTATGTTCCCTCCGCATTTTTGAGGGTAGAGGCCCCAATTGATGCCTTCTGACAACCTCGTGGCGGCACCCAGCGCCGCTTTGTCTAATCAAACATCACGTTTTACGGCGCTTTGGCAAGGGTTTCCTTAGTGCGGACGGAACACGGTAGGGCAGACGGGACACTTGGACGCATTCTTTAACAGTCTGTCTTGCCTTCGATCCTACTTTTTTCGGCATACATATTAAGACGTGTTGCAAGCACACTTAAGAGTAGATTGGCTGCAACGTCTAACCGATTATTGCTCTCTTCAATTTCGGCCAAAGCCAATCTGGTTCCCGTCTCATCAATTGCGCCATTACTTCGATACCTATCTCCAAGTTCAGATATCCCTCGCCTCAGTAGGTTAATTGCATCGCGATATTTCCCGCTTGAAATCTCGACTTCGGCTAATTTGAAAAATTTTTTTGTGTTCATATACGGACCTCGGTCGAATTTATCCTCATTCGCAACGGCACGATGCATAGCAAAATCCTTTTCATTCGTTATTTCTGTAGAGCTGCTCCGCGTAGGAACTTGCCACACCGCCGCCAAAAAAAACAGCGGCATGAGAGTCATCTTACTTTTTGACTTTATATAAAACGCCATTTTTTCCCTCATAGTATGCCACATTAAATTGCTGCGCGTTCTCTTTTGCGACCATTTGCGTCGCAGTATCAAATGGAATTCCTCTCTTAAGCATCAAATCACTAATCTTGTCATTCGTGGCGTCATCTAATTTTTGGAAATCCACGTGTCTTGGCGTGTCCGCCGTTCTCACAAACAGATATTGCCCCTCACCGCTTTGCGCCATAATCATATTTAGATTGTTATTTATCATGTATGCGGCATCAGCACCGCTTAACGAGGCATTTGTATAGCCTCCCTCATCTTTAGAATATGGGTGGGTATGAAATACACCTTGCACTGACAGATCAGTTGATACGTTTAGATCTGGGTCGTATGATCCGCTATTTCCGCTAGTGCCCATATTGACAAGTGAGATCTCATTCTTCGTATTCGAAGCGATAATCCCGCCGTATTCGATGGCTTTGCCATCTTTTAGGCTTCGCCCCCAAAGCGCATTGAATTGATTCTGCATTGAATTAGAGAAAATTATTTTTGCTGGAGCTGAGTCGACAGTGGCAATATTCTGAAGCTCACTTGCCTTGGTGATTGTCGGCGCTGGTGCAGAATCAGGAATTCCGATGGTCGCCATAATAGCATTTGTTTCTGCGCGGAGGGCGTCCCCGAAACGAATCAGATCCGCATCAACATCAGCCTCAAGTTTTGTTTCGAAATTAGAGTTTTTCAGAGAGATATTCTTTGGCCGCGCTGCTACTTTACCTGTAGTACTCACTTCTTGTCCTAGATTGTTAGCCAAGCTATTGCCCAACGCATTGCCAAACGAGTTCCGAACAACCTCTCCCGCCCTCCACCCTGCCGCTGACAGCTCATCGTCAAAGAGGAACTGCTTGCCGTGATCGATATTGTATTGTCGTTGAGCCTCCAGACCTGATGAAAGTGCAACTTCAACCGTGGAGATGCCGATCTGCGCCCAATCCTGCTTGCCAGGAATGATGAGATCCGTGATCAGGCTACTAAAAAACCCGCTGATCCCGCTCTTCACTGCCCCCTGTGCGAAAGCGCTCCACCCATTTTCCCCCATCGACTTTCCAACGGAACTCATCGCGTCGCTATTGCCAATGCCAGCGGAAATCGCCGACTCGGCCACCAAAGCCCAGCTGAATTTCTCCTGCTGGTGCGCTGCAATCAGCACGGCTCGGCTAGCGACACTGTGTAAGGCTGCGTTGACTACGGGGTACGCAGTAAAACCGTTGGTCAGCGAACCGACGCCTGCGCTGATCGCGGCGGTAATCGCCGCCTTGCCGACGCTCCGCCAGTTCATGCCATCCTGCACCCCGGCCACGATGCCGACCGCCTGCGACGCTACGTTGGTCGCGGCAGCGGTCAGGCCTGTTGCGACCATCTCCGCAGCAATGCCCTCGAGTCCTATTTCGGCGACAAAGCCGGCGATGTAAGGCGCCACCACACATGCCACCACCACGGCCACTACCACGATGATCAGGGTGATGCAGTTCTTCTTGTCCGGCGGCGGCGGCGGCAGGTTCGGCGCCGTGCTGCCCACCAGTTTGCCCATGTTGAAATCGAGCTTGTTGCTGTCGGTCATGGCTGCGGGTGCAACGACGCTCGTGCCCGCGACCAGCACGCTGTCGTGCTCCAACCGGTTGGCGTCGGCGATGCGATACCACGCGTCCGCCGTGCCGTACACGCGCTGCGCAATGCTTTGTAGCGTGTCGCCCTCGCGTACCACGACAACTTGGCCCGTGGTCGGGTTCTCGCCCGCCTCCGCCGTGATTGTGCCGCCCGGCGTCACCATGCTTTGATACGCGTCCTTGTTGTAGGCATCCCAGAACGCTTTCTTCTGTTCGTCCTGGAGATCGCCGAACGAACCGTAGTTGGTGCTGTAACGCAGTTCCAACTCGCCGCCCATCAGGATTTGGCGCTGCTCCACCGTCGGCGAGTTCCAGCTCTGCTCGCGGCTGAGCAGGATGTTGCCGTGCGCGTCCACGATGAAGATCTTCCTGGACGTACCGCTCTTCGGTGCGTCGCCGTCCGTGGTGTAATCGACACCGACCAGGTTGCCGCTGGCATCGTACACGTCGGTGCTCGTCGCGTTATTCCCAGTCTTGCCCGCGAGCTTGCCACTCAATACTGTCAGGTGGCCCGTGGACGACGCCTGCACTACGCCATTCGTCAGCGTCCTGTACGTGTTCGTATAGTCGCTGCGGATGTGGTCGTTCACCATCGCGTCGGTGTGGTACGTCACCACGTTACCCGCGTCGTCGAACGTGTCGTTGACCATCATGGTCTTGAGACTGCCGTCGTCCTTGAGCCCCTGGTCGACCACCAGGCGTCCCTGCGTATCGTAAGCGCGGATGTGACGCTCATAGCCGCTGGTGGCCGTGGCGGCGCGCACGCCGTCCAGATACGCATTCTGGTCGTTGTAATCCTGCAGATCGGACTTGTACTTCTCCAGAGCCTGGTCGTACGCGAGCTTGTCCTTGTCGTACTGCGCTTTCTTCACGTTGTAAGCGTCGATCACGGCCTGTGAGCTGCCTGCAGGCGGAGCGGTCGGCTCGACCGGCGCGACCGGTTCGACCGGCGCCGGGATGCCGGACGTGATCGCCGGCGTCGTCGCCGACTTCTCGTCCGTCAGGACCACGCGTCCCGCCGCGTCGTACGCCGTCTGGAACACGACCTGGCCGTTCACGCTGGTGCTCACCAGGCGGTTCATGGCGTCATAGCCGTACGATTCCATGTGGCCCGCCGTTCCCGCCGTCTTCAGGTTGCCTGCAGCGTCGTACGTGCGGCGCTCGGTCGCGCCGCCAATCGTGCCGTTGGCATCGAGCGCGCCGGAGATCGTGACCCGGTTCAGGGCATCGTAGAAGAAGTAGCCGTCCTGGTTGCGGTCGATGCCTTTGCCGACGGCCTTGGACGTGTAGCGGGTGCGATTGCCGAATCCGTCGTATTCGTAAGCGATACTTTGGACGCCCTGGCCGGTATCGCCCGAACTGATCGTCACCACACGGTGCAATACGTCGTAGGTAAACGTGTTGTCCGCGAACGTTACGCCGCCCTGCACGGTCTTCTCGCTCAGGCGATTACCCGCCAGGTCGTAGGTGTACGTGGTCTGCTTGTTCAGCGACGGATATCCGTAGCCGCCACTGTTGTAATCGGTGATGCTCTTCAGCTGCCCCGCGCCATCGTAAGCGTACGTCAGAGTCTGGCCCTTGCTCGGCTGGCTTGCCGTGCGCAGCTGGCCCAGGTTGTCATACGTGTACGCCGTCACCCCGCCGTCGTAGCCGGTCATGGTCTTCAGGCGGCCGTAGCTGTCGTACTCCCACTTCGCCTGATGGCCCAACGCGTCGGTCGCGGTCAGCTTGCGCCCGTTCGCGTCCCATGTGGCCGAGGTGGCTGCGCAGCCTGGAGTCTTGGTCCAGGTGACGTTGCCGTAGAAGTCGTGCCGGTAGTGGGTGACTTCGCCAGCCCCGTTCGTCACGCTGGTCAGGTAACCGAGTTCGTCGTAAGCAAACGTCTCGGTCAACGCACGGGTGTCGCTGCGGACTGCAGACATGATGCCGCCGGACTGCGTGACGCCGTAAATCTCGACCGGCGCATGGGTCACGCTGGTGACCTGGCCGATGTGGTTGTAAGTGTAGTGGACCGCACGGTCGGCCATGATTTCATCGGTCAGCACCTGGTCGAATGCGTCGTAGGTGTGCTTCTCGATGACGATACCGTTGGTCTCCGCGCTGAGCAGCTTGCCCGATGCCGTGAAACTTTCCGTGGTGACGCGGTAACGCGCGCGATTGGCGTTATTGTCCGCCTCACTGGTGACCGAGGCACTTTCGCGATCAATCGTTCTGCGACCGACCAGCGCGCCTTGCGCGCCAAACGTGTACTCGAAGGTGCGTACGCGTCCGCCTGCCGTGCCGTCCGCCTTGGCGTAACGTTCGCTCGTCACGCGGTTTTTCATGTCGTAGGTGTAGCTCGTCGTCGGTTTCGGCGTCAGGATTGAGGTGTTGGCTGCCGGCTCGGTCTTGCTGAGCAGGTTGTGCCAACGGTCATACACGTAGGTCGTTACCGGACGGTAGCCCCCGCGTGACCGCGCCGTTTCGCTGAGGACGTTGCCTTCGGCATCGTACTTGTATTCGACGCGGCCGAGAGCGTTACCCATGCTGTTCGCGTTCGCGGTCGATACCGTGTATGTTTTGATGTCGTAATCAAATCCGTCGGCACCGTCGCTCGTCACGACCGCCGTCCGTCGTCCCAGGAGGTCGTACACATAGATTTCGTCCCGGCCGTTCTCATTGGTACGCCACATGCGGCCGGCAACGTCGTATTCGTAGAATGTGATGTCCGTGCCCTGCTGCTTGCGCGTCAGTTCGCCGAAGGCGTTGTACTGCAGGGCCAACGATTTGTAGCTGTCCGTCAGCAGGCGGCCGACTTCATCGTAGGTGCGCGCGAACTGGCCGAAAGCCGCATCCTTCGTGTAGCTCAGGCCCTGGCCGATGGTCCAGGTATCGGTCTGCAGGCCGCGCTTATCGTAGGCGAAATACTGCGATACGCCTTCCGGATTGACAACGTGGATCGCGTTGCCCTGCTCGTCGTACTCAGTCTTCGTGACACGGTCGTCCGCGTTGATGGCAGCCGGAGTCGGATCGGTGGCCGTGATTGAGCCGTTGGCGTATTGGGTCTGGAGCACGACCTTCCCGGCCAGGTTGTAGCGATAAGTCGTGAGGCCGTAGCGATCGCCAATCTTATGGGTGCCGTCGATCACCGCCGTGAGGCGGCCCATCGCGTCGTAGAACATGCGCGTCGGCGAGTCAGAATCGGTGGCTCCTGGCCCCCAAGCCTTGCTCATTGTCACGTTGCCCATGGCGTCGTACTCGGTGACGCGCACGTGCTCGTTGTTGGCCTTGCCGCTGCCGTCGGTCAGGCTCTCGCGCACGACGCGTCCGACCTTGTCGTACGCCGTCGAGGTGATGCGATCGTTCGCATTCGCCACGGCGGTCGCGGCGACCAGACGGTTGCCCGTCCAAGCGGCAATGGCGACTGCATATTCGCGCTTGCTGGTGACGTTACCGGCACTGTCGTAGCTGTAGGTCGTCTTGTATCCGGCCGCGTCCACTGACGCCTGCAGCAGGCCGCGCTGGTCGTAGTAGTTGTTATCGATGAGCCAGGTGTTGGTACTCGCATTGAGCAACCTGGACGTTTGGATGACCGAACCGAAGGCGTCGTACACGTAGCGTATCTGCGCGCCTGCCGTCTGGCTGCGGTTCGCGCTCGTGGCACCAGAATCGTCGACGTATGCGGCCGGCTGCGTCACCTGCAGCGCACGACCGTCCATGTCGTAGGTCGTAGTGATCGTGCGGCGCTTGGTCTGGTCGAGCTGGGCCACCAATGTCGCGACGCCGGCGACGGTCGGCTTGTCCTGGCTGACGGTGATCGCGCCGTCGTAACGGGTCAGCGAGGTCTGTTCGCCCGTGCTGTTGTACGTGTACTCCGTAACGTTACCCTTCGCGTCGATCTCGTAACGCAGCTGGCCGATCTCGTCGTACACGTTGCGGCTAACGTAGCCCGCGACGTCCGTCTTCGTGATCACTTTGCCCAGGCGGTTGTACGTCATCGTAACGATAGCGTTCGTAGCCTGCGTGACCGTCGTACTTCCCGGTACGTAACCGGTCAGCTTGCCGAAATCGATGCTCACCTGGTTACCCATGCTGTCATAGGTAAAAGCGGTGACGATCGTCTGGCTGTCGCCCGTTTCGGTGCGCTTGATGAGCTGTCCCAGCGCGTCGTATTCCATCGTAACGACGCGCCTGACGGAGGTGCCGTCTTTGCCCTCTACTTCAGGCGACGTTTCCTGCAACAGGTTGCCGGCAGCGTCATACAGGTAAGTCCACTCGTGTTGGTTCTTGTCCTTGAACGACTGCTTCTGGCCGAGCTTGTTGTAGTCCGTGGTCTCGACCTTGCCCTCGGCATCCGTATGCGTCGTAACCTGGCCGAGCACGTTGTACTCGAAGTGCTCGGTCTGGTCGTGCTGCGCGTCGACCGTCACGCGCGCGTCCAGTCCGCCTGCGGTCCAGTTGCCGAATGCGCCATCCGCGAACACAGACTTGGCGAAGCGGGTCCGTGCAATCAGGTTACCCTTCGCGTCATACTCGAACTTCTGCGTGAAGCCGAGCGGATCGACGCTGTAGATCAGGTGATTGGCAGTATCGAACACTTGGTGGCTGGTGCGGTCCTGCGCGGCTACCTGGGTGACCTTCGCAGCGATACCGGCCACGCCATATGCCCCAGCCGCCACTGTGGCGGTGTTGAGCCGGGTGGCGTAGATCGTCAGCGTGATCATGTTGCCCGCGCCATCGAACTGCTGCTGACGGACCACGCCTTCGCCATCGATCGCGTAGATCAGCTGGCCGTTCTGGTTGTAGGCCATTAGATTGACGCGGTCGCCCATCGCCGGCGTTGCGCTCAGGGTAGCCGGATCAGAGGTCGAGCTAGTCAGGGTGCTGTATTGGACCTGCTTGACCGCATTGCCATAGATATCGTAGGCAAATCCGGTGGCGGCGACCAGTTCGTTGACGGTGACGAGCACACGGCCATGCGTATCGAAGACCTGGCGCACCGTCTTGCCTTCCGGGGTAACGGTCTCGATTCGGTTGCCGGCCACGTCGTATTTGTAGCATGTGACATTGCCCCAGGCATCCGTGCTGGACACAAGCTTGCCGCTCGCGTCATATACAGAGCGCTCGAAGCGATCGTGCGTGGCGTCGGCCACCAGTTGAACCGCCGCGGCTAGGGCGTCGGCGGTGGCGGCGGTATCCGCGGGAACGGCCTTGGCAAAGGAGGTGCGCTCGATGGCCATGCCATCGTAGCGCGTTGCCGTAACGGCGCCGGCCTGGTCGATCGTATAGATCTCGCGGCCCACACTGTCGTACACGCTGCGCACGACGCGGTCGTTGACGGCGTCCGCGGCCGGCAGTGGGTAGTTGGGATCGATCGGCGTGCTATCCGCCGTCGGGACGTTCGTCAAGTTGGCGAATGTAATGTGCTGCAAGACGTTTCCGTCCGCGTCGTAGACGAGCTTGGTGACGCGTCCGGTGGCATCGACGCTGATGACCGGCCGGCCATCGGCATCGTATGCCGTCAGCGTTACCTTGTCGCCCGCCGAGGCGACCACGCTTTGCGGCATTGCGCCGCACGGCACGGGCTTAGAATAGATAACCCGCTTGACGATGTTGCCATGTACATCGTAGGTATAGCCGGTCACTTGGCCGGACTTGGTCATCGACCAAGCCAGGCGCCCGTCGGCACCGAAAACCGACACGTCGCGCGTATCGAGCGCCGCATCAACCGTTTGCTGGACGGCGGCGGATATCGCAGCGGCCGTGGCCGGCGTCTGGGGGTCGATGCGGCGGCCGTAGGCGACACGCTCCACCACGTTACCCATCACGTCGTACCTCAGCGCCACCACATAACCATCGCGGTCGATCGTGAAACTTGGGCGCCCCAACCCATCGTAGACGGTGCGCACACTGCTGTCGCGTTGAGCGTCCGCCGTCACAGCCGGCGCCGTCCCCGGCGTGAACTGGGCGCGGTTGATGCGCGCTGCGTAGGCGGTACGCTTGATTTCGTTGCCTTCGCCATCGTATTCGTGACGGATGACACCTCCGGTGGCATCCACCTCATACGTGAGGCGGTTCGCCGCATCGTACACGTAATCGAAGCACGCATTCGGTGTCGCCCCCGACACCAGCGCAGTGAGCGTCGTTGCCGTGAGCGGCGTCGTCGCCGTCGCCATGCGCAGGTAGGTGCGCGTGCTCATCACCTGGCCGGCCGCGGTGTACGTGTAGCTGTTCACGTCACCTGCGGTATTGATGCTGTACAGCACCCGTCCTGCCTGGTCGTAGACGTAGCGCATTTGGTCATCGCGCGTAACGTCGGCAATGCCAGCCACCAGCGTCGCCATCGAAGCTGCGTCGGCAGCCACCGGCACGGCAACCGTCGCGAAGTACACGGTGCGGCTCGTAACGTTGCCCTGGGCGTCGAATTGGCGCGCCGTGACGACGCCTCTCGCATCGATGCTGTAGATCTCGTTCTGGTCGGCGTCGAACACGCTCACGGAAACGCGGTCCTTGGTGCCGTCCGGAACGATCAGGTTGCCCATCGTCGTCATCGTGAGGGTTGCGCTGGCGGCGGTCGGGCGCGCCGCGCGATTGGCGTAGGCCACCGTCTTCGTGACGTTGCCAAATGCGTCGAACGTCCGGCTTGTGATCTGTCCGCTCGCGTCGATCTGCATGATCGCGTGGTTGTGGGCGTCGTAGGCCGTCAGGACGACAAGATCCTGGCTGCTCGATTGCACACTGGACAAGGCTGCGCTGGCGCCAACGACCGTAGCATAGTTGACCTGCTTGATCACGTTGCCATAGGCGTCGTAGGTAAATCCTGTCACGTGCCCAGTGGGGTCTGCGCTGAACAATACGTGGCCGGCGCTGTCATAAACAAAGCGCTCATGCAGATCGCCCGCATTGCCGGTCCCGAGCGCCGTCGTTAGCGCGGCACGATTCGCTGCCGTGGTGGGCGGCACCGGATTCGCGTAGCGGATCCGCTCGCACACATTGCCGCCGCCGTCGTATTTCATCTCGACGACCTGGCCCACACCGTCGACAGTGAACACAGGGCGTCCGTCAGCATCGGACACGGTCCGGCTGACCGCATCAGTTGGTGCGGCCACCACGGTCGGCACACTGCCAGTGATGTAGCCTGACAGGTTGATACGGGTCGCGTACGCCCGAGTTTCGATGAGCTGCCCCTTGCCGTCGTAGCTGTAGCGGGTGACGCCTCCAGTGCCATCAATGCTCCAGGCCAACCGGTTGGCTGCGTCGAATACGCGGTAGCTGGCTACGTCGTATGCCGAGCTCGTCATGGTCGGGACGGAGCCCGGCGCAAGACTGGTCGAGCCGGTGTATTTTTGCGCGTAGACGATTTGAGAGATCTGGTTGCCGGCCGCATCATAGCCGAACCTGCTGACCGTACCGGCGCCGTCGATGCTGCAGATCAGCATGCCGTCCGCGTCGTACACATAGCGCGTGCACACCGCCCGGCCATCAGCGGCGTTCCTGGAAACCGCTGCCGACACCGCGTCCAGCGTCGCCAAGGTCGTGGTTGGGATCGCGTTCGCGTACTCGACGCGGGAGATGACCTTGCCGTTGGCGTCGTAATGCTGTTCGATGACGAAACCCGGACTGTCGACGCGATAAATTTCGCGGTTGGCCGAATCGTACACACTACGCACGATGCGATCGCGCGACGAATTCGTGGACACTTGGTCGGCCAGCGCAATAGTGCTCACGGAGGTCGGCGCTGGCACTTTCGATGCGTGTATGACTACGCTAACGACATTGCCATTAGGGTCGAAACTCCGGTGCGTCACCACGCCATCCGGATCGACCTGCACCGTCATGCGGTGCAGGACATCATAGCCCATCAGGGTGACTCGATCGGCGCTGCTGGCGTGGACAGTGAATGGCTCATCTTGCGGAGTAATTTTCTGCGCATACGCCACCGTCTTCGTCAGGTTGCCTGCGTCATCATAGGTATAGCCGGTGACCTGCCCATGGCCGTCGACTTCCCACGATTTGCGACCGACGCTGTCGTAGCGGTAGCGCACATGCGCGTCGACACTGGAATCCGCCACGGCGTCCAGGGCCGCTGACACGGCTGCCGCCGTGGCTGGCGTCGTAGTGGCGATGGTATGAGCATAGCGGACGCTTTCGAGCAGGTTGCCCGAAGCGTCGTACGACATGGCGCTGACGGCGCCGGTGCCATCGATCACGTAGATCGGACGGTTCAGCACATCATAGACAGTGCGTACCAGCATGTCACGCGTGCTGTCAGTCTGCGGAGTGGGCGCGGTGCCTGGAGTCCAACCAGACATGTTGATGCGGTTCGCGTACGTCAGGCGGCTGATCACGTTGCCGTTACCATCGTATTGGTAAGCCGTCACGCCGCCCAGACCATCGACATCGTAGGCCACGCGCCCATCCTTGTCGTAGACATGGTGGTTGACGATGTCGAAAGTGCTGGAGCTCGTTAACGCATTGGTGACGGCGGTCAAGGTCGGGTTGGCGGTCAGGCTGCTCAGGGTGACCGCTTTGGCATACTCGATCGTCCGCGTCAGCCGACCTTGCGCGTCGTAGCTGTTCTGCTTCACATAGCCTAATGCGTCGATCGTGTAGACCAGACGATTCAAGCCGTCGTAGACATAGCGGATGCGGTTGCCGTTCGGGTCGACTTTGGCAACGACATTGCCGTTCTTGTCGTACTCATAGTTCTCCGTCAGTGCCAGACCGGATGGATCGTTAACGGCGCGGATACGGCGGCCCAGGTCGTCGTACACATAGTCGGTCAGTTCCCCGCCAGGCGCCTGAACACGCACGACCTGACCACGCTCGTCGTTCGTATACACAGTCTTGAGCTTCGCGCCGCCGGCATCGTAAGTCTGGCTGACCTTCGCGCCATCCGGGTCGTACTCGGTGGTCGTGACGACACCCGACGGGTCGGTAACACGTACGACGTGGCCTTGGGCGTCATACTCATAACACGTGCAGAGGTTCAATCCCTGTTCGTCGACTGTACGGCTCAACTGACGGTTGGCAGCATCGTACGTGTAGGTCACTTCCGTGCCGTTCGCGTCGCGGGTGAGCACGAGGCGGTTGGCGGCATCGTACTGATGGATGACCGAGCCCGCTGCCGTCACGACGTCGAGCAGGTTACCGTTGTCGTCGTAGTGATAGCTCGTGGTGTTGGCGTTGCCGTCCCTGACACTCAGCACCTGGCCATTGCGCGTCATCAGCGTTGTCGTGACCACGTTTTCCGGCGTCGTCACGGTGATGCTGCGCGCTGCCGTGTCATAGGCGTAGCGTGTCACGTTTTTGAGTGCATCGGTCGTCGTGAGTTGACGGTCGAACGCATCATAGGTGGTGCTGCGCTTACCGCCGGCCGCGTCCATGGTCTGCACCACGCGGCCCAGGCGGTCGTAGCTGGTCTGGCTGACATTGCCGCTGGCGTCTGTGCTGCGAATTACGCGTCCAAATGGGTCGTACTGTGTGCTCCGGGAAACGTAGATCTTGTCAGTGCGCTGCACAGTCGAAGTCTCGAGACCACGGCGGTCGAAGTTGTGGATGGTGATCACGTCGGCACCGCCGATCGTGCCCGGTTGCGTGCCCGCAACCACTTCTCCGAACGCGTTGTACGTCGCGCTGCTGACATAGCCCATCGCGTCGGTATGTTCGACGACGTTACCTTCCGCGTCGTATTTCGCGTGCGTGCCACTGTTCTGCGCCGTCTGTGCGTCGCGTGCTACGGCCAACGCCACCAAGGCGGCTGCATTTTCCGTGTCCGACAGCAGACCGCCGACCATGGCCGTCACGGCCTTTTCCGCAACCCGTGTCGCATAATTCGTCGTGGCCGTCTGACGTCCCAGCGTGTCATATTCGTTTTCGATCACTTCGCCGAGCGCGTTGACAGTAAAGCGCAGTTGCCCTTCGTCGTCGTAGAAATACACATTGCGCTGCCCCTTCGGCGCATTCGTGCTGGTCAGGCGGCCGGCGATGTCGTAGTTGTAGCGGATGCCATGTTCGGCCCAGACTGCATCGACCTCGGCTGCGTTCATGCCGTCCACGATCAGGGCTGTACCGAGTCCATCAAGTTGCGCCGTGAGGCGGCCCAGTGTGTCGTAGCGCTTGAGCGTGCCTCGCGCATCGCCGGTGCCACGCGCGCGCATGGTGGACGTCAGGTTGCCGTCGATGTCGTATGTGTATTCGGTGACGGTGCCGTCGGCCGCGGTCTGACGTGTGAGCCGGCCATTCAAGTCGTACGCGTTCCTGGTGTGATGATCATCCGCATTGGCGGCAGGACGCAGCGAAGCCAGCGTCGAGATCGTGCTGACCGGGGCGCGTGCCGGCATGGCGTAGCGGATCGTGTCAATGACGCGGCTGGCGTTGTCGTACACGTACTCGGACAGGTAGCCCTCGGCGTCGACCTCGCCCACCTTTCTGCCCAAGTTGTCGTAGTAGCTGTACGTTACGCGGTCGGCACTGTTGGACAAGGGGAGGTAGAAGCTGATGTAGTCGTAGCTAGCGCCGTCTTTGTACGAAGGGGCGCCGCCGATTAACCAAAGCGTTTGCGAGTAGACCACGGTCTTCACCAGGCGATTGGCCGCGTCGTAGAAATACTCGGTCGGATAATTTTCGGCGTCGACGCTGACGCGAAGTCTGCCATCGGCATCCACGCAGTTCCACACCTTACGGTCGGACGCGCACGCGCCGATGACAACCTGGCGCACACCTGCGGTCACCGTCTGCTGCACGGCTTGAGAAATCGCCGGTGCATTGGCCGCGTCGCCGGCATACGAGGCCACGATGGTGGCGGTGCCGACGTCGAATGCATTGCTCGGCAGGTTGAGCGTAGCGACGCCGCGTACTACCGCGGCAGTGCCCAGAACCGTCTTGCCGCTGATGAAGGTCACCAGCCCCCCGGGAACATTGCCGTCAACGGTCGCCGTATAGGTGACGGCGGCGCCCTGTCGCACCGGTCCAGCCGGGGCCTGGAGCTTGACCGTGACCGGTGCGCCAATGATGGTTTCGTCCACGGCAGCCGACATGCTCGCCGCGTTCGTGGCATCGCCCGTGTAAACTGCCGTCAGGTGGTTGGTGCCGGCGATCAGTGCGGTCGTCGCCAGCACCGCAGTGCCGTTCTGCAGGGCCACCGTGCCCAGGACGGTAGAACCGTCGTAGAACGTCACGCTGCCGCTCGGCGACCTGGCGCCGGTGACTTGCGCGGTTAGCACGACGGTCGTGCCGAGGGCGACTGTGTTCCCGGAAGCACTCAACGTGGTCGTGGTCGAGCCAAGGTTGCTCGAACCCGGCGTGGTGTAGGTCTCCAGGCGCGCGACATTGTAGACGTCGCCCGCATAATACGCGGTCACACCGGACAATCCGTCCGCGGGGATCCGCACGATCAGGCTGGCCTCCCCGTTCTGAACCGCGCTGGCGCCCAGCACATTGCCATAAGCGTCCCTGAATGTAATGACGCCTGTCGGATCAGCGCCCTTGACAGACGCGTATAACTCGACCATGCCCGAACGGTTGAGCGGGTCCGGGCGGCTCGACAGCACGACTTTGTCGTCAAATTTGCTGACGAGGCCACCACCGTGACCACTACCATAAGCGACGTTCCTGACCTCTGCTGCCTCATTGCGGTCGTCGCCTGAATACACCAGGTTGTAATAGTGGCCGAAATCCGCCATCTTATTTGCGGGTACCAAAAACACGGCCTGGCCACCCACCAGTTGGGCCGAGCCGAGGCGTTCGCCTCTGTCACTGCTGTACAGGACGATCGTTCCAGTCGGCGTCGGCGTGCCAGCAACCGTCACCGTAACCTTGGCGGTCACGGCCGTTGGGCTTGACCAGCCAACGACGTTGCTCTGGGCATCGAGCGCCTGTTCGGTCGCAGTGATAGTGGCAGTTGCCGGGCGACCGACTACATACGTTACCGGCGCAGAATACGAGATGTCGACTGCCTGCACCGAATTACCGGAATACACCACGCGGTATTGGTGCTGACCAGCCGCGACGTTCGTAATGGTGAGGCTCGGACTCGAATAGTCATCGGTCGCGTTCACACTGCCCAGTAGCACATCGCCATCGAAAAAGCTGAACGACCCGGCGTTGACGGTGCGGTAACTGTTGTAGTTCGGTCTGGCTGTCAAGGTGACTGTGTCGCCGGCTACTGGTGCATCCGGGGTGACACTCAGCCGGACCTCGAGTGGATCGGCGGGAACGCTCACGCTAACCGCCTCAGAGGTGCCCGTCGCACGCATATTCGAGGAATAGCTGTCGCCATGGTAGATCGCGGTAACAACGCCACTGTCCACCATGTTCGGTTCGACGTTATCGAGGACCGCCTGGCCGGCCCGCACGGTCACTACGCCGATCGATTTTGTGCCAACAAAAAACTCCACGGTCGAGTTCCCGTCGAGCTGTGCGGCCATCGCGCTGCTCGGATAGGCGACAGTCGCCTCCATGCGCAAATAACGCGGATCACCCGTCGTCAGGCGATCCACGCGAAGAGCCGGATTGATCGTCGCGGGTGCCATCGTCAACGTGCGCGCCAGGCCGTTTGCTCGTGAGGTCGGCGAGTTGTACTGGTCACCGGAGTACACGGCTGTCAACTGCGTTGTCGCCGATTTGAAGTCGCCGAAGTCCAACGTGGCGCTCCCATCGACGACAGGCGCACTGCCAACGATGCGCCATCCGTCAAAGAAAACGACAGAACCGGTGGGGGGATGGGTACTGTCGATTCCTTTCACGCTGACGTGCAACCTGGACGATTGGCCATAGGTGACGGCGGCCGGTGTCGCCTCGAACGAGATATTGCTCGGCGACGTTGTCTTTGCGGGCGCGGCGATGGCCCCTAAAACGTTGGCGATGTAAAGCCCATTGTCGACGTCGCTGGGGGCATTTGCGCCATCGCCCGAATATGCCGCCGAAAAGAATGCAGACGAGCCGTAGTAGGTCGATTCCAGCGTGGCGACGCCGTCGACCACCTTGGCCGTTCCAATGGCCTCGTAGTCCCTGAAGAAGGTCACCAGGCCGGTCACAGGCTGTCCCGAGGAACCGGTCACCTTTGCCGTCAACGTAAACTTCTGGCCACTGACGATTTGGCCGGGAGAACTTGAGATGGAAACTGAAGTCGGTACCTGCGCAGAGACTGTGACCTGCTCGGCCGCTTCGGAGCGCGATGCGATATTGTCGGCGTCGCCGGCGTAGCGGACGCTCAACTGGTTCGACCCGACCGGGAGATTGCAGAGGGACAGGACGGCGTGGCCGTTGAACAGGTCGGCACGGCCGATGGCGGTCGCACCGTTGTAGAACGTGACGTTGCCAGTGGCGTAGCCATTTCCCGGTCGAGACACTGTCGCCGTCAGGATCACCGGCGCACCTTGGGCATGCTGGCCGTCCGGAATGTCGAGTGAGATCGACGTCGGCGACTGCGCAACTTGCTGGACGAAGTTGCCGATGACGAAGCCGTTGTTGGCATCTCCCGCGTACATGGCGGTAATGTTGTTCGCGCCGGCCGGCAGCGTGTCGACCGAAATGCTGGCGCTGCCGTCGACAATTGGGGCCCGTCCGATCTCCTTGTTGTCCCGGTCGAAGAACACGACCGTGCCGCCCGGATGCAAGCCGGCGACGTCGGCGCGCAATGCAAACGGCACGCCCTGGGTCGGTAGTGCGTTGGAGCTCGAGATAGCGATCTGCGAGGGTGTATTCGGCACCTGGACAGGTGACGAGACACTGGTCGCGTTAACCGCGTCGCCAGAATACGTGGCGCTCACCACGCCCTGCCCGTCGATGTAACCCGGCAGCACGAATACCGCCCTGCCCTGTCCAATCAGGTCACTCTTGCTCACGCTGGCGGTTCCAAGCGGCTTGCCATTGCGGTCGAAGAACGTCACCAGGCCCGAAGGCTTGACCCCGGTGATGGTCGCCGTCACCTTTTGCTGCGGTCCATTTATACCGGCAACCACCTCCATGACAAGATCAACCGCGCTGCTGACCTGCTGGACGACCGCAGAAGGATTGCGGAAATAGGTGGAGCTTTCGGACGCAATGGCATTGCGTGCATCGCCGGAATACACTGCGTGCCAGTAAGCGTTCCCCTGTGCGCTTCGACGCGTGGTAAATGTAGCCACGCCATTGACCACGTTGGCGCTGCCGATGACGGTGTCGTCGTCGTAGAACGTGACCGCGCCGGTCGGACTATTTCCGTTGACGACAGACGTGAACGTGACCTCCGCGCCAACGCTCGGGTTGGGCGGCGATACGTTAAGGGTCATGCTGGTCGGCGCAACAGCGACAAACTGCGCGATCGAGGACGTGCCGACGGCCAGGTTGCCGCTGGCCGTGAACCTGGCCTGGACGCTATAGGTGCCGGGTGCCGGCCATGCGGCCGCATCCACATCGATATTGACCGTGCCGCCGCTGATGCTCCGGGTACCCCGGCTGACCCCGTTGACGAAGAGTTCGACGGTACCGTCACGGTAGGGACCATCTACCCTGATCGGGATGGAAAAGGCCGAGTCGGCCACTACCCGGCTGTTCGGCAACATGAACGTCACCGCGGTCGCCGGCTGCGCGGCGGTCGCGGCCACCGTTGAGGTTGCCGGCGCACGGGAAGCGTCGCCCGAATACACCGCAGTCACATTGAGGGTGTTCGTACCAGGCAAGATCGTGAACAGCGCTTCGCCTTTGACGACGTTGGCACTGCCGATCAGGATGTCCCCAGAATAGAAGCTGACCGTGCCCGTCGCGGCCGGATCGGCGATCGTGGCGCGCATGTAAAGACGGCTGCCCAGCGCCGTCGCGTCGGTGCTGTAGCCAAGCGAGACCGTGGACGGAGTACGGGTCTCGGTCTTGGTGACATTCGTCCGAGAAAGGCATACCGCATTGTTCAACACTGCGGTCGCGTTGTTCGCGTCACCCGCATAGCTGACGCCGACGTAACGATAATCACTGCCGACATCGCTGGCGCTGACGTTCAGCGAGGCCACGCCATTGACCACGATAGCCGTGCCGAGGACCTTGTAATAGCCTGCCGATCCGCTGGCGCCTCCGATCGCAGTAAACGTGACGACGCCGGTTGGCGACGCGCCCCCGGCGAGCGTAGCGCGCAGTGTGGTCGGCTGGCTCAGGCTGATCGTCGTCATACCGCTCGGCGTAACGGAAATCGTCGGCTTGGGCTTGGCCATGATCTCGATCGACAGCGTATTTTTCGCGACGCTATCGGTGAACCCGCCGCTCCAGCGCGAATATGTGGCGCGAATATTGTGCATGCCCGCACCCAGATTCGACACGGCCAGCTTTGCGATACCATCGGCCTGCAGCCAAACGGAACCGAGGCTGGTATCGCCGTCGTAGAAAACTACGCGACCGTCGTAAGCCGCATTGTCGTTCAGGGCAAGTTGTGCCGTCAGCACGAGCGTGTCGCCCGTCGCCAGCAAGCTGACCGGACTGCTCAGGGTTACCGACGCTGGAAGCGGGGTGACGGTCTGCGTGATCGTGCCCGCGACACTGCTGGCGCGACGCGCATCGCCTGAGTAAGATGCCGTGATCTGGTACGTCGCTGGCATCAACGCTTTGCTCAAGGTGAGCGTTGCCACGCCATCGATCACGGGGGCGCAACCGTACGATTTGCCGTCCGGTGAGACAAAGGCGACGGTGCCGGTGGGATTATCGCCCACGACCGTCGCGATTAATGTCACGGGATCGCCATATTTCGTCACCGGGGTCACACTGGAGATCGAGATTGTCGTCGGCTCGGCCAACACGGCCATCTCCACCGATGTCGAGGACGTCGCAGACACCACTCCATCGCCATCGTATTCCGCACGCAAGTGGCGTGTTCCGCTCACTTGCGACTGGCAGGCGAGGACGGCCTGGCCGTTGGAAATGGTGGCCGTGCCGAGCACGATATCGCCGTCCATGAAGCGCACACTGCCGGTGGCCGCAGTATCTCCAAACGTTGCCGTCAGCGTCAGGGGGGTGTTGCCGATGACGCGGGTACGGTCGGCGATCAGCACGAAGTCGTGACTGCGGTCGACCGTTTGGGTCAGGATGTTCGAGCTTGCCGGGCCATTCAGCCCATTCTCGGGGTCGTGCGTGTAGAACGCGTGCAGCGAGCGGCTGCCCAACGGCAGGGTGGCGACCGTGAACGTCGCCATGCCATGGTTCAGGTAGGCGCTACCCAGCAGCGTATCGCCGTCGAAGAACGTCACCACACCGTGCGGGTCGGTGCCTTTGACGTGAGCATTGAGGACGAGCGGCGCGCCGATAGCAGTAGTCGCGGCCGAACTGGTCAGCACGACCTCGGTAGCCACGTCGAATACAGTTCGGTTCACCACTGCAGACTGACTGGCACTGCTAGCCGCATCGCCCGTATATTCAGCCCGCAGTGCGGCCGGCCCACCCGATAGCGCCACATTCAGCATGGCGACGCCGTTATTGAGCTCCCCCTGACCCAGCAACTGGGTGCCGTTGTAGAAGTTCACCATGCCGTGTGCAACATACAGCCCACCCACCTGTGCAAGCAAGCGATATTCGTTGCGCGCCCCACCCTCCACCGGATTGACAAGGAGCTGCGTCGTCGTCGCGACGGTCTTGACGGCCAATGTACGCGTGGCCGATTCACTCGGTCGCAGGCCGCTCACCCCGCCGAACACAGCGGTAAATGCATAATCTCCGGCCGGCAGCCTGCCGAGATTGATCGACGCGGAGGATCCGTCCCAGCGTCCCACGCCCACCAACGTACCGCGGTTGTAGAACGCCACCGGCGTGTAACTCGGGATGCTGCCGCCGGCGACGGTAGCCGTCAGCGTGATCGGTGCGTCGACCGTGGTCGACGAATTCGAGTTCAAGCTCGATGGGCTGAACGTGAGTGTCGTCGTGCTGGCGGGGCGGTTATCCGATGAGGTTGCCGGCGGCGCAGCGGACGGCTTGACGCATACATCGATGACATCCGTGATGGCCTGCTCGCTCAGGTTATTGCTCGGGTAGCCGCCGGAAGTCATCCGAACCGCCGCCGCAGTGATGTGCGCAGTGCCGATAGCGACGATCGACGTAGTCAACGTGGCTACACCGGCCGCATTGGTGCGCGAACTGCCAAGCAACACGCTGCCGATATAAAACGACACCGTCGAATTTATCAATGCCGCATTGTTCGAACCATCTGCCGTGGCGACGGTGGCCGTCAAGGTCAACGGCGCGGCCTGCTCGAGCATCGTCGAGCTCGCGGACAAGCTGACCACTGGGCGCGGATTGTCGGTGACGACCTGGTTCGACACATACACCGAAGCGCTTGATGCGGCACGGTAGCTGTCGCCCAGATAGTAGGCGTAGACAAAGCCCGATGATCCGGTCATGATTTCGGAATTCAGGGTCGCAACACCATCCACCACTGGCACCGTACCAAGCACGACGCCAGTCGCCGCGTTCTTGAACTGTACCTGACCGCTGATCGGGGCCGGATTTTGCCAACCGTTGATCTTTGCCGTATACACGACGCTCTGGCCCACACGAGCGTAAGGGTCACTCACCGTCACCGAAGTCGAGCTCGATGCCGGCTTCACCATCAAACACACTGGCTTCACGACAGGCGCTGCATTGCCAACACCGACGTAAACCAACGTCAGATTGTGCTGCCCGGCCGGCAGCGCAATCGTCATTGACATGGTCGTATCGGAGAGGGAATCGATCACCGCACGCTGAAGGACATTGCCGGTATCGTCGAGAAGGGTCATCATGCCGCCCGCCCCCGCACCCGTAATCTTCGGATATAGGTACCACGTATAACCGATGGTGGCCGTCGTGTCAGACTGGGTAGTGGTCAGCGTCACCAAAGTCGGCAGGCTGTTCAAGCGCTGAGCGACGCTCGTGGCGTTATTGGCGTCACCGGAATAAACAGCGCGGATGTCGTCCGGCTGAACGCCGAGGTTCAGCAGTGACAACGAGGCGTTGCCGTTGGAAATCGTCGCGCAACCCAGAAACTTGTTACCCGGCCCGTAGAAATCGACCTCGCCCTGTGGGTTGAATCCGGTAACCTTTGCGGTTAATGTCGTCAACGTTCCGTTCGAAACATCGAACGTGTCCACATACAACGCGGTATGCGAAATCGCGGTCTCGACCGTCTCGTCGAACGCCGACGACACACTGCCCACATGATGGATGTCGCCCGAATACGCCGCGACCACATGGGTGACGCCGGCCACTACGTTTTTGATGCCTGCCGTCGCCACGCCATTGATCACTTGCCCCGTGCCAAGCACCTCGCCGTTCTGGTCATAGAACGTGACCGTGCCGGTCGGGCGAACGCCGCTGACCGATGCCGTCAGCGTGATCTCGCTACCGACGTTGGTCGTACTGTCCGACGAGGTCACCGTCACAGTACTCTGCGCCAGGCCGATCGTTTCCGTAAACAGGTTCGACGTGCTGCCGGCATTGGCCGCATCGCCGAGGTACACGGCCTTCAGACTGTGCGCGCCAACCGGAAGGGTGCTAAGCGACAGCGCGGCGACGCCATTGCGCACTACGGCATAGCCGATGGCAGTGTCGTCACTGAAGAAAGCCACCATGCCCGACGGATTGGTGCCACTGACTTTGGCGGACAAACCGAGCGGTGCGCCATAGACGGCGCCTGACAGGTCTGCGGATAACGTGACGCTGCTCGGCTGGGACTGGGGCGCATCGGTTCCCAGGACCTTCGACGTGCTGCCCGTGTTGGCAGCATCGCCCGAATACACGGCCGCGATGTCCGAATGACCGGCCGGCAGGCTCAGCGCGGTAAAGGTAGCCACGTTATTGACGACGGCCGCGCTGCCCAGCAGCACCGAACCGGCAAAGAACGATACCGTGCCACTCACCACATTGGTGCCGGCGGCAGTGACGACAGCCACGTAGGTGTGTGCCCCGGCAGTGCTCGACGCCCGGGTTTCACTCAGTTGCACGGACGTGCTACTGCCCAACAGTTTCAGCGCGACGTCGCTGCCGTCCCTCAGCAACGACATATCGACCGGCGTCGCCAGCCGATTAGTCGCGTAAGCGCGTGACTTGCCGTCGTACAGCGTTTGCGTAGCGTAGCCGAGCGCATCAATCTGCCAGACGAGGCGATCGTCAGCATCGTACAAATTCCACGTTTTCACGTCGGTCGCGCTGGCAGCCGGACGGACACTGTCCAGCGTCAGGTGCAACGCCTGGTCGAGCTGGGATGCGACGGCCCGCGCCAGGTCGAGCGTACGCGCCATGAACGGCAGCGTGGCCACGAGTGTGGCGTACGTAATGGTCTCCGTGCGGTCGCCGTTGGCGTTGTACTTGTATTCGGTCAGGCGTCCGATCGGGTCAATCTCGCCCGTCAATCGGCCGGCAGCATCATACGTGTACGCATGCTTGCTGCCGTCCAGGTCCTGCGCTACGCGCAAATGACCCATGGCGTCGTACCAGTAGCGGGTCTCGCCCAGCGCGTCGTGGCTGTCGCTCTTGACGACCGACTTGAGCTCGCCGGCTTGGTTGTAGACCGACGTGGTCACGAGACCATTCGCCTGGGTCATCAACACACGGTTGCCCGCATCGTCATACACGGCGGTCGTGGAACCGCCGGCGTTATCGGTGGTGGCGAGCACGCGACCTAGTCCATCGTAAGTGGTGCTGGTAAGCAAGCCACTCGCCGCGATCGTTTGCAGCAACTGGCCGGCTTGGTCGTAGACCATCGTGGTGACGCTCTGGCTACCATCGGCAACGCCAGCCCCCGCGGTGTCGACCTTAGCCCAGGTCGTGATCGACTTGACCTGGCCGCGGAAATCATAGCCGTAATCAGTGCGCTGGCTGGTTGACTTGTCGGCGATACCGTTGACCCAGTTGACCAGATCTGTTTCACCCAAGCTGTAGTTGGGCGTATAGGTCTGCCCCGCGTACTTGATCACGCTCGACTGGTTGCCGGCTGCGTCGTACCGATATTCGGTGACGCTGTTGCCATCGCTCACGGTAAACCGCAGACGGTTGCGACTGTCGTAGACGAAGTGCTTGGTGCCGTAGAAGCTTAGGACATTGTTGGGCGTATTGATCTGCACGGTTTCGGACAGCAACTGGTTGTTCGCGTTGAACGTGCGCTTCACAACGTTTCCCATGCGATCCGTGGACGAGATCTGGTTGCCGGCATCGTCATACCGGAACGTGCTGGTATTACCCATCGCATCCGTCTGCGACAGCACGTTGCCCCAGATGTCATAGCAGTAGCTCACGCTCGGGCTGACGCCATTCACCTGCGGGCCCACGATCTTCGTCAGGCGGCCCTTGCTGTCGCTCGTGACGATCGTCAGGTTGCCATGAGCGTCGGTGATGCGTGTCTCGGCTCCTGTCGCCGGCGTCTTGATGTAATTGAGCGTTGCCGGCACGCCGTCGAGCTGCAGGCCGGCGATCAGCTGCGGATCACCCGTCGCGGTGCGCAGTGCGTCCATCGCTTCATGGTCGCGCGTGTGGTACAGGGCGTACGTGATGCGTTCCCACGTGTCACCCTCGCGCACGCGGTAATACGGCGGCACGGTCACGTTCGTCGCGTTGATGGTGAAGCTCAGCGTCGCCGGCACGGGGCTCAACTTAGCGTCAGGGGTCAGGTTCGGACTGCCCAGCGCGGTCTTCAAGGCAGCGACCGCCGCCGGTTCGGTGGTGTGGTACAGCGCCTGCGTGATGCCAGCCCACGTGTCGCCGGACTTGATCACATAGGTCGAATCAAGGATGACGGTGGCGCTGGTGGTGTCGACCTCGCTCGTCGTAAATTTGCTTCTATCGACGGCAAGATTCATCTCGATCGTCTGGTCGCCGATCGTGTCCAGTAGGCTACCGTCGACGGCTACGCTGACGGGTACCGCATTTAAAACATCGTCGTAGGAAAACTTGGTCGTACGCGGAACACCGTCGACCACTTGGGTCAGCGTGTCGACCAGCCACATCGTACCGATCTGTTTGTATGTGAACTGCGCCTGAGTCCCATCGCTCTCGATGACACTGGTCAGGCGTTTGCTGGCACCAGCATACGAATAGGTCGTGACATACGTCTTGCCGTCGGCAATGCTGTTATCGTCGGGCGTGAGGTCAACGGTTACAGTATTCAGCCGATCCAGGTCGTCATAGCCGTAGCGCACGCGCGTAGTCACCGTCCCGTCTTGCTTGACTGTGCGAATTTCCGTGAGGTTGTTGCCGGTATAGATCAGCAGTTGTTTTTCGCCACTCTGATCGCGCACTTCCGTGAGCTGATTACCCGTGTAGACAAAGTCGATTCGATTACCGCTCGAGTCGGTCTGCTTGACCAGTTTGCCGGCTCCGGCGGACCAGGTATAAGTCTCGACAAGGCGCGAACTTCCGTCAGTCCACAACCATTGACGATTCACGGCATCGTAGCTCAACGTGTCGTGCGCGCCCTCCGCTTCGGCGTTGATATAGGTGCTGCCGTTGTAGCGGTAGATCGCGCGTGCGCCATCAGCATCCGTTCTGGTAATGGTGCTGCCAGTCGTATTTAGCGCTCCTGTCAAACTATCGACGCTACGAAAAAAGCCGAGGCGCCAATTGTCGTCATTACCGTCGCCATCGATCATGCCCTGACTGTTATAGGTGCGAATGGCAAAGACATCGATACCCGTGCTCTTCAGCCGATCATCGTTATGCTGGAGCACGAGGTTGCCGCTCGCACTATTAACGTAAATTTGCTCGCCGTGTCGTCCGAGGGCGGAGGAGCCGGCCATGGCATTTTGTTTCGTTGCAAACGAACTGAGGCTCAAACCCAAGCTATTACCGCTTATGATTGCTACCATTATTCCCCCTGTTACCACATTCAACCGTCGGCGTCGTATTGCATAACCGTGCCGAGCTTGCCCATGGGCAAACGCCCGCCCCGCCAATGTATCCACTAAAACCTATGTGTTGTTTATTGGAACTTAAATTTGCATATGAGAAATATCAATGCCGCATTCTGGGGTGGGGCGGTGCTGCGTCCGAGTGACGACTCAAGATCTAACAACTGGACCGGCCAGACTGGCGCCTCCAGCTACACGGCGCATTCCTGTCGATTAGTTGCAATTTTCTGTGCAGCCCCCGCGGGGTGATCTGACGCGCAGCGTGCGGTACGCAGCCGTAAAGTCCGAAAACGGCGTAAAAACTCGGCCTATCGGATTCGACATAGACGGCTTTGGGTCGAGCCGAGCATGAGACAGGGTGGTAACTGTTGGGATAATGCTGTCACTGAATCGTTCTTCAATAACCTGAATAAGAACGCATTCGCAAGCGCATCTACAAAACCCGGATCTGGCCCCGGCCGACATCTTCGATTACATCGAAGTCTTTTACAATCGGACCAAGCGCCACAGCGATCTGGGCGATGTTTGGCCAGAGGCATTTGAACGCGCCTCAGCGTGAGGTCAGCATTTGTCTAGTGAACCGGAGTTAGTCCACATTTCTGCTTCATCGGAACCGTTATTCTGAGCAGCGAGACAATACCTGCCAGATGGTACCGACGCTAACCGCATATGACGGTGTTCAAACCGCGTGCGGCGCCCCATTTCATCGATTTGATCGTTACGACCACGCCTCTAGGGATACGGCCATCACAGGCATATCGGTACCATCATTTATCTTGCCTCGCATAATCGGGCGGGTGCGCGCGGCGCTGGTCCTCGGTTGCGCGCGCACAGCGTCAGCGCACGGCCAACATCAATGGCATTCACACCGTCGCCTATAACCTTTGCTGTCACGTCCGCCTAAAATCGGTACATTTACCAAACTACCAATTGACCGTTCTGCGTCCTCAACGTGGAATAAAGTGGACCCATCAGTCAAGACACTCAGCCGGCTAGTTTAAGCTGTGTCCGTTTCCACTTCAGCAGCTGCCCGGC
>NZ_JASNRB020000039.1:0-34344 GCF_030411975.2 Massilia orientalis | reverse complement strand
GCGCGGGCAGCTATGCCGACACGGCGGGCAACACGGGCGGCGCGGGGACGGCCCCGTCGCTTCACTTCGACACGCTGACGCCGGATGCGCCGAGGGTCCCGGTGCTGCAACCAGCCAGCGACACCGGCGCTTGGTCCACCGACGGCATCACCGCCGACGCGACGCCGACCGTCAACGGTACGGCGGAAGGGCATGCGCTCGTCACCCTGTACGACGGCGCGACGGTGCTGGGCACCACGACAGCCAATGCCGGCGGCATGTGGAGCATCACCACCCCGACGCTGGCCGACGGCACCCACCAGTTACGTATCACGCAGACCGACGTGGCAGGGAATGTCTCGGCACAAGGCGCCGCGCTGGCGGTCGTGATCGACACGCACGCGCCGTCGGCCCCGGCCGCCCCGGTGCTGTCCACCGCGAGCGACAGCGGCATCGCGGGCGACCACATCACGAACGTCACGAGGCCGACGTTCAGCGGCACGGCCGAAGCCGGGGCCTGGGTGACGCTGTACGACACCGACGGCACCACCGCGCTCGGCTCGACGGGGGCCGATGCCGACGGCAACTGGATCATGCCGGCGTCCCCGCTGGCCGACGGCACGCACGTTCTGACCGTCAGGCAGGTCGACGCGGCCGGCAACGAATCGGCCGCCAGCCCGGCCCTGACGCTGACGGTCGACGCGACCGCACCGGCGGCGCCCGCGGCCCCGCAGCTGCAGGCGCAGTCCGATACGGACTCGGTCGGCGACGGCGTCACGTACGCGGTGCCGGTCCTCGAGGGCAATGCGGCGGCGAACGACCTCGTCACCCTGTACGACGGCACGACCGTGGTGGGCACGACCCATGCGGACACGCACGGCCACTGGAGCATCGCCGCCCAGGCGCTGGGCCTCGGCCGGCACACGCTGAGCGTGACCGATACGGATGCCGCGGGCAACGTGTCCGCGGCGAGCGGCAGTTTCGCCCTGACGGTCGAGGAAGCGCCGGTGCCGCTGGTGGATGGCGTGCGCGTCGTGACGGTGCCGGTCTCGCTGCCGGGCGGCGCGTCCGGCACCCAGGTCCAGGTCCCGATCGTGAGCGCGGGCCGCGTCGAACAGACCGGTGCGGCCGCCACGGCGGACATTCCGCTGGCCGGCGGTACCGATCTGCTGATGGCCCACGTGGGCATCGGTTACGGACTGACTGCCAGCGGCGGCGCCAATACGACGGTGGCGAACGGCGGCGTCGGCCTGATCGCCGCGATCCAGGCGGCGACCACGTCCGGCGGCGACCTCGTCCACATGAGCGGCAACGGCCAGAGCTACCTGGCGCAACTGCAGGCAAGCGAATCGCTGCTGGTCCAGACCATCGCGCCGGTCAGCAGCCAGGGGGCGCTGGACGGTGTCCTGACCCTGAGTGCCGCGAGCAGCGCCCAGCAGCAAGTGGCACTCGTGATCCAGACCGGCGGCCTGGCGCCCGGCAGCACCATTGCGCTGCAGAACGTCAATTTTGCGGCGATCGTCGGCGCAGCCAATATCGTCGTCCAGGGCGGCACGCAGATACTGACCGGCGATGCGGCCAGCCAGCACGTCACGCTGGCGTCCAGCGGCGACACGCAGGTGTTCAGCGGCGGCGGCGACGATACGCTCGGCTTCGGTGTACCGGCTGCGCGGGCGGCGAGCGCCAGCGGCGCGGCCCACGCGAATGCCGCGTCGACGCCGGCCACCACGGTCCTGCACGGCGGCACGGGCAGCGATACCGCGACGTTCGCCGGCGCCCGTGCCGACTTCGACGTGGAAACCCACAACGGCTACCTGGTGGTGAGCAGCAAGGCCGCGCCGGCGGCGAAGGCGCTGGTCGTCAACGTCGAGCAGCTGCAGTTCAGCGATGCCACCGTCAAGGTCGAGGACAGCGGCGCCATGGATACGCTGGCCAGCATCTACCAGACCGCGCTCGGGCGCCAGGCCGATATGTACGGCATCGAGTTCTGGGCCGACGCGCACCAGGCGGGCGTCAGCTGGGGCAGGATTGCGCTGGACATCATCCGCTCGCCCGAGTACGCGGCCAGCCACGACGCGTTCAACGGCAATGCCGAGCACGATGTCGGCATGCTCTACCAGGCCTTGTTCGACCGCGCTCCCGACGCGCCGGGCCTGGCCTTCTGGACCGAAGCGATGCGCAATGGCGTCAGCCTCGAGCATATCGCCACGGAGTTCGTGGAATCCGTCGAGATGATCGGCCACCAGCGCGCGGCCACCGACTGGGATTTCATCGTGTAACCATTGCGCAGGCGATGAACAACGGGCGCCGCGTGGCGCCCGTTGTCATGTGCGGCGTACGGCATCAGCAGCGCCGCCGCGTGTGTCGTTATCGGCCCCCGCCCGGACCGATGTTCTTGTCGAGGAAGGCCTCGACGCGGGTCCAGAAGTCGACCGAATTTTTCGGCAGGTGCCAGCCATGGCCTTCTTCCGGGTACTCGATCCACTCGACGTTCCTGTTGGTCTTCGTGACGGCGTCGTAGAACTTCTGGCCGTGGTACAGCGGCACGCGGCGGTCGACGCCGCCGTAGGCCAGCAGCACGGGCTGCGTGATGCGGGCCGCCTGCTCGATGGGCGACGTGGCCTTCAGTTGCGCCGCATCCTTCACGCGGTCGCCGATCAGTTCCGGCATGCCGTAGGCCTTCCACTGGTCCGTGAGGTCGGACTCGCGGCTCCAGGCCCCCGTGTACATCAGGTTGATGTCGGTGACGCCGACCCAGTCCACGCCGCACTTGTACAGGTCCGGATCGTTGACGAGGCCCATCAGCGTGGCGTAGCCGCCGTAGCTGGCGCCGGCGATGCAGATCCGCTTCGGATCGGCGTAGCCCTGCGCGATCGCCCAGCGGGTGCCGTCGGCCAGGTCGTCCTGCATGGCGCGGCCCCATTGCTTCCAGCCTGCCTGATAGTGGCGGAAGCCATAGCCGGTGCTGCCGCGGTAGTCCGGCTCCAGCACCGCGTAGCCGCGCGAGGCGAGGAATTGCGAATCGGGGTCCCAGCCCCAGACCGCGCCGTGCACCCATGGTCCGCCGTGCACCAGCACGACCATCGGCAGGTTCTTGTTCGCGCCGCGCGGCAGGGTCAGGAGGGCCGGGATCTCCAGGCCGTCGCGCGCCTTGTAGCGCACCATCTGCTGGCGGCCCATACGCTTCGGATCGATGGCCGGGCGCGACGAACCGATGTCGTTGAACTGGTCGGTGGCCGTGTTGTACAACGTGTAGCGCATCGGGATCGCGTCGGAATACGACCGTATCAGCACCCAGGGCGAATCGTCGGCCGGAACGTCGATCAGGTTGACGGTGGCGGGCAACAGTTTGTCGAGCTTGTCCTGCAGCGCCTTCATGCCCGGATCGAACCACTCGTTCGACCGGGCGTCGGTGGTGATGAGCGCGCCCAGGAGTTTCGTGCGGCTCTTGACCAGACTGCCGGTGAAGTCATAGCCCCTGGTGACCAGCAGCGGCTCGGCGGCAAGCTTGCCGGCCTTGAGATCGTAGGCGTAGAGTGCCTCCGTGTCGTGGCCGTTGTGGGCGGCGACGTACAGCGTGCCGTCGGGACCGAAGCTTACCGGACTGAACGCACCTTCGCTTGCGGTATAGGCCGCGAACTGCGCCAGCGTGCGCCACTTGTCCTGGTCGGCGGGATCGCGGTAGTAGATCGTCATCCGCCCATCCTTGACGGCGGTGGCAAGGCGGGGTTCGCCTTCGTGATCGAGCAGCCAGCTGGTCACCGGTCCCGGGCGGGGAATGGTTTGCGCGTGGCCCGTGCGCGTGTTCAGGCGGACCAGGTCGGTGTAGAGGTGTTCATCGCCCGCATCCCAGATGGGACGGGACACATAGATCATGTCGTCCTTGCGTGGACGCTGGCGGATGAGGAACGTGTTCCACGGTTGCATCGGCACCTTGCCGATCAGTTCGTGGCGCGAAGCGGAGTCGACATAGCGGTCGGCCAGCTGCGCGAAATGCTGGCCGTCGCGGTCGACGGCGTACAGGCCCGGGCCGTGCCGCACGTCGCCCTGGCCGGTATTCTTTTCGGTCAGGTCGAAGACGAGCCGGGTGCCGTTCACCCATTCGAAGTCGTCGATGTCGGCATCGTCGAATGCGGCCACCACGGTCGGCTTGTTGGTGGCGAGGTCGATCACGGCGAGATAGTCCTTGCGGTCGGGCGCGCCCGCACGGACCGCCAGGTAGCGCGCATCGGGAGACAGCGCGACGCGATGGATGGCGGCATGCTGGAAAAAGGCGATGGCCGGCGGCGTGGCTACAGCGGCCGGCGCGGCCCAGGCGGCACCGGCGAGCGAAGCGGAGAGAGCGAAAAAATACGGCAGGGTACGGCGCGGGAGCATGCAAGATCCCCAGTGAGAACATTGCATAACGATAACATTTATTCCGGCGCCCGGATATGCGCCACGAGCCCGCCGCTCGCGCGCGGCGGCGGCGCCGTCACCAGACTCGCCACGACCAGCGCCAGCGCCCCCGCCGGCACGCCGAACACGCCCGCGGAAATGGGCGCGATGTGGAACCAGACCGCATCCAGGCTCCCGCCCAGCATGGGGTTCGTGTGCAGCATGTAGTAGATGCAGACGAGGAAGCCGGTCGCCATGCCCGCGATCGCGCCCGCGAAATTGGCCCGCTTCCAGAACACGCCCGCCACCAGCGCGGGGAACATCGTCGACCCCGCGAGCGAGAACGCGGCGCCGACGAGCGACAGGATGTCGGCCGGCTTTTGCGACGCGACGTACGCGGCGATGAACGCGACGGCCAGCAGCAGCAGCTTGGAGATCGTCACGCGCTTCTGCGTGGAGGCGCCCGGATCGACGATCTTGAAGTAGATGTCGTGCGACAGCGCGTTCGAGATCGCGAGCAGCAGGCCGTCCGCGGTGGACAGCGCCGCCGCCAGGCCGCCGGCCGCCACCAGCCCGGAAATCACGTACGGCAGGCCGCCGATCTCCGGCGTGGCCAGCGTGAGCACGTCGCCGTCGATCGCGATCTCGGCCAGCTGCACGATGCCGTCGCCGTTGATGTCGACGATGCTGATCAGGGGATTCGACTTGTCGACGTTGGCCCAGTACGAGACCCAGGTCGGCAGGGAATCGAAGCCCGTGCCGACGAGGGCCGTGTAGATGTCGTACTTCGCCAGCACGGCCAGCGCGGGCATCGTCAGGTAAATCAGCAGGATGAAGAACAGTGTCCAGAACACGGAGACGCGCGTCTCGTGCACGGACGGCGTCGTGTAGGAGCGCATCAGGATGTGCGGCAGCGCCGCGGTGCCGAACATCAGGCAGAACACGAGGGATAGAAAATTGTTGCGGCGGATGTCCGATTCTTCCCGCGTCTTGCCGGGGAACGGTTCCGCGTGCGGTTCCGGCGGCTGGGCGCGCGCCAGGTTGGCGGCGCGCAGTTCGGTCCACGCGCGCGCGGCTTCGTCGGCCGTGCGCGGATAGTCGAGCAGCTCGCGTTCCGCGCTGCGCACCTCGGTCAGCGGCGCGTTGCGGCCGCGCGCCTTGTCCAGCCGGCGCTGTGCTTCGATCTTGCCCGCTTCCCAGGAATGGGGCAGGGCGGCGATGCGCGCCGCGTAGTCGTCGGCGCGGGCGTGGAAACGGGCGCGCACTTCGGCCTCGCGCGGGTCGGCCGCCAGCTGGGCTTCGCGCGCGGCCAGCTTGGGCAGCACGGAGCCGTACGCGACCTGCGGCACCGGGTTGCCCGCGAATTTCATCGACAGCCAGATCGTCGGGATCAGGAAGGCGACGAGGATGATGATGTACTGCGCCACCTGCGTCCACGTGATGGCGCGCATCCCGCCCAGGAACGAGCACACGAGGATGCTGGCGAGGCCGAGGAAGATGCCGACCGAGAAATCGACGCCCGTGAAGCGCGACGCGATCAGGCCGACGGCATAGATCTGCGCGACGACGTACGTGAACGAGACGACGATGGTGCCGCCGACCGCGAGCGCGCGCACGATGCTGCCCTGCCGCGTAGCGGTCTCGCCGCCGTAGCGGGCGGCGAGGAAGTCGGGGATCGTGTACTGGGCGAAGCGGCGCAGGTAGGGCGCGATCAGCAGGGCGACGAGGCAGTAGCCGCCCGTCCAGCCCATCACGTAGGCGAGGGCGTCGAAGCCGTGCAGGTACAGCGTGCCCGCCAGGCTGATGAAGCTGGCGGCCGAGATCCAGTCGGCCGCCGTCGCCATGCCGTTGAACAGCGCCGGCACCCGCCGTCCCGCCACGTAGTATTCGGACACGTTCGACGTGCGGCTGACGACGCCGATGATCGCGTACAGGACGATCGTCGCGAACATGTACAGGTGGCCGATCCACTGGCGCGGCATGCCTTCGTGTTCCAGGATCGCCAGCGCGCCCAGGAACAGCGCGAAGCACAGCGTGAACCACAGGTAGTAGCGGGCCAGTCGGCGGAAGTAGCTGCGGGTCTTGGCGGCCGTCCCGGTCATGAACGGCCCTCCAGCATGCGTTGGAAATCGCGGTCGAGGATGCGCATGCGCCAGGCGTACGCCCCGATGATGGCGAGGTACGTGAGCGACGCGCCCTGCGCCGCGAGGTAGAACGACAGCGGCCAGCCGAACACGGACAGGTGCGCGAGGTCGCGCGCGAAGAACACGGTGCAGAAGCTGGTCGCGAGCCACAGCGCCAGCAGCAGCGCGATCAGGCGGCGCGCGCGCGCCCAATGCGCGGCGCGTGCGGCGACGATGCGTTGGCGCTCGCGGTCGGGGTCAGAGGAAGGGGCGGTCTCGGTCGGCATCGGGGACAAGCGTGACGGTGGGCGGGAAGGTCAGCCGGAACAGGCTGCCCGGGAATTTCTTGTGCGTGCTGCGCGGGTTGTTGAAGATCTCGATGTCGGCGCCGTGCTGCTGCGCGATCTCGCGCACGATGGCGAGACCGAGGCCGGAACCGGACGCGCTCGAACCGAGGATGCGATAAAAACGTTCGAACACGCGATGGCGCTCGGACGGCGCGATGCCGGGGCCCGTGTCCTCGACTTCGAGTAAAGCCTGGCTGCCGTTGCCGATGTTCGTCCCGCGCACGCGCACGGTGACGCTGCCGCCGGGCGGCGTGTAGCGCAGCGCGTTGTCGATCAGGTTCGACAGCAGCTCGCGCAGCATCATGGCGCTGCCGTCGATCTCCGGCGGGTCGCCGATGACTTCGTAGCCGAGGTCGATCTCGTGCGCGAACGAGGCTTGCACCCAGTCCTGGACGACGTCGCGCGCCAATGCGGCAAGGTCGAGCGGTTCCAGCGTCTGGCCCGCATGCGGCTGGTTTTCCGCGCGGGCCAGTGCCAGCAGCTGGTTTACGAGACGCGTGGCCGATTCCGAACTCGTGGCCAGCTGCTCGAGCGAGCGGTGGATCTCGTTCGGATCGACCTGGCGCAGCGCCAGCTCCGACTGCATGCGCATGCCCGCGAGCGGCGTCTTCATCTGGTGCGCGGCGTCGGCAATGAAGCGCTTCTGCACGTCGATCGTGTGCGCGAGGCGCGCCAGCATGTCGTTCAGCGAGCCCACGAGCGGCGAAATCTCTTCCGGCACCTGGCGCGAATCGATGGGCGACAAATCGTCCGGCGGGCGGGCGCGGATGCGTTCCTGCAGCTGCGCCAGCGGCGACAGGCCCCGCGACAGCGCGAACCAGACGAGGGCCAGGATCACGGGCAGGATGATGAACTGCGGCAGGATCACGCCCTTGATGATCTCGTTGGCCAGCTGCGCGCGCTTGTCGAGCGTTTCCGCCACCTGCACGAGCGCGAGGCGCGGTTCCTGCGTGGCGTCCAGCAACGGCTGCAAATTGACCCAGGCATAGGCGATGCGTATCGGCGTGCCGTGCAGGGTCTCGGTGCGGAAGTGCACGCGGCCGCTGCGCTCGGCGTCGTCGGGGTTCGGCGGCGGCAGGTCGCGGTCGCCGTCGACGATCTCGCCGTGCGGGCCGCTGATCTGGAAATACACGCTGTCGACGTCGTCCGCGCGCAGGATGTCGCGCGCGGTGCCGCCCAGGCGCGCGACGACCTGGCCGTCGACCTCCTTGACCTGCTGCGCGAGCACCGTGACGCTGTCTTCCAGCGCATGGTCGAACGGTTGATTCGCGATCGACTTCGCGACCAGGTAAGTGATCGCGATGCTCATCGGCCACAGCAGCAGCAGCGGGGCCAGCATCCAGTCGAGGATTTCGCCGAACAGCGAATGCTGGATGCTTTCTTCCGGTTCCGGCCTGGGCGGGACGTAGAGGTCGTCGACCGGTTCCGTGACGGCGAGCGGATCCGGTCCGGCCGCGCGCCGCTTGAACCGCTTCACTTCTGGCCGCTGGCTGCTTCGGCGCTCTTGCGGGCGCTGTCGCGGGGTGTATCGGAAAAGCGCTCCAGGCAGTAGCCCAAGCCGCGCACGGTGGCGATGCGGATGCCGCCCGTCTCGATCTTCTTGCGCAGGCGGTGCACGTAGACCTCGATGGCGTTGTTCGACACTTCCTCGCCCCATTCGCACAGGTGGTCGACGAGCTGTTCCTTCGACACGAGGCGGCCCGTGCGCGCCAGCAGGATTTCCAGCAGGCCCAGCTCGCGCGCGGACAGGTCGAGCATCTGGTCGTTGATGTACGCGCTGCGGCCGACCTGATCGTACACGAGCGGGCCGTGGCGGATGACGGTCGAGCCGCCGCCCTGGCCGCGCCGGGTGAGGGCACGCACGCGCGCTTCCAGTTCGGACAGCGCGAACGGCTTGGGCATGTAATCGTCGGCGCCGGCGTCGAGGCCGCCCACGCGCTGCTCGATGGAGTCGGCAGCCGTGAGGATCAGCACCGGCAGCAGCGAGCCGCGCGCACGCAGGCGGCGCAGCACGTCCAGGCCGGACAGCTTGGGCAGGCCGAGGTCGAGGATCAGGAGATCGAACTCCTGGGTCGACAGCGCCGTGTCGGCGTCCTGGCCGTTCTTGACGCAGTCGATGGCGTAGCCGGATTGGCGCAAGGAGCGCGTCAGCCCATCGGCCAATACGCTATCATCTTCGGCTAGTAAAATACGCATCTTTTCCCCCGGCTTTCGTTGTTCGACCCCGCTCACTCGCTTATGGGGACCTCGAAAAACCGTCGCGAGCGGCAGCAATGTCGTTTGAGAAGCGCAGCTGTACGAGTAGTACAGCGAGCATCGCAGGACGACAGTGCAACGCGTAGCAGGTTTTTCGACGTTCCCTTATTGTGTGGGAAGTTTCGCAACATGTCGAATCGGGCGAGCGATGGTAAATATCGCTTGCCAAAACCACTGGTATTTTATACAGTACTTCCTATTGAAATCGCGCGAGCGGCCCACACCTTGGTTCACTCTAGGACAGAAAGAAAGTTATGGACGACAAAAAATCCGCAATAAATGCAGCCGAGAAGGGCAAGGCGCTGGCAGCAGCCCTCGCGCAGATCGAAAAGCAATTCGGTAAAGGCTCGGTGATGCGCATGGATACCAATGCGCCCGTCGAGGAAGTGCAAACCGTCTCGACCGGCTCGCTGGGCCTGGACATCGCACTCGGCGTCGGCGGCCTGCCGCGCGGCCGTATCGTCGAGATCTACGGTCCGGAATCGTCGGGCAAGACGACCCTGACCCTGCAGACCATCGCCCAGATGCAGAAACTGGGTGGCACCTGCGCGTTCATCGACGCCGAGCACGCGCTGGACGTGACCTATGCGCAAAAGCTGGGCATCAAGCTGGACGAGCTGCTGATCTCGCAGCCGGACACGGGTGAACAGGCGCTGGAAATCACGGACGCTCTCGTGCGTTCGGGCAGTGTCGACATGGTGGTCATCGACTCGGTGGCGGCGCTGACGCCGCGCGCCGAGATCGAAGGCGACATGGGCGACTCCCTGCCGGGCCTGCAGGCCCGCCTGATGTCGCAGGCGCTGCGCAAGCTGACCGCATCGATCAACCGTACGAACACCCTGGTGATCTTCATTAACCAGATCCGTATGAAGATCGGCGTCATGTTCGGCAGCCCGGAAACGACGACCGGCGGTAACGCGCTGAAGTTCTACGCCTCCGTGCGCCTGGACATCCGCCGTACCGGCTCGATCAAGACCGGCGACGAGGTGATCGGTAACGAAACCAAGGTCAAGGTCGTCAAGAACAAGATCGCGCCCCCGTTCAAGGAAGCGCACTTCGACATCCTGTACGGCGAAGGCACGTCGCGCGAAGGCGAGATCATCGACCTGGGCGTGGACAACAAGATCGTCGAGAAGTCGGGTTCGTGGTACAGCTACGGTGGCGAGCGTATCGGCCAGGGCAAGGACAATGCCCGTATCTTCTTGAGGGAGCGTCCGGCACTGGCACGCGAAATCGAGAACAAGGTCCGCGCCGCCCTCGGCGTGCGCGAACTGCCGCCGGCCCCGGCCGGCAGTGCTGCGGTCGAGCCGGCAGCCATCGGCGACGACGAGTAATCGTCCTGATGCCGCGCCAGCAACTGAGCCTCAAGGCTCGCGCGTTGAAGTATCTGTCGACGCGCGAGCACAGCCGGCTCGAGCTGGCGCGCAAATTGTCCCGTTATGCGGAGGAGGGCGACGACGTCGAAGCCCTCCTCGATTTCCTCGAAAAGAACAACTGGCTGTCGCAGGAGCGGTTTGCCGAATCGCTGGTTCACCGGCGAGCCGGACGCTACGGTAACGCCCGGGTGCTCGCCGAACTCCAGCAGCATGGCGTCAACGGCGAAGCGTTCGACGAACTCAAGTCCGAACTGAAGGAATCCGAAACGGCACGGGCGCGTGAAGTCTGGCGCCGCAAGTTCGGCACGGTTCCACAGGATGCCGAAGAACGCAGCAAACAGATGCGCTTCCTGTTGCAACGCGGCTTTTCCCAGAGTGCGGTGCGTGCCGCGCTGAAGGGCGGCCACGACGACGACGACCTCTGATCTCATCGTTGTGAATAACGGACTGTCGTTCCGTTTATGACGGCAAGCTTGCGCTTTCGGCATCACAACTTCGCAACATCTCCCCTTATCTTCCCTGCAAAAACCCTTCTGTGACCGGGGAGACGGTGCACAGCCCGTTACCCTGTGCTAAACTTTCATGGTTTAAGCAGCGCCGCAAGAGCGGTTGTTGCCGTAGAAGCTGCGGCAACGTGCATCAGGCACAACGGCTGCAAATTTTTTCGCCGCATTCCGGCATTGGTGTTTATGCCCCTGTCTCCTCCCGCTCCGCGTAAGCCAAGGCACACGCGCGCCATTAGCGTCGAAGCGTTCGCGCGCGACGATGGCCTGTGGGACCTCGACGCGTGCATCCGCGACACCAAGACGCATGACATTGCCCTGCCTTCCGGCGCCCGTCCGGCCGGCCTGCCGGTGCACGAACTCAAATTGCGGGTGACTATCGACCGCGACATGAACATCGTCGACGCCGAAGCCGCGTCCGATGCCGTACCCTATCCCGGTTTCTGCGACACCATCGCCCCTGCGTATAAAAAACTCATCGGCTTGTCGCTGCTGAAACATTTCCGATTGCATCTGAAGGACCGCCTGTCCGGGGTACTCGGCTGCACCCACCTGACCGAACTCGCGCAAGTCCTGCCCACCGCGGCAATCCAGGCCTTCGCCGATGACGCGATGGCCAACCGCCCGGCCGATGCTTCGGCCGGGCGGCCTTACGAACTGGACCGCTGCCACGCGCTGCGTCTCGACGGCCCCGCCGTCGAAACGTATTACCCGCGCTGGTCGCTCAAGGCGGTGCCGGGGTAGTGTTGTCCGGAGTAGACTCCGGATTTGTCGCTTTATTTTTCAACCGCATTTCTAAACTACATCAGTAACAGAAGAAGGGAAGCCAGCATGAAAATCCATGAGTATCAGGGCAAAGAGATCCTCCGAAAATTCGGAGTGACCGTTCCGCGCGGCATTCCATGCCTGTCGGTCGACGAGGCTGTCAAAGCCGCTGAAGAGCTGGGCGGACCGGTCTGGGTGGTCAAGGCCCAGATCCATGCTGGCGGCCGTGGTAAAGGCGGCGGCGTGAAAGTTGCCAAGTCGCTGGAACAAGTGCGCGAATACGCGAACCAGATCCTGGGCATGCAACTGGTGACCCACCAGACCGGTCCGGAAGGCCAGAAAGTCCGCCGCCTGCTGATCGAAGAAGGCGCTGACATCAAGAAAGAACTGTACGTGTCGCTGGTCACCGACCGCGTCACCCAGAAAGTCGTGCTGATGGCCTCGTCGGAAGGCGGCATGGACATCGAAGAAGTTGCACACAGCAACCCGGAAAAGATCCACAACGTCGTGATCGAACCGAGCGTCGGCCTGACCGATGCGGATGCCGACGACATCGCCCGCAAGATCGGCGTGCCGGAAGGTTCGATCGCCGCTGCGCGCGCAAACCTGCAAGGCCTGTACAAAGCGTACTGGGAAACCGACGCATCGCTGGCTGAAATCAACCCGCTGATCCTGACCGGCGACGGTAAAGTGATCGCCCTGGACGCCAAATTCAACTTCGACTCGAACGCCCTGTTCCGTCACCCGGAAATCGTCGCCTACCGCGACCTGGACGAAGAAGATCCGGCCGAAGTCGAAGCATCGAAATTCGACCTGGCGTACATCTCGCTGGACGGTAACATCGGCTGCCTGGTGAACGGCGCCGGTCTGGCCATGGCCACCATGGACACCATCAAGCTGTTCGGCGGCGAGCCGGCCAACTTCCTGGACGTCGGCGGCGGCGCAACCGCCGAGAAGGTCACCGAAGCCTTCAAGATCATGCTGAAGAACCCGGGCCTGAAAGCCATCCTGGTCAACATCTTCGGCGGCATCATGCGCTGCGACGTGATCGCCGAAGGCGTGATCACCGCATCGAAGGCCGTGTCGCTGCAAGTGCCGCTGGTCGTCCGCATGAAGGGCACCAACGAAGACCTGGGCAAGAAGATGCTGGCCGACTCCGGCCTGCCGATCATCTCGGCCGACACCATGGAAGACGCAGCGAAGCAGGTCGTTGCCGCTGCAGCTGGCCAAGCCTAATTCGCAAAGGAAATAACATGTCGATTCTGATTAACAAAGACACCAAAGTCATCACCCAAGGTATCACCGGCAAGACCGGCCAATTCCACACCCGCATGTGCCGCGACTACGCGAACGGCCGTGAAGCCTTCGTCGCAGGCGTGAACCCGAAGAAAGCCGGTGAGGACTTCGAGGGTATCCCCATCTTCGCGAGCGTCAAGGAAGCCAAGCAGAACACCGGCGCGACCGTGTCGGTCATCTACGTTCCGCCGGCAGGCGCCGCTGCCGCCATCTGGGAAGCCGTTGAAGCCGAGCTGGACCTGGCAATCTGCATCACCGAAGGCATCCCCGTCCGCGACATGATGGAAGTCAAGGACCGCATGGCCAAGGCCGGTTCGAAGACCCTGCTGCTGGGCCCGAACTGCCCGGGTCTGATCACCCCGGACGAGATCAAGATCGGCATCATGCCGGGTCACATCCACAAGAAAGGCCGCATCGGCGTCGTGTCCCGTTCGGGCACGCTGACGTATGAAGCCGTCGGCCAGCTGACCGCACTGGGCCTGGGCCAGTCGTCGGCAGTCGGCATCGGTGGCGACCCGATCAACGGTCTGAAGCACATCGACGTGATGAAGATGTTCAACGACGATCCGGACACGGACGCCGTCATCATGATCGGCGAGATCGGCGGCCCGGACGAAGCCAATGCTTCGTACTGGATCAAGGACAACATGAAGAAGCCGGTCGTCGGCTTCATCGCCGGCGTCACCGCGCCGCCGGGCAAGCGCATGGGCCACGCCGGCGCGCTGATCTCGGGCGGTGCAGATACCGCCGACGCCAAGCTGGAGATCATGGAAGCCTGCGGCATCAAGGTCACCAAGAACCCGTCGGAAATGGCTCGTCTGCTGAAGGCGATGCTGTAATCCTCTGGATTCGCATCCAATGAATGGGACGCTTCGGCGTCCCGTTTTTTTGGGGCTGACAATTTTTGTCGCAACTCAACAAAAACGGTCGGGGTGACAATTTTCGCCATGCCCGCGTGACAAAAATTGTCATGCGGCAATGCAAAAACCACGCAAAAACTCACTATTTGATGGCACCGTGCTAACGATTCCGTGCGGAAACGTCCTGGCACGCCGATTGCATAGTGTAAAGGGCAGAAGCAGGCAGTAACCAGATACGCAGTACCCCTTAATTTTGCAGTGCCCCACCTGGAGAGACATCATGAAAGCACCGAAAATCGTCAAGAAAGCCCAAGCCGGCTTCACCCTGATCGAACTGATGATCGTTGTCGCGATTATCGGTATCCTGGCCGCCGTGGCCATCCCGGCTTACCAGAATTATGTTGCCAAGTCGAAGTTCACGGCTGCGCTGGCTGAAGTGTCGGCTGGTAAGACCGGTTTCGACGTGAAAATGAACGATGGCTCGACCCCGGCCAACGTCGGTGACGTCGGCCTGCAGGCTTCGACGACCAACTGCACGATGGCTCTGAAGGACGCGACCGGCGGTGGCCTGGTTTGCACGGTCAAGGACGGCCCGGCTGTTGTGAAAGGTTCGAAGATCACCCTGACCCGCGGCACGGATGGCACCTGGTCCTGCGCGAGCGATATCGCCGACCCTGCCGACAAGGCGAAAGTCGCCGGCACGACTTGCACCGGCAGCTAATCTATCCTGACTCAACCGACATAACGTCAAGGAGCCGCCCAGTGTAAGCTGGGCGGCTTTTTTTATTACCGGATCGAACGAGGTCTAGCGTGCTTACGACGGGAACCCATCCATCGGCGCTGTTGCGGATGCGCTTCACGGCGCTGCTGTGCCTGGCCCTGTTGGCCAATTTCATGGTCGTGGCCGGCCACGATCACCAGCGCCTCGTCCAGATCGGCACCGTGCTGCTGGGCGGCAGCATCGCCCTGGTCGAGCGCAAGACCCTCTCCGGCCTGTTTTCCGGACGCCCCGGCATGGCGCTGGCCGCGTTCTTCGCCCTCGGTATCCTGAGCATCGCGGCGGCCTTCTCGCCGCGCTTCGCCGCCTTCGAAGTTGCCAACCTGTTTCTGCTGTACGTGCTGGCCGCCATGGTCGCGGCCGAGATCGCGCGTAACGGGCAACCGGCCCTCCTGCTGGTCCTTCGCTGCCTGGGCGGCATGTGCGCGTTCTATGTCTTCCTGTTCGTCGTCGCGTATGTCGGCGGGCTCAGCCTCGGTATCCCGCTGGCCCGGGACGATTTCACGACCAACTTCAGCAACATCCGCTTTTTCAACCATACGCAGACCTCGACGTTGCCGCTGCTGATCCTGCTGTGCTGCCTGACGCCGCGTGCGTCCAGGGTGGGCTGGCTGTGGACGGCGGTGGCGACGTACTGGTGGATGGCGTTGTATGCCACGGCGGGCCGCGGCACGCTGGTGGGCATGATGGCCGGTTGCGCCGTCGCCGCCGTGCTGGCGCGGCGGCGGGCCGTACCCTATCTGCGCCACGTCGCCATGACCGCCGCTTTGGGCCTGGCCGCGTACTTCTTCTTCCTGACCGTCGTGCCGGCGTTGCTGGGTGCCGCCGGCATGAGCTCGTTTTCGTCCGCGTTCCAACGCACGGCTGCCGATCCGGCGTCCGGCCGCATGCTGCTGTGGCGGCTTGCCGCCGCGCTGATTGAACAGCATCCGTGGCTTGGCGTCGGACCGATGCATTTCGCACACCATGCCGGTTATCTGCACATCGGTGCCCATCCGCACGATTGGCTGTTCCAGGTAGCCGCCGAATGGGGATTGCCCGCCCTTGCGTGCCTGCTTGCCGCCCTCGCGTACGGGCTGCGCGCCTTGCTGCGATCCGGCGCGCGCGTCCGCGACGACGACGGCGCCAACCAGGCCATCTTCGCCGCGCTGCTCACGGGCGCCGTGGCGATCCTCGTCGACGGGCTCGTGTCCGGCATTTTCGTGATGCCGCAGAGCCAGCTCGCCGTCGCGTTGTATCTCGGGTGCGCCATCGGCTGGCACCGGATCGCCGGCCCGGCGCCAACCGCCGCATCAGGCGGCGTTCGCTATGGCGTAAGTGCGGTGTGCATCGTCGCGGCAATGGCGGGGGTGGTCGCCGGCGCAGGGCCGGATGCCGGCGCCAGGCTGCGCGGCGAGGATCCGACGCCGGCCCAGCAGGCGCTCAACACGGGCTCGCAATGGCCCCGCCTGTGGAAGGCAGGCTACTTCTGATCAGACGATCTTCTGGCGATCCGCCAGCAACGCCTCATACGTCAGGTTCTGCAACAACGTGTAGTGCACGGGGTCGAGGCTGACGAACTGGACGCCGTATGCAAACCCCTCGGCCTGTTCCGACCCGCCCGACAAGGCACTGATGTTGCGCACCGCCGCGCGCGTACGGACGCGGATTTCCTGGTTGTTGGGCGGGGCCAGCAGGGCGAATTCCAGGTCGATTTCGTCCTCGTCCTGGGGCAGGCTCTTCTTCGATTCGACGCGGGCGCCGTTCACGCTCAGGTTCGTCAGCAGGCAGTCGGCACCGGGGACGGTCGCGTTTTTCGGGATGACCTTGGCGGGGATGTCGACCTTGACCCGCATCGCCGTCCGCAGGCTCGTGCCCTGGATCGTGCGCGGGAAAGAGATGTGGGCATACAACAACGGCCGGCCGAACACGCGCTCGACCGTACATGCGAACGAGCACACGTGGATGCCCGAGAATACGCGCATCGTCACGCGCTCGCCCTCGACCAGGGGAATCGGCGCGCCGTTGTCCATCGGGATCTTGACGATCAGGTATTCGTCCTTCAACCAGCCGATCAGCGTGGAGAAGTGCTGCACGGGTTTCAGGCGCCGGTGCGTGATGAATTGCAGGCGTACGCCGACCTGCAGGTTCATCGATTCGAATTCGAATTCCTGGGGTTTGAGTTCGCGGTCCGCTTGCGGGTCGTTCATGATGTTCCATCTCGTAAGCGACCAATAGTAGCACTGGGGCAATTCTTTGGAAACGAAAAAAACGCCTGTACGTACAGGCGTTTTTCGTCATCCAGGCAAGAACACTGCGCGGATTTACTGCTTCAGGTGCTGGTCCAGCCAGCCGATCACGGTGTGATGCCACAGCACGGAGTTGGCCGGCTTCAGTACCCAGTGGTTCTCGTCCGGGAACACGAGCAGCTTGCTGTCGATGCCCCGGCGCTGCAGTGCCGTGAACGTGGACAGGCCCTGGGTCGTCGGGATGCGGAAGTCGAGGTCGCCCTGCACGACGAGCATCGGCGTCTTCCATTTGTTCACGTGCAGCACCGGGTTGAAGCGCTCGTGCTTGTCCGGCACGGCGAAGTACGGACCGCCGTTTTCCCAATCGGTGAACCATTGTTCTTCGGTGGAATACGCCATGCCGCGGGTGTCGAACACGCCGTCGTGGTTGACGATGCACTTGAATCCGTCGGACCAGTTACCTTCGATCCAGTTCATCATGTAGCCGCCATACGACGCGCCCAGCGCGCACGCGTGCGAACGGTCCAGCCAGGCGTACTTCGTCGTGGCCGCTGCCAGCCCTTTTTTCAGGTCCTCGAGCGGCTTGCCGCCCCAGTCGCCGCTGATGGCGTCCGTGAACTTCTGGCCGTAGCCGGTCGAGCCGTGGAAATCGATGAACACGGTCGCGTAGCCCGCGCCCGCGTACACCTGCGGGTTCCAGCGGTAGCTCCACCCGTTGCCGAAGCTGCCCTGGGGGCCGCCGTGCACGAGGAAGGCGATCGGATATTTCTTGCCCGGCTCGTAATTCCAGGGCTTCATCACGTAACCATGGACGGTGTCGCCGTTCGCGCCCTTGAACGAAAACTGTTCATAGTCGCCCCAGCGCACGTCGGCCAGTCTGGCTTCGTTCACGTGGGTCAGTTGCTTCGCCTTGTTCGTGCCCATCTGCATGCCGAACAATTGCGCGCCCGACGCGAGGTTCGTTTGCGTGAACGCGACGGTATTGCCGCGCACGTCGAAGCCGCCGATGGAACCTTTGTCGGTCAGCGGCGACACTTTGCCGCTGGCCACGTCGATGGCGAACAGGCGGTGCTGGCCGATGTCCTCGGCGTCCGCGATGAGCGTCTTGCCGTCGGCCGTCCACTGGATGCTGCCCGGCGAGCGGTCCCAGCTGTCGGCCACGTTGCGCTTCTTGCCGGTGGCGAGATCAAGCAGCACGATGTGGTAGCGGTCCGCCTCGAAGCCGGGGCGGGTCATGGCCAGGTAGGCGAGGGTGCGGCCGTCCGGCGAAAACACCGCTTTCGTATCCCAGGCGTTATTGTCGGCAGTCAGGTTGCGCGGTGTGCCGCCCGTGGCGGGGACGGTGTACACGTCGAAGTTCGTCGACCACGCCTCGGTCTTGCCCGCGATGCGCACCGAGAACACGACGGTCTTGCCGTCCGGGCTGAAGCGGAATTCCTCGCGATCGCCGAACGGTTTCGACGGCACGTCGCCGTCGAGCGCGCCCGACAGGCTGACCGGCGTGCCGTTCACGCGGCCGGCCGCATCCAGCGGCGCCGCGTACAGCACGTTGTTGCGGCCGTCCGACCACGTGTCCCAGTGGCGCACGAACAGGCGGTCGTAGACCTTGCCGCTGGCCTTGTCCTTCTCTTTCGCGTCCACGCGCGCCTTCGTGCAGGCGAGGTCGGCGCAGTCGCGGAATACGGCCATGCTGAGCAGCATGCGGTCGCCCGTCGGCGCGACGCGGAAGGCGTCCACGTCGAGCGGCAGATCGGTCACGCGGACCGCGTCGCCGCCGGCCGCCGGCACGCGCCACACCTGGCCCGATCCGGAGCGCGCCGACAGGAAGTAAATCGCGTCGCCGTTCGGCGACCATTCCGGATCCGTGCTGCTGGCGGCATCCGACGTCAGGCGTTGCGGCACCGGATCGGCGGCGCGCAGGTCGACCAGGTAGAGGTCGGTATGGCCGCGGTTCTTGCCCATGTCGGTCGTGCGCACCGTGTAGACGACCTTGCCGCCGTCCGGCGACACCGCCGGGCTGCCGACTCTTTCCATCGTCACCAGGTCTTCGACCGTGAATCCGCGCGGTGCGGCCGTCGCGCCGAGCGCCGCGCCCGTCAGGGCGGCGGCCAGCGCCAGCATACGTAATTTCATCCTGTCCTCTCGCTTGTGGCTTGTGAATACACGGCTGCGCCTGTTGGCTCAGCCGGTGAAAGGCAGCAATTTACCACGCGAAAGATGGAGCAGGGAACGGGCCTTAGAACTCTGCCCACTCGTCCGCAGCGGCCGACGCCCTCGCGGGCGCGCGTACCGGTGCCGGCTTGACGACAGGTGCCGGCTTCGGTGCCGCCAGCGTCGCGGCACGTTTCGCGGCACGGGCCGGCGCCGCCGGCGCGGTCGGTGCGGCCGCCTGTACACGGTCGTCGAGGCGGAACACGCTGACCAGCTCCGCCAGCTTGCCCGCCTGGTTCTGCAGGGCTTCCGACGCGGCCGCGGCTTCCTCGACGAGGCCCGCGTTCTGCTGGGTCACGTTGTCCATCTGGCTGATCGCCTGGTTGATCTGCTCGATGCCGCTGGTCTGCTCCTGGCTGGCGGCGCTGATCTCGGCCATGATGTCCGTCACGCGCTGGATGCTTGAGACGACCTCGTGCATCGTGCTGCCGGCCTGGTCGACGAGCCTGGTGCCGATTTCGACCTTGTCGACGGAGTCGCCGATCAAGCCCTTGATTTCCTTGGCCGCGGCGGCCGAGCGCTGGGCCAGCGTGCGCACTTCGCCCGCGACGACCGCGAAGCCGCGGCCCTGTTCGCCGGCACGCGCGGCCTCGACCGCGGCGTTCAGCGCCAGGATGTTCGTCTGGAACGCGATGCCGTCGATGACGGTAATGATGTCCACGATCTTCTTCGACGAGTCGTTGATCGAGCCCATCGTCTGCACCACCTGCGCCACGACGTCGCCGCCCTGGCCGGCCACGGTCGACGCCGTCTGCGCCAGCACATTGGCCTGGCGCGCGTTGTCGGCGTTCTGCTTCACGGTCGACGTCAGCTCTTCCATCGACGACGCGGTTTCCTCGAGCGAGCTGGCCTGTTCTTCCGTGCGCGACGACAGGTCCAGGTTACCGCTCGCGATTTCGGCGGAGGAGGAAGCGATGGCGTCCGTACCCTGGCGCACTTCGCTGACGATGCGGGCCAGGCGGTCGCGCATGGATTTCATCGCGAACAGCAGGCTCCTCTCGTCGCCGGCGCGCAGTTGCACGTCGGTGCCCAGGTCGCCGGCGGCGATGCGGCCTGCGACTTCGGCTGCATAGGCGGGCTCGCCGCCCAGCTGGCGCGTCAGGCTCCGGGTGATCAGGATGCCGAAGCCGGTGCCGAGCAGGGCACTGAGCGCGACCAGCACCAGCAGCGTGGCGCGGCTGTTTTCATAGGCGCTCTTGTTGCTCAGATTGGTTTCCTGGGCCATCGCTTCCTTGTTATGGGCCAGTTCCGCCAATTTGGCGTCGAGGTCTTGCGACTTCGGCAGCAGCGTGCCGAACAGGTAGTCGACGGAATCGCGCTTCGTCTCGAGCGGCTCCGCTTTCACGCGCTTGACCAGGTCCGCGGTCATGCCGTCGAAGTCGCGCAGCTGGGCGTCGGCTTCGGCAAAGATGCGCTTGCCTTCGTCCGAGTGGAACAGCGGACGCGCCTTGTCGAGGTTTTCCTGCAACTGCTGCTTGTACTTGTCGGCGTTGGCCAGCATCCTGGTGCGCTGGTCGTCGGTCGACGCCAGCATGGCGCTGCGCAGCGAACGGCCGAGGGAAACCTGGTTCAGATCGGCTTCCTTGACGTAGGAAATGCCCAGCAATTCCTTCTGGTACATGCGCTTGGCGCGCTCGTTCATCTGCGTCATGTTATAGATCGCAATGCCGGCGACGATGGCGCCGAGCACGACGACGGCAAGAAAACCAAGGGTCAGCCGGGTCGCGACCTTCATCTGTTTGAACATGGCACATCTCCTGATGATGAGTTCAGGTAAATGTTAATTGATGTGCGGAAATAATCTGTGAGAATTCGGGTCCGTATGTACGATTTGGCGCGTTTTTCCAACACTTACGTTCGTGCCTGCGTCGTTCGATATCTGTTCAATAAAAGATTGTTGTGCAGAGACCTATTTTTGGGGATTTTTTCGGAACACGATCGGTTGCGCCGGCTGCCACACGGCGTCTTGCTGTGTTCGCTGTGCATGCATGACGATCGCCTGCACGTCGCCGTGCCGCGCCGACTTCGCGCAGACCGGGTCCGCGTTGGCGGCGTCGCCCGTCAGCGCATACGCCTGGCAGCGGCAGCCGCCGAAGTCCTTCGCCTTGTCGTCGCAGGTGCGGCACGGATCTTTCATCCAGGCATCGCCGCGGTAGCGGTTGAATGCGTCGCTGTCGTACCAGATCTCCTTCACGCGCGTGTCCCGCACATTCGGAAAATCGATGCCCGGCAATGTGCGGGCCGCGTGGCAGGGCAGGGCGGTACCGTCCGGTGCGATGCCGAGGAATACGCCGCCCCAGCCGTTCATGCACGCCTTGGGCCGCGCCTCGAAATAGTCGGGCACGACGAACAGGATGCGCATCTTGTTGCCGATCCGCGCGCGGCATGCGTTCACGACGCTTTCCGCATGCGCGACCTGCTCCCGCGTCGGCATCAACTGGTCGCGGTTGACGAGCGCCCAGCCGTAATACTGCGTGTTGGCCAGTTCCAGGTACTCGACGCCCATCTCGAGCGCCATGTCGATGATCCGCTCCACGTGGTCGAGATTGAAGCGGTGCAGCACGACGTTCAACACCATCGGATAGGCGTACTGCTTGATGAGCCGGGCGACGCGCGCCTTCAGGTCGAACGTCTTCGTACTCGACAGGAAATCGTTCAGCTCGCGCGTCGAATCCTGGAACGACAGCTGGATGTGATCGAGGCCCAGTTCCTTCATGCGGGCGAGGCGCGATTCGGTGAGGCCGATGCCGGACGTGATCAGGTTCGTATAAAACCCCAGCCGGCGGCCTTCTCCGACCAGTTCTTCGAGATCGTCCCGCAGCAGCGGTTCGCCGCCCGAGAAGCCGAGTTGCGCGGCGCCGAGCTGGCGCGCCTGGCGCATCACGTCGAACCATTGCTCGGTCGTCAGTTCGGTGCGGTCATTGGCGGAATCGACCGGGTTGTAGCAGAACGGGCAGTGCAGCGGGCAGCGATAGGTCAGCTCGGCCAGCAGCCACAGCGGCGGCGCGATGGCGGGGCGGAAGGTCGGGGCATTCATGATGGGCTCACACGATCCAGCCGCGTTCGCTGGCGACGCGCAGGAAATCGTCGACGTCGTCCCGCAGGCCGCCGCAGTTGAACGCCTGTTCGAGCTCGCCGACGATGGCCGGCACGGTACGGGCGCCATCGCAGCGCTTCAGGATCTCGGCCGCGCTCTGGCTCAGCTTGACCATGCCTTCCGGATACAGGAGTACGTAGTTGCCCTGGGCCTCTTCCCACTGCATGCGGAAGAGGCGCGACAGGGCGGGTTGATCGGGAACGGTGTGCATGGCTTGCCTCCTCAGGGATAGGCCTTCTCGATCGCGTCGAGCATGGACCACAGGATGTCGAGCTTGAACTGCAGGATCTCGAGCGCGCGCTCCTGCTGGGCGCGGGTGGTGAAATGGCCGAGCGTCACTTCCAGGCCGTGCTCGACGTCGCGCTCGGCGAGCGAGATGCGGCTGCGGAAATACTGTAAGCCGTCGGGATCGATCCACGCGTAATGCGTCGGCCAGTTGGCCAGCCGGTCCTTGTGGATCTTCGGCGCGAACATCTCCGTCAGCGACGAGCAGACGGCTTCCTGCCACGGCGCCTGGCGTGCAAAATTGACGTACGCATCGACCGCGAAGCGCACGCCGGGCACGACGTGACGCTGCGACCACAGTGCCTCGCGCGTCAGGCCGACGGCCTCGCCGAGCCGCACCCACGCCTCAATCCCGCCTTCGTTATCGCCCCAGCCGTCATGGTCGAGGATGCGGCGCACCCACCGGCGCCGTGTGGCGCGGTCCGGGCAGTTGGCGATGATGGCGCCATCCTTTTGCGGGATATTGACCTGGTAATAAAACCGGTTGGCGACCCAGCCGCGGATCTGGTCCGGGCCCAGCAGGCCCTCGTTCATTTTGACGTTGAACGGATGATGGATGTGGTAGCCGGCACCTCGGGCGCGCAATTGCGCCTCGAACTCGTCGCGGCTCCAGGCTTCGGTACTCATGACTTGATCTCCATGCCGTCGAACGCGACCTCGATGCCGTGGCGCGCGAGCAGGGCGCGCTCTGCCGAGTCTTCGTCCAGGATCGGATTCGTGTTGTTGATGTGGATGAGCACCTTGCGCCGCGCCTTGATGCCGTCGAGGACGGCGATCATGCCGCCGTCGCCCGATTGCGGCAGGTGGCCCATGTCGGCCGCCATTTTTTTGGAAAACCCCAGCGCGATCATCTCGTCCGCGCGCCAGAACGTGCCGTCGACGAGCACGCAATCCGCTGTCTGCAGCGCGGCATCCACCTGCGGATCGATTGCGCCAAGACCAGGCGCGTAGAACACGGATTTGCCTGTTTGCGTGTCCTCGATCAGCAGGCCGATGTTGTCGCCCGGGTGAGGATCGTTGCGGTGGTCGGAATAGGGCGGCGCCTTGCTGTTCAGTGCCAGCGGCGTGAAGCGGATGCCGTCGATGCCGGGCACCTGCATGCCGCCTTCGATCGGCAGCGCATGCCAGCGCACGCCGCAATAGTGCGACAGCACGGGCACGAGCGGCAGCCCCTGGTTGAGTTCGCGCCAGACCTGTGCGGTGCAATAGAGAGGCAGCTCTTTCCCCTCGCGCAGCATCAGGAGGCCGGTGACATGGTCGATCTGCGCATCCATCAGCATGACGGCGGCGATGCCCGTATCGCGCTGGCCGCGTGCCGGCTGCAGCGCGGGTGTGGCGCGGATCTGTGCGAGGATGTCCGGCGACGCGTTGATCAGCACCCAGTCGGTCCCGTTGGCCGACACGGCGATCGACGATTGCGTGCGCGCCGTCGCGCGGACGGTGCCGTTACGGAGCCCGGCGCAATTGCGGCAATTGCAGTTCCACTGCGGGAAACCGCCTCCGGCTGCGGAGCCTAATACGACGATCTTCATGACGGGGATCCGGTAAGCCCGCGGCGCTGCCGCGGGCGTGGGCTGCATCAGCGATTCGCGATGTACATCGTGATTTCGAAGCCGAAACGCCAGTCGATGAATTCGGGTTTGGTCCAGGCCATGGTTGTCTCCTTGATCGTTGGATGGGTTATGAATGCGCGGCGCGCAGTCAAGGAGGAATTCGCAATATCCATGCCACATGGCGTGGCGCTCTATTTGCTGGGCAGGCCTGTGTCAAAGATGAACAGTTGTATTGCACGACGATACATCTGTGACAGAATTGTTCAGTTTCGTCTGAACACTGGGAGACGCAGATGGACGAACGATACAAACCGGACGGCTATAACGCGGTATCGCCGTATTTGCTTGTGAAGGATGTGCGCGCCATGCTCGATTTCCTCGCCCACGCGTTCGGCGCGACCGAGCTGCGGCGCCAGCCGGACGCCGACGGCGGGATCCGGCACGCGGAGGTCAGGATCGGGGATTCCGTGGTGATGATGGGATGCCGGCCGGGGGCCGATCTGATCGCCTCGGTGCACGTGTATGTCGAGGATGTCGACCGGGTCTATGCGCGGGCGCTGGACCATGGCGCAACCAGCTTGTCCGAGCCGCGCGACCAGCCGTATGGGGACCGGACGGCGGGGGTGCAGGACGCGCAGGGGAATTACTGGTGGGTCGGGACGCGGTTGCGTGGGAGCGGTAGCTAGCAACTCACGGTTCCGACGCTGTCCCCAGTCCGAAGATCGAGACCGATCCAGCATCGATAGGGGCCATCTTTCGTTCCCTTGTCCTGCGCGGTGTAGCTGCAATGAAGGCCTTTTTTTTCCCGCATCCGGTCGCCCGGTTCTCCGCTACATGTTTCGGGCAGGTCCGGACCAATGGAATCGAAAATGTCTTTCGCAGACTTGCCATCGACGAGAACTGTCAGCTTGCGATCGTTCGCCGTTGCCGGCGTGCGATCTGAAACGATGCCGGAATGGACTTTGTAGATTGCCCCTTGCATTGGTTTCCAGAGACGGTACGGATCGGAAGACGGGTCGGCAGCATGGGCGAGCGACAGCGCGATTGCCGTCGCGCCCAAGGTCAGTAAGGTTATCGTTTTGCGCATGTCAGCCCCGTAGCTTCACATGAAAATGATGGTCGTGATTCGTGGCCTTTCTGACGAACGGGATATCGGGGCCGTTAAACAATACAAAAGCGACTGGAGCAAATGTTCTGAACATCTCGATCAGCTTTGCGGTGCCTTGTTTGTCATATTCCGCATCCCACCAGAACACCGGCATGGGGTAGCCTCCTCAGGCGCATTTGTTGCAAGCCAGATCCCAGCCGCCCGTTGTCGATCCACCGGCGCCCCCGCCGATTTTCTGCTGCGTGTACGACCATTTGATCTTGGAGAAGCGTAGTCCGATTTCGTCATGCAGGATGCCGCCCCCATGCACCATTTGCTCCATGTTGGCGATCATGACGTTTTCTAACTCGACTTGGTAATACTTGACGCGGACACCATCGCCATCAGCGCGCATGAACTCCAGCTTGGCCTTCGGGATCGTTTTACCCATCGAGCAGGTCTGCATCAGAACGGGGGAGGCGAGGTCCGCAAGCTTACTGATTGCGAGGGGTGCGGTGCTCGCAGCGTTCCGCAGTATGGCCGCCTCCTGTGGATGCGGTTGCGCTACGGGGCTGTGTGACGCCCCATTGTGCCGAAGTCAGCTCGATCCATCCTTGGTGAGCAGAGTCTGCTGACTCGCCCTTGATTCCATCGATACTCAGATAAACGTCAGTAGCCATGCTTCTCTCCGGTACAAGTTGAGGGAAGCGAATATTTTCGACCGGGCCGCTGGCGCCGTCATTGGTAACTGTCAAGTGAAGTGAAGGGGAAAAATCAAGTCTCAAGAATGGGGTTTCTGGAATTTTCTTCGATTATTAAACGGGTGCCCGTGCGGACGAATCTTCTGTCGTTGACCGACTCTTGAAGAGTGGCCAGCTACGGATGGGCATATAACCCAACGAGTCTAAACACATTAATCACACCGCCGCCGTCCAGTCGCCCGACTTGCCGCCATGCTTTTCCAGCACCCGCACATTGGTCATGACCATACCGCGATCCGCCGCCTTGCACATGTCATAAATGGTCAGCAGGCCGACCTGGACCGAAGTGAGCGCTTCCATCTCGACGCCGGTCTTGCCGTAGGTCTCGACCTGCGCCCGGCAGTGCACGCTGTTGTTCGCCGCGTCGATCTCGAAATCGACGGCGACCCGCGTGATGGCCAGCGGATGGCACAGGGGGATGAGGTCGCTCGTTCGCTTGGCCGCCATGATGGCCGCGATGCGCGCCACGCCCAGCACGTCGCCCTTCTTGGCCGAGCCCGACGTCACCAGTTCCAGGGTGGCCGGAAGCATGCGGATGGTGCCGGCGGCGACGGCGATACGGTGGGTCGCGTCCTTGGCGCCGACGTCGACCATGTGGGCTTGTCCGGTGGCGTCGAAGTGGGTCAGGGGGGATGTTGTCATGTTGTCGAGGGAACGAAGTAACAAAATATGGCCCAGCAGTAGCGATGGCCGGGAAGCGGTTATCATAGCATCGTGAAACCTAACCCGATTTCAGCGATGTTGCAGCTTTCACCAAGGTGGCCATGGCGCCGTGTCGCCGCCGCCGTCGGCCTGGTCGTGGCCACCGCCGGCGCGTTTGCCGCCCCTACCGTCCCCGTCCTGCGCGGCAGCGCCGATACGACCGGGTTGCCGACGCTCGGCGATACCGCGCGTGCCGACTTGTCGCCCTTCCTGGAGCGCAAGCTGGGCGAGGAGATCATGAACGATATCCGGCGCGATCCCGATTACCTGGACGACGACGCGATCATCGAGTTCCTGAACAATTTCGGCGAAAACCTCGTGTCGTTCGCGCCCGGCGCACGCGGCGAGACGAATGCCGATTTCTTCTTCTTTGCCGTGCGCGATCCGATGATCAACGCGTTCGCGCTGCCCGGCGGCTTCATCGGCGTGCACTCGCAGTTGATCATTTCGGCGCAGAACGAGTCGGAACTGGCCTCCGTGCTGTCGCACGAGATCGGCCACGTGCAGCAGCGCCACATCGCGCGCATGATCGGCCAGCAGAAGCAGGATGCGCTGTTGCCCCTGGCCGCGCTGCTGCTGGCGGCGCTCGTCGGCAAGGCCGGCGGCGGGGCCGATGCGGCGATGGGCGTCATGCTGGGCGGCCAAGGTCTCGCCATCCAGCGCCAGCTGAATTTCAGCCGCGACGCCGAGCGCGAGGCCGATCGCGTCGGCTTCCAGACGATGCGCGCGGCCGGTTACGACACGTCGGGCATGGTGGCGTTCTTCAAGCGCCTGCAGAGCACGACGCGCGTCTATGGCGAGGCGCCGGCCTGGCTCAGCAGTCACCCGCTGACGGGCGAGCGCATCGCCGACATCCAGGCGCGCATCCGCGACAATCCGAAGGTGATGCACATCCGGCCGGACAGCATCGAGTTCCACCTCGTCCGCGCCCGCGCGCGCGTGCTGCAGGACGAAAGCCAGAAGGGGCGCGACGAAGCGAAATCCACGTTCGACAGCCAGCTGGCCCAGCCGAACACGCAGCAGCAGACGGCCGCGATGTACGGCCTGTCGTTCCTCGCGCTGAAGCAGGGCGACCTGAAAGGGGCGCAGAGCTGGCTCGACAAGGCGAAGGCATCGACGAAGCCCCGTCCCGGCGTGTTTTCGAGCGAGCGCAGCGGTACCGATGGCAGCGCCATGTTCGCCGCCCTCGGCACCGAGATCAAGCTGGCGCCGGGGCAGCCGCCCGCCGTCGTCCACCAGGCCGTGCAGGATGCGGAAGCCGCGTACCAGAAATTCCCGCTGTCGCGCATGCTGGCGCGCCAGTATGCCGACGCGCTGATCGCGGACGGCCAGCTGGACAAGGCGGCCCAGTTCCTGCGCGACCAGGTGCAGCAATACCGCGAAGAGCCCAAGCTGTACGACCAGCTCGCCAAGGCCTATGCGGCCCAGGGCAAGATCGCGCTGCAGCATATGGCGCTGGCCGAATCGTATGTGCTGTCGGGCGCGTTGCCGGCGGCCGTCGACCAGCTCAATCTCGCGCGCAAGGCGAAGGATGTGTCGTTCTACGACCAGGCCGTGATCGATGCGCGCGAGCGCGAGCTGAACGAGCGGCAGAAGGACGAGAAGAAAGAGAAGAAGGACAAGGACCGGTAACCCGAAACCACGTCGCCCCTGCGAAGGCAGGGGCCTAATTTTGCGTGAGCGACCTACCCAAAAATTCGGTTCCCGCCTTCGCGGGAACGACGTTCACATGTTATCTATTTTTGCCCTTGCAGCAAGTCCGGCAGCCGCACGAACCCGAAGCGTGCCGGCACCTCGTCCGCCGTCAGCCGTCCCACCGCAATACGCCTGTCCTGCCAGCGCAGCGCCAGCTCTCCGGCGCCGCCTGCCATCCACGCCATCACCTCGTCGTCAGACGCAGGCCGCCCATCCAGCTCGAACGCCTGCAGCAATTGCGCCGCGTCGCGGTCGTCCAACTGGGCCACCGTCCGGCCAGCACGCAGCACGATGCCGCCGGCGTCCGTCATGAACGCTTCTTCCGGCGCGCCCAGCGGCTGCCCCGTGTGCAGCACGAGGCCCTGCGCCGGATCCGTGCGCGCGATGAAGGGCGTTGTCTCGAGGTTGATGTACACGCGCTGCGGACCGTTCTGGAAATACCAGCAGCCGCGCTCATCCGATAAATAATTGCGGGCGATGAAGCCGACCAGTGCGGCATTCGTCAGCTTGTCGCCAGGGGCGCCCGCGCGCTGGGCCGCCTCGTCGCGCATGCGCCAGGCGCCGCGCGCGTCCAGTGCCAGCCAGCCGTAGCAGTACGGCACGTTCGGCCACTTGGCCATTGCCTGTTTTACGATGTCGTCCATGGTTCAAGCTTCGCACAGCCGCGCGGGCGCGGGCGCGCGCATGGCCGTGTCGTCGAAAAATGTCAGGATGCGTTGCGGCAGCCAGTCGAGCCGCCCCGGGAAGGGACCGACGGAAAAGCCGACGTGACCGCCCGTCTCGGGATACTCCAGGGTCACCGCGTGTGCAGCTGTCCGCGGCAGGTGCCGGCCGGGCAGGAACGGGTCGTTCTGCGCATTCAGCACGAGCGTCGGCACGACGATGTCGTGCAGGACGTGGCGGGCGCTGGCGCGGTGCCAGTAATCGTCCGTGTCGCGGTAACCGTGCAGCGGGGCGGTGACGACGTTGTCGAAACTGTATAAATCGTTCGCGGCGAGCAGGCGGTCGCGGTCGAACAGGCCGGGAAAGCGGTCCAGCTTGGCCAATGCCTTCGGCTTCAACGTCTGCAGGAACATGCGGGTGTACAGGCGGTTGAAGCCGGCCGACAGCGCGGCGCCGCCGGCCGCCAGGTCGAGCGGGGCGGAGATGGCCACGGCGGCATCGACGATGCCCGCGCCATGGCCCTGTTCACCGAGCCAGCGCAGCAGCGCGTTGCCGCCCAGCGAGACGCCGGCCACGTAGAACGGCCCGGAATGGCGGGGGCGCAGGCGGCGGATGATCCAGTCGAGTTCTTCGGCGTCGCCGGAGTGGTAGAAGCGGGGCGCGAGGTTCGGCTCGCCCGAGCAGCCGCGGAAATGCGGGATCGCGCCATGCCAGCCGCGCGCTTTGGCGGCCGCCATCAGCGACCGCGCGTAATGGCTGTCCGACGACCCTTCCAGGCCATGGAACAGCAGTACGCAGGGAGAAGCAGGGGAAGCGCCGTCGACGAGGTCGACGTCGATGAAATCCTGGCCGCAGGGGGTGTTCCAGCGTTCGCGCCGGTAGGCGACGGCCGGCTTGCGGATGCAGACGGCGGGATAAATCGTTTGCAGGTCACCGCCCGGCAGCCACCACGGCGCCTGGTAGCCTGCTGCGCCCGCTTGGTTCACGGCAAGCTCCCGACAGGAAAGAAATCAGTGATGCGCCAGCACGGTGCCCGGCTTCAGGCGGTACTGGGTGCCGCAGTACGGGCACTTTGCGTTGCCGTCATGATCGAAGTCCAGGAACACGCGCGGGTGCGACGACCACAGCGGCATGGCAGGGTTCGGGCAATAGGCCGGCAGGTCCTTGGCTTCCAGTTCCACGACCGGGATGGTCTTGTCGTTCATTCATTTCTCCGTCAGCTAATAGGTAGGGAAACACAGCATTCCCAAAACCACGATTCTAACGGATTCGACCTGATTGCCGGAATGGTCCGGTAGAATAGCAACCTTAATACTGTCGAGTAGAATTTCCGACAGGGAAATCTACGCGCATTTTCACGCCCTCGTTTCATGTCCGAACGCAGCCTGTCCGCCATGCTTGTCGACCGCTTTTGTTGCAGGAACGCGACATGAGCGGAGTGCGCATGGAGAGCGGCAACGATGTCGACGGGCACGACCCCGTCGCCTGGCGCGAGGGTTTCCAGGTTGGCCTGCCCACGCTGTTCGGCCTCGGCGCATGGGGCATCGTGGTCGGGGTCGCCATGGTCAAGAGCGGCCTCACGGTGCTGCAAGCCAGCGCCATGACGCTGATCGTGTATTCCGGTTCGGCGCAGCTTGCATCGCTGCCGCTGATCGCCACCGGCGCCCCCATCGGCGTCATCTTCGCCACCGCTTTCGTCGTCAACCTGCGGTTCGTCATCTTTTCCGCACTGCTCGCCCCCCATTTCTCGCACCTGCCGGTGGTGCAGCGTTTTTATCTTGGCCATATCTCCGGCGACCTGACCACCGCGCTCTTCCTGCAGCGCTATCCCCGCACGGCGCCCGAACGGGGCAAGCTGTCGTTCCTGAAGGGCTTGCTGTATCCGAGCTGGGTCGCGTGGCAGGTCGGCACGTTCATCGGCATCTTCCTGGGCAGCGCCGTGCCGACGGAATGGCAGCTGGGCTTTGCCGGCACGCTCGCCATCCTGTGCATCCTCGTCCCGCTGGTCATGAACAGCGCGGCCCTGTGCGGCGTGCTCGTGGCGGGCATCGTGTCCGTGCTGGCGCATGGCCTGCCGTACAAGCTCGGGCTGCTGCTTGCGGTTCTCGTCGGCATGGTCACCGCCATCGCCATCGAGGAAACGCAGGAACGCCGCAAGGTCCGCCATGGCTGACTGGGAAATCTGGACCGTCATCGTGGTGCTGGGTGTCGCCACCGCATGCTGCCGCAGCGCCTTGTGGATGGTGGGCCACCGCGTGACGATTCCCCGGCGCGTGCAGGAAATGCTGCGCTATGCGCCCGCCTGCGCGCTGGCCGCGATCGTCGCGCCCGATTTCATGCTGGGGCCGCAGGGGGAGGTCGAGCTGGCCGTCACGAACCCGAAACTCCTGGCCGGTATCATCTCGCTGGCCTACTACCTGTGGCGGCGGAACATGTTGCAGACCATCGTTATTGGCATGGTGGTATTTACTGTGCTGCGCGTTTCTGGTGTTTTCCATGGGGTCGGCTAAGGTAAAATAGCGTTTTTTAAACATTCCAAGATTGTTGACAATGGCCGTTCTCAATTTCACCCGCTTGCAAGACCTGATCGACCAAGACGCGCTGAAAGGCAAGCGCGTCTTCATCCGCGCCGACCTGAATGTCCCGCAGGACGACGCCGGCAACATTACGGAAGACACGCGCGTGCGTGCTTCGGTTCCCGCGATCCGCGCTGCGCTTGATGCGGGTGCGGCCGTGATGGTCACGTCGCACCTGGGCCGTCCGACCGAGGGCGAGTTCAAGCCGGAAGACAGCCTGGCGCCGGTCGCCAAGCGCCTGTCCGAGCTGCTGGGCCAGCCGGTTGAACTGAAACAGAACTGGGTCGATGGCGTCGACGTCGCGCCGGGCCAGGTCGTGCTGCTGGAAAACTGCCGCGTCAACAAGGGCGAGAAGAAGAATTCGGACGAGCTGGCGCAGAAGATGGCCAAGCTGTGCGACATCTATGTGAATGACGCCTTCGGCACCGCGCACCGCGCCGAAGCGACCACGCACGGCATCGCGAAATTCGCGCCCGTCGTTGCCGCCGGTCCGCTGCTGGCGGCCGAGCTGGATGCGCTGGGCAAGGCGCTGGGCGCGCCGCAGCGTCCGCTGCTCGCGATCGTCGCCGGCTCCAAGGTGTCGACCAAGCTGTCGATCCTGCAAAGCCTGGCCGACAAGGTCGACAACCTGATCGTGGGTGGCGGCATCGCCAACACGTTCATGAAGGCCGTGGGCCTGAACATTGGTAAATCGCTGGCGGAAGCGGATCTCGTCGGCGAGGCGAAAACCATCATCGACAAGATGGCCGCCCGTGGCGCGACCGTGCCGATCCCGGTGGACGTCGTGTGCGCGAAGGAGTTTTCGCCGACCGCCACCGCGACCGTCAAGGACGTCAAGGATGTGGCCGACGACGACATGATCCTGGACATCGGCCCGAAGACCGCGGCCCAGCTCGCCGAGCAGATCGCCAAGGCGGGCACCATCGTGTGGAACGGTCCGGTCGGCGTGTTCGAGTTCGACCAGTTCGCCGAAGGCACCAAGACCCTGGCCCAGGCCATCGCCGCATCGAAAGCCTTCTCGATCGCGGGCGGCGGCGACACCCTGGCTGCCATCGCAAAATACAATATTGCCGACCAAGTCGGCTATATCTCGACCGGCGGCGGCGCCTTCCTCGAGTTCCTCGAAGGTAAGACGCTTCCGGCGGTGGAGATCCTGCTGCAGCGTAGCGCTGCGAAATAACACCTCACGGTCACCGGCGCAGCCCACGGGCTGCGCTTTTCACTTCAAGGATAGATCAATGTCTCGTGGTACCAAGATCGTCGCAACCATCGGCCCCGCTTCCTCCGACTTCGATACGCTCGTCCGCATGATCCGCGCGGGCGTGGACATCGTGCGCCTGAATTTCTCGCACGGCCGCGCCCAGGACCATATCGACCGTGCCAACCTGGTGCGTCGCGCCGCGGCCGAGTGCGGCCGCGAAGTGGCGATCATGGCCGACATGCAGGGCCCGAAGATCCGCGTCGGCAAGTTCGAAGAAGGCAAGATCGTACTGAACAACGGTGACCGCTTCATCCTGGACGCCCGCTGGGGCGAGAACGGCGAGCTGGGCAACCAGGAACGCGTCGGCCTCGACTACAAGGCACTGCCGAACGACGTCCGTCCGGGCGACACGCTGCTGCTGAACGACGGCCTGATCGTGCTGATCGTCGAGCGCGTGGCCGGCAGCGAGATCCACACCATCGTCAAGGTGGGCGGCGACCTGTCCAACAACAAGGGCATCAACCGCATGGGCGGCGGCCTGACGGCGCCGGCGCTGACCGCGAAGGACATGGAGGACATCAAGACCGCGATGACCTTCCAGGCCGACTACCTGGCGATCTCGTTCCCGAAAACGGCGACCGACATGGAAATGGCGCGCCAGCTGGCGAACATCGCCGGCGAGCCGTTCGGCCACAAGCCGATGATGATCGCGAAGATCGAGCGCGCGGAAGCTATTCCCGTGCTGCAAGAGATCCTGGACGCTTCCGATGGCATCATGGTCGCCCGCGGCGACCTCGCCGTCGAAGTGGGCAACGCGGCCGTGCCGGCGCTGCAGAAGCGCATGATCCGCATGGCGCGCGATTGCAACAAGCTGGCGATCACCGCCACGCAGATGATGGAGTCGATGATCGTCAACGCCGTGCCGACCCGCGCCGAAGTGTCGGACGTGGCCAACGCCGTGCTGGACGGCACCGACGCCGTGATGACGTCGGCCGAGACCGCCGCCGGCAAGTGGCCGGTCGAGACGGTCGAGATGATGTCCGCGATCTGCGTCGAAGCGGAACGTTCCGAATACAACAAGCTGGAAGCCGACTTCCTGAACGTGCAGTTCACCCGCATCGACCAGTCGATCGCGTACGGCGCCCTGTTCACCGCGCACCACCTGCGCGTGAAGGCGATCGTCGCGCTGACCGAGTCCGGTTCGACCGCGCTGTGGATGAGCCGCCACCGCGTCGACACCCCGATCTTCGCCCTGACGCCAAGCGTCACCACCCAACGCAAGGTTGCGTTGTATCGTAACGTGCATGCGTACCACCTGACGCAGCGCGGCGACAGCAGTGCCGTCCTGAAACAGGCGGAAGACTTGCTGGTCGCCAACGGCATCGTCAAGAAGGGCGACACGATCGTCGTCACGTGGGGCGAGCCGATGGGCCAGGTCGGCGGTACGAACGCGCTCAAGATCGTTCGCGTCGGTGAATTCAATTAAGAGGGAGCTCAACACCTGAGCGCGGGGGGGCCCCCCCCCCCCCCCCCCCCCCGGGCACCCCGTGTTTTGAATTGGGTCTCACCAACGCCCCCCCGCCCACCCCCCCCCCCCCCCCCACAGGGGAGGACCCCAAAAGGTT
>NZ_JASNRB020000038.1:0-34383 GCF_030411975.2 Massilia orientalis | reverse complement strand
TTTACCTTCACTCATTCGCTGTCATCCTTTCGCGGACGACAGCTTAAACCACCGTCTCAAATTCGGGGTCCACTATATTCAGCAGTAGCAAAGCAAGGCGTTACGAGTGATCGTGACGCCTTTTTTGTTTTGCGCTGCAGTTCTCCTCTCTTATCTGCTGTGCCGTTTTGCGATGCGCAGCCGCCCATCTGCTACCGCCGCGTGATGCAAAAACTTGCGTTTTGTCACTGTATACGCGCAATTTAATCACTACATTCAAGAACTTCGTCGCAAGTTCAGACGCGCGCTAACCAGCCTGGAGGATAGCCGACGCGGCCGCATCGAATATCGCTACGACCCGGTCGGACGGCTGCTGGCGGCAAACAGCGCATTGGGCCATGAAATCTTCGGGTTCGACCCGGCCGGCAACATCCAGGCAGCCGATATCGCGCAGCAGGAACCCATGGCCCGTCGTGCCCCGCTGCCAAAACTGCTGAACAACCTGTTCAAGGAATCTGCCGGCGTCAGCTACCGCTACGACGAGCGCGGCAACCTCGTGGAACGCGTGCAGAACGGTAAGCGGTCGGAATATGAATGGGACGCGTTTAACCGGATGACCCGCGCCACGACCTGGCATGGGGTCACCATTTTTGCCTACGACCCGCTGGGACGGCGTATTGCCAAGCACAGCCAGGCGATAGAAGGCACTGTTTTCCGGGAGACGAGCCGGACCTTGTATGGTTGGGACGGCGACACACTCGCGTTGGAAAGCAGCGTGTATCAGGGCTGTGCTGCCAGCGAACGAACGGTGCACTACGTATATGAGCGCGACAGCTTCGTGCCGTTGGTGCAGGTCAGTCGGAACGGGGCACTTCAACTAGCGCCCACCACCGATGTCAAGGCGCTGATGGCGGGCAACGATGGCAAGTACGATATTGCGCTCGATCCTCTATGGAACGGGGATTTTGAGCAGGAAACCGAACCGTTCGGTAAGGACGAGATCGCCTTTTATCAATGCGACCATTTGGGAACCCCGCAGGAGTTGACGGATTGCGAAGGCAAGGTTGCATGGTCGGCACAATACAAGGCGTGGGGGCAGGCGAAGGAGGCAATCAGCGACGCGGCGTACAAGGCCGGGATTCACAATCCGCTCCGGTTGCAGGGGCAGTACTTTGATGAAGAGACGGGGCTGCATTACAATCGGCATCGCTACTACGACCCGCATGCCGGCAGGTTTATTTCGCGTGACCCGATCGGCCTGCTTGGCGGGTTGAATCTTCATCAGTACGCGCCGAACCCTACCGGCTGGCTCGACACCCTCGGTCTAAGCAGATGCCCTTCCAACCCGGCTACGGTTGACAAGGACCACAAGGGCCGATGGCGCGACGCGCGAGGACGGTTTGCCAAAGACCCGGGATGGCCTGCAAACTTTGGGTTTGCGGCGGGGAAAGACTCTACAGTTACGCTTTCACCCGGCACTCAGATCGACCGCTTTGGACGGCCGACAGGTGGCTTTGTCGCGCCCGCAGGTACACCCTTCGGTGACCGCGCACTTCCAGCTGCCTCGTACGACGTGGAATACCACGTATGTGAGGTAAAGAAGCCTATTAACGGCGTTCGAGGCGGCCCAGCAGAACCATGGTTCAATCAGCCAGGGAATGGAACTCAATATCAGCTTCCGCGAAGCGTTCAATCGCATCTAGACGCGGGAGAACTGGTCGAAATGCCAAATCGTTGCCGACCTCCGAGGAAATAAATTATGTCGAAGAACAAGTTAGTCATCGTAGATTTAAACCATGTCATCGGAGCGGCGCTACCAGTCTCCGACCGGACGTTCTACCAATGCGTTAACTGCTGGAGCATTCTCCGGTCGAACCCTTCGGACAATGAGTACTGCGTCTGCGGAAATGTCTCCGTTGATGTTGATGCCGGAAGGGCTGGGGCTAGGGACGAGCAGTTGCTTCGAGTGTTGCAGATCACTCATGCAGACTGATTCGAACGCGTGGTCACACCCATCGCCATGGAGAGTACAACCTAGTTCAACTACACCCCGTTGGGCCAGCGAAGACGCACAGAACATTCAACATTTCAATGGCGGTAGTCCGCTGGATGATGCAGGGCTTGTTCCACTAAAAGCATAATGCGCGCGTAGCCCGAAAAATGCTGCTGTCGAAGGTGTGTATTTGAAACAAGAGGCAACGGCCCGAACGAAACACTTGTCATTTGCGCGCCCGCTCACGCCGTCATGGCCCGCAGCGCCCCGAAATCGTCCGGATCACGTTTGATCCTCTCCGCCGCCGCACGGATCTTGCGGTAATAGATCCCGTTCCGCACGCCGCGATAATCCATGTACGCTTCCACGATCGGGTCCGCCCGCTTTTCGCGCCTGGCCCGGTCGATCAACGCCTGCAGATAGCGCGTCCCCATCTGAATATTGGTGGCCTCGTCGATGAACGCCGGACTCGCGTGAAACGCATCCGCTTCGGCATACAGCGCCGGCTCGGCGCAGCGCTGAGACGTTGGCTTGCACAGATTATCGAGCCGGAACAGTTCGCGGTTCGCCACCTTCAGCAACTGCATCAAACCCCGCGCGCTGCTGCCCGCCGGCTGGGCGCAAGAGTCGAAGCGCGATTCCATGTAGATCTGGCAGACGATCAGCTCGTCCGGCAGGCAGGAGCGGTTGTTCTCGTGCACGAGCCGGCGGATCTCGCGCAGGCGCGCGAGGGGTTCGGTGCACACCATCTGGTCGGCCATGTCGTCACCTGTCTCGTTACGTCATGCGCTTCATGATCTTACCCTTACCGCATGCGTCGTTTGCGCTCGCTCAGGCGGGGTGATCGATTGAACTCAAGTATCCTTCAACCCTGACCGCGATAATTTCCGTTTGGAATGCTCCCGTTCCGCCACCAAGGAATCCGACCGCCATGCCTCCCCTCGACCTTTCCGATACCCTCGTGGTCGGCATCTCCGCCACCGCCCTGTTCGACCTGGCGGAAGCCGACGCCATCTATAAAGCCAGATCCATCAAGAATCCCCAAAGCGCACTGGAGGAATATCGCGCCTACATGCTGGAGCGCGAGAACGAACCGCTGCGCGACGGCACCGGCATGGCCCTCGTGCGCGCCCTGCTCGGCCTGAACCGCTATGCGCCGTCCGAGGCGAAGCCGCTCGTCGAAGTCGTCGTCATGTCGCGCAACAGCCCCGAGACCGGCGTGCGCGTCTTCAACAACATCCGGTCGCGCGGCCTGCCGATTTCGCGCCATGCGTTCACTGGCGGCGAGTCGGTCGTCGATTACCTGGACGCCTTCGCCGTCGACCTGTTCCTGACGACGAATGTCGAAGACGCCCAGCGCGTGATCGATGCGCAGGCCTGTGCCGCCGCGGTGTTGAAACCGCCGCCGCACGCGGCCGAGGCGCCGCCGGAAGACCAGGTGCGCATCGCCTTCGACGGCGATGCCGTGCTGTTCGACGACTCCAGTGAACTGGTCTACAAGACCGAGGGCCTCGACCGCTTCCACACGATCGAGGACGAGAAGCAGAACGAACCGATGCAGGATGGTCCGTATGCGATCCTGCTGCGCCGGCTCGCGCGCCTGCAGGAACGGCTGCCGTTCGGCGCCGACGTGTCGCCCGTACGGATCGCGATCGTGACGGCGCGCAGCGCGCCGGCCGAGATGCGGGTCATCAATACCCTGCGCCACTGGGGCGTGTACGTGAACGAGATCTTCTTCCTCGGCGGCGTGCCGAAGTCGAAGGTCGTCAAGGCATTCCGCGCGCACCTGTTCTTCGACGACCAGGACCTGCACCTGGACCCGGCCGCGCGCCACGTCCCATCCGGACGCGTGCCCTACCGCTCGGACTCGCCGCTGTTCACGCCGTTGCCGCTCGACCTGATCGCGGAACCGCCGGTACTGGTCGAAAGAGTCGAAGCCAGCTGACCGGGAGCCGCCGCTCCGCGCACCTCGAACCGGGCGGCAGCGACCGCCCGGCCATCCTCTCCCACAAGCTTCACTTCATGCTCCCCCGCCAGCGGCGCCCACGTGGCGCCCCGATCGGCCGGGCCGGCATCCGTACCATCGAGTTGCCAGCGCAGGCCCGCGCCGCCGTAGGCACGCAAGCTCACGCGCTGCAGCGGTGCCGGGATGTCCGGATCGAGTGCGATGACACTGTCCGCGGCCGGATACACGATGCGCGGCGCGCGCTTCGCCGGCGGCAGCATCTCGACCAGCGCGACTTCCGTGCCGCGCACGAACCATTCGCTGCGCTCGGGCTCCACGGCCGGCGCGAAGCGGACCGTCTGGCGCACGACACCAGGCGGCGCGGCGGGCGGCCTGCTCGGGCGGTCGCGGTGCAGGTAGTCCATCACGTCGCGCCACGCGGGCGCCGCGCCGGACACGCCGGACACGTCCCACATCGAGCGGCCGTCGAAATTCCCGACCCACACGCCGACCGTGTAGCGGTCCGAAAAGCCCACGCACCAGTTGTCGCGCATGTCCTTGCTGGTGCCCGTCTTGACGGCGCTCCAGAACCCGGTGGCGAGTTCGTTGGAGAGGCCGAACGTCGTGCTGCGGGCCGCGCGGTCGGACAGGATGTCGGCCACGATGAAGCTGGCGCGCGCATCCAGCACGCGCCGTTTGCCGTCCTGCACGCCGCCGTTCGCCAAGGTGCGATAGGCCTGCGCGAGTTCCAGCAGGCTGACGTCGCCCGAGCCCAGCGCCAGCGACCAGCCGTAGAACTCCGGCGCCTCGGTAAGACTCGTGATGCCGAGCGCGCGCAGGCGCTCGTGAAAGCGTTCGAGCCCGGTCAGCATCAGCGTGCGCACCGCCGGCACGTTCAGCGAGCCGGCAAGGCTCGTGCGCACCGACGCCGCATCGCGGTACTGGTGGTCGTAGTTCTGCGGCACGTACAGGCCGCCGACGGTCGGGATGTCGACGGGCGTGTCGTCCAGCAGCGACGCCGCCGTCAACTGGCCCCGTTCCAGCGCCAGCTCGTATAAAAACGGCTTCAGCGTGGACCCGGCCTGGCGCAGCGCCGTCACGCCATCCACTTCGCCGGCGCCGCCGTTCGCGACATAAGCCAGCACGTCGCCGCTGGCGTTGTCGATGACGATCACGGCGCCGTCGCCGACGTTGCGTTCGGCCAGTTCGGCGAGGTGGCGGCGCAGCGTAGCGACCGCAAAGCGCTGCAAGCTTGCGTCGAGGGTGCTGCGCACCACACTGCCCGAACTGGAGCCCACTGCGCCGCCGAGGCGGCGCACGAACTGCGGCGTCACACCCGTCGGCGCGGATGCCGGCGCGGATGCCGTGCGCGCGAACGCCGCGTCGACTTCCCACTCGATGGCCGCGCAATCCGTGCGCGGTTCGAGCTCACCCGCGAGCTCGCGTGCGAGCGCGCAGGCGCGCTTCGCGACCGTCCGCGGCGGCGCCGTCGGCGCGCGCAACAGGCTCGCGAGGATCGCGGCCTCGCCCGCGTCCAGCCCGGACGGCGCCTTGCCGAACAGGTTGCGCGCGGCAGCGCCGATGCCTTGCAGCTCGCCGCGATAGCTGGCCAGGTTCAGGTAGGCTTCCAGGATCTGGCGCTTGTTCCAGCCGGCTTCCAGTTCGCGCGAGGCGAGCGCCTGGTCCCATTTGCGCGCCCACGTGCGGCCCTTCGACCGCGGCGCCAGCTTCGGATCGAGCAGGCCCGCGAGCTGCATCGTGATCGTCGATGCGCCGCGCGTGCGCTGCTGGCCGAACAGGTTGTCCCATGCAGCCTTGCCGATGGCCTGGAAGTCGATGCCGCCGTGTTCCATGAAGCGCTGGTCCTCGGCCTGCAGCACGGCGCGGCCGAGCGTCGGCGAGATGTCGTCCAGCGCCACCCAGCCGAGCCGCCGGCCCGCCATGTCCACGCGCACCGTGGCGAGGATCTCGCCGTGGCGGTCGAGCAGGGTCGTGTCGGATGAGCGCCACGCCGCCTTCACTTCCTGCGGCGTCGGCACGGCGGCATGTACCGGCAACGCCACCAGCAGCAGAAGCCAGGCCAGGATCTTCATCACTGCACCGTCATGCCCGCGTTCGGCACTTCGCCGAACATTTCCGGCGCGTACATGGCTTCCACGCGCGTGGTGGGCAGCGCGAAGCGGCCCTCGTTGTTCAGCCGCACCGTGTACTCGACGGTGAAGCGGCCCTTCGGCACCCATTCGTAGTACGCGCGGTAGCCGGTGTGCAGCCGCTCCTCGAACGCCGGCCACGTCCAGCCGGTGCGGCGTTCGCCGGCCGTCGCGATCTGCGAATCGCGGCCCAGGCCCGATCCGAGCACGCTGGCGCCGGCCGGGATCGGGTCGTCGACGACGACCCACGTCATGTCCGACTGCGCATCGATGTCGAGATGGACGCGGTAGACGTCCCCGCGCGACCACGTGCCCTTGACCTTCTGCTCGACCGGCGTGACGGTGCGCGCGATGCGGTAGCCGGACGACAGCGGGGCCTTCAACGGCACGGCCGCCAGGCTCTGGACCGTCGCCCACGGCTTGCCGCTGCCCAGCTGGCGCATGGTCAAGGTGCCGCGGCCCTGCGGCCAGGCCTGCAGCACGGTCGCGGGCACGGTCCCGGTCCAGCTGACGGGTTTTGCATCCGCGCCCATGACGACGAGGTTCGCGCTGCCCGTCACCGGCTCGCGCTCGTAGGTCTCGGAGAAGCGCTTGAGCGCGACGGTGCCCCAGGCGTTGGCCGTCGTCGTGTCCCAGTGGCCGTGCTGCTGGCGGCCCAGGGCGCCGCGCGCGAGGCGGCCGGCGTCGACCTTCCACGCGGGATCGTCCAGCGTCGCCAGCAGCAGGCGGTTGGCGTTCACGTCGACGGACGTCATGAGCCACCACCAGCCATCCGCGCGCTCGGTCGAAAAGCCCATCGTCGTGCCTTGCAGGTTCAGGCGCGCGCGCAGGATCTGGCCGGCCTGCGCCAGGCGCTGGTCGCGCTGCGGCAGCGCCGGCGTGCGTTTCAGGATCAGATACCAGTCGATGACGGCGGACGTGGGCCACAAGTTCGGCTGGACCTCGATCGAATCCAGCATGGCCGGCTGCACCTCCGTGTCGCGCGACAGCGCTTCCAGCGCCGCCAGCTTGCGCACGGCCAGTTCGCCCGTCGCGCGGCCGTTGCCGCGCACGATCTTCCCTTCGACGAACGCGGCGAGGCCCGCCTCCATGCGGCCGCGCAGCTCGTCCGGGATCGCGTAGCCCGCTTCATGCGTCACCGACAGCACATAGGCCGTGAGCACGTCGCTGCCCTCGTCCATCGGTGCGAAATACTTCACCAGGCCATCGCCATCCAGGTGCGACGGCAAGGTCGCGACGACCGTATCCCACATCGCCTTGTCCTGCAGCGCCACCGCACGCGATGTGCGCTGTTCGAAGCACGTGTACGGATAGGCCGTCATGTAGTCGCGCACGCCCGGCAGGTCGCTGCCGAGGCGCGCCTGCAGGGTCGTGCGGATGCCGCCGCGGCCCGGCAGCGCATCGGCCGGACGCTCGACGGGCATCGTCTTCGTGCCGTCGATCTGCACGAGCGTCGCCTGCAGGGTGCGCACCGGCACGGCGACGTTCACCTGCTGCGTGACGCGCATGCGGTCGCTCGCGCCCTCGCCTGCCGCCGCCACGTCCCACTGCAGCCTCGATACCCCTGCCGGCACCGCGTAATCCCAGCCCGCTTCGCGCGATTCGCCCGGCGCGAGCACGATGTCCTGGGGCGGCAGCGCCTGCGCCTTGCCGCCGTCCGCGGTCACGCCGGCGTCCAGGCGGATGGCCAGCTGCCGGTCGGACGCGTTGCGCAGCGTGAACCCGGCGCGCAGGCGGTCCCCTTCGCGCACCTGCGGCGGCAGGCCGGAGACGAGCATCAGGTCCTGCGACGTGCGGATGTCCGTGCCGCCCGTGCCGAACCGGCCCGCGCCGCTGCTCGCGACGGCGACGATGCGGAAGGACGTCAGCGAATCGTTCAACGGCACGTCGACTTTCGCCTCGCCGTTCGCATCGAGGACGACCTTGCCCTTCCACAGCAGCAGCGTCTCGAACAGTTCACGCCCGGCGCCGCGGCCGCCGCCCCCGCCGTGCGGGAACGCCTTGCGGCCGAAGTGGCGCTTGCCGACGACCTGCATTTGTGCCGTCGACGTCTCCACCTGCAGGCTGCGCTCGTGCATCATCGTCTCGAGCAGATTCCAGCTCGTGTTGGGCATCAGTTCCAGCAGGCCGGCATCGACGGCGGCCCCGGCGACTTCCGTACCGGCCGCCGGCCGCGTGCCGTCCGGGTCGCGCACGCGGATCGTGACCTGCGCACGCTCGCGCACCTTGTACACGGGTTTATCGGCCGCGACGTCGACCTTCAGTTCGTGCCCCTTCCAGCCCACGCGGAGCGGCGCGATCCCGAGTTTATAAGCGGGCTTGCCCAGGTCGACGAGCGCCGTCGGCTGCACACCCGCCACGCGCCCGCGCACGACGAGGGCCGACACGAACACGTTCGGCGCATAGCTCGCCTTTACGGGAATCGAAATCGTCTGGTCGCGGCCGGACAGGCGCCGCACGTACGTGTCGAGGATGCCCTCGCGCTCGACGGTCACGAGCACGGTCGCCCGGCGGAACGGGCTGCGCACCTGGAAGCGTGCCTGCTCGCCCGGTTCGTAGCGCTTCTGCGCCGGCAGCAGGTCGATGCGGTCGTGGTCCGCGTTCGCGAACCACTGTTCCTCATCGCCCGCCACGTACACCTCGCGATGGGTGGCCGCCACGCGTTGCTGCGGATCGGTCGCTCGAGCGAGCAGGATCAGGTCGCCGTCGACGGGCGCCTTCACGTTGCACAGGAGCAGGCCGCGCGCGTCCGTCGTGCCGCTGCACGCCTCGCCGATGCGCTTGATCTCGGCGCTGTGCTCATAGGCGTAAAAGCCGCCGACGAGACGGCGCCGGTGCGAATAGGTCGCCCGCTTGAGCAGGTCGACCGTCACCGGCACGTTCGCCACGGGCTTGCCGGCGACGTCCAGCACGACGGTCTGGAATTTCAGCGCATCGCGGCGCAGCAGCCAGCCATCGGGCTTGATGCCGACAACGTACGCGGATGGCCACAGCGGCACGCGCGTGGAGACCGTCAATGTCTCGCCGTTGGCGTCCTGGTACGACAACTCGGCCAGCAGGCTTTTCGGGCGCTCGATCGCCGGCAGCTTGTCGACGACGATGCGCGCGCCGCCCGCGCGGTCGAGCTGCAGGCTTTGCGTGCGCGCGACTTCCTGGCCGGGCGTGCCTTCCGATTCCGCCTCGTCCTCGCCCTCGCTACCCTGGTCGACGACGCCTTCGCGCACGTCGCCCGCCCCCAGCGCGAACTCGTCGTAGTCGGCGAACTGCACGCCGGTGTCCTGCACGACGCTGCGCAGCTTTACCGGCGCCAGGCCCGCGGGACCGCCCGACAGGTAACTCACCTGCGCATCGAGCGTCACGGCCTGCGGCGCCACGGCGGGATGCTTCGGCCCCGCCAGTTGCGCCTTCATCGTCGGCACGCGGAATTGCTCGACACGGAAATCGCCCGCCACCTGGCCGCCGATCAGCACGTCGTACACGCCGAGCTTCGCTTCCGCCGGGATCGCCCACTCGCCCTCGGCGCTGCCGTTCGCATCCCAGCGCAGGGAAAACTCGACTTTCTCGCCGCTGCCCTGGTGGACGAGGAAGCCGCGCGCGGGCAACGCCGTCTTGTCCGTGCCGAGTTCCTGCGCGCGCCAGTCGCGGACTTCTTTCGGCGCCGGATCCTTCGCGCGCACGAAGGCGAAACCCTGCTGCGTGCGGCGGCGCAGGTAGTGCTTCATGTGGACGGTCTCGCCGGCGCGCAGCAGGGTGCGGTCGAACACGGTGGCGACGATGCGGCTGTCCTCGTCGCGGCTGCCAGTGGGCAGGTTGAAGCGCCACGCCTCGATGCCCTGCTGCCAGTCGGACAGGGTGAACGTGAAGTCGTCGCCGCGCGCGGCCGTCACGACGTAGATGCCGCCCTCCTTGCAGCGGGCATGCGGCAGCGCCTGGCGGATGCGCGCGATGCCGGCGGCGTCCGTCGTGCCGGTCCACAGCAGCCGCGCGCCGCAATCGCGCACTTCGACGCGCGCGCCCGCGACGGGCTGCCCCTTGTCGAGCGACGTCACCCACACGAGCGATGATTGCGCGCCGAGCTTGAAATGCGCGGCCAGATTCGTGACGAGGGCCGCGCTGCGCACGTACGCGGTGCGTCTTTTCGGATCCAGCGCGGCGCCCAGGCGCGGGCTTTCCAGTTCGACCGCGTAGAAGCCGGGCTGGCGCAGCGGGATGCCGATCACTTCGAACGCGCGCCGGCCGAGCGGTTTCGGGAGCGTGAAGCGCTGCAGCGCGTCTGCCTTGGCGCCCTTGAAGATCGACACCTTCAGCTGGTCGCCTTCCGGCTGGCCGGGATTCAGGCCGCCGTGCGGCCCCGCGACCTTGCGCAGCCACGTGAGCACGTCGGCCGTGCGGCTGGCGTCGAGGCGCATGGCGACGCCGTTCGTGTGCATGCGGCCGGCGAGCTGCGCCTCGACGTTGCGCACGGTGACGGGCAGCAGGCGGTCGCCGTTTGCCTCGATGATGCCGAACGGCGCCGCGAACTTGACGAGCGGCGGCTGCTCGCCCGTGCGCACGGCCAGCGGGAAGCGGCCCGCGTTGACGAGGGGCCGGCCCGCATCGTCGCGCAAGTCGGCCGGCAGGTGCAGCGTGAATCTTGCCTGTTCCGGGAACGGCCCGGGCACGCTGGCCTGGCCCACGAAGTCCGGCGTCCGTCCGCCTTCCTTGTCGATGCGCGCCGGCCAGCGCTTGCCGCCCGGTCCTTCCAGATACACCCTGGCCGCGTCGGCCGCGCGCACGGGCGCGCTGAAGTCCACGCGCATCGGCTGGAACGGAATGCATTGGGACCGCGCGTTGACTTTCTCGCAGTTGAAGCGGGCCGTGAAATCGGCGCGCGTCTTGAACGAGAGCGTCTGGTCTCCGGCCGTCGCGATGCCGTTCGGCGCAGCCACGCCGGCGCTCCAGACGAGGGCGACTTCCGCATTCGACGGCAACGTGCGACGGCATTGCAGCACGACGATGCGGGCCAGGCGGCCGGCCTTGTCGTCGGCGCGCAGTTGCGCATCCGTGTACGGTCCGATGTCTTCCTTGCCGCGGTCCGCGGCGACGACTTGCCGGACGAACCAGCGGTCCGTCGCCAACACCTGTTCGCGCCGCGCGCCCTGCACCAGGGTCACGCCGATCTTGTCGCTGGCGCCATCCGCGCGGCACCACGCCTGTTTCAGGATGCTGTCGGCCGACGCGGGCGCGGACAGCGCGAGCACGAAGGCTTGTTTCTCGTCGATGCCGGACGCGCCTTCATGCGGCAGCGTTTCCAGCACGGCCGGGCCGCCCGTGGCGACGGTGAATGCCTGCGTCCCCGCCAGCGGCTGTCCGGCCAGGTCGCGCACGCCGGCTTTCAGCGTGAAGCGGCAGCTCGTGGCGCCCGGCAGGTCGCGTTCGAAGTCGTAGCTCCACGTCTGCGCATCGACCCAGCGGCCGCTGCCCGGCACGGCGCACGCGACGTCGAACGGGGTCTCGGCGCGCAAATCGCCGAACGCCACCATCGGCTGCGAGAACCGCGCGACAGCCTGGCGCACGCGCCGCACCTGCCCTTCGGGCGAAAAGCCGGACACGGTGGTCTGCGCCCACGCGCCCGACCAACAGCACAACAAGACGAAGCACAGCAGGCGGCGCATGACGACCATGGGTTCTCCGGGAGATGGCGGACGGACGAAGGCTGAGTGTTGCAAACTCGGCTTGCAGTGTCAACAAAGTTTAACAATTAGCAACGCAATGTGGCGGTCATGCAAACCTGCATGATTGGATATAAAATGCGGCTCTTATATTTCCTGTACGCATATAAGATCATGAGTCTCCCCCTGATCCTGAACCTGCCCATCGCCCTGGCCGCCTGCGGCCTGCTGTATGTCATGCAGCAACGCCATCTGTCCTTCACGAAACGGGTGTTCACGGGCCTCGGCCTGGGCATCGTCCTCGGCGCGGCGTTCCAGGCGTTCTACGGCAACGGTTCACCGGTCATTGCACAGACGAATGCGTATCTCGACATCGTCGGCACCGGCTACGTCAAACTGCTGCAGATGATCATCATGCCGCTGATCATGGTGTCGATCATCCAGGCCATCCTCAAGCTGCGCGACGCGTCGTCGCTCGGCAAGATCAGTGCGCTGACGATCGGCACGCTGATGGTCACGACGGCCATCGCGGCCACGATCGGCATCCTGATGGCCAAGCTGTACGGTCTGTCCGCCGTCGGCCTGACGTCGAGCGCGGCCGAAGTCGCGCGCGGCCATTATTTAGAGGGCAAACTGGCCACGGCGCAGGACGTGTCGCTGCCGACCATGATCCTGTCGTTCATTCCCGAGAATCCCTTCCTCGACATGACGGGCGCGCGCAAGACGTCGACGATCGCCGTCGTCCTGTTCTCGATCTTCCTGGGCGTGTCCGCGACGGGCATCGCCGCCAAGAAGCCGGACGTGTTCGAGAAATTCAGCGAATTCGTGCACGTGGCCCACGTGATCGTGATGCGCATGGTGACGCTCGTTCTGCGCCTCACCCCGTTCGGCGTGTTCGCCCTCATCACGCAGGTGCTGGCGAGCTCCAGCGTGCAGGACATCCTCAAGCTGATCGGCTTCGTGGCCGCATCGTACAGCGCCCTGATCCTCATGTTCGGCGTGCACCTGCTGATCATCGCGGCCGTGGGCCTGAACCCGGGCCGCTACGTGAAAAAGATCTTCCCCGTGCTCGCCTTCGCGTTCACGTCGCGCACGTCGGCCGGTTCCATCCCGATGAGCGTGCAGACGCAGACCGCGCGTCTCGGCACGCCGGAAGGCATCGCCAACTTCGCCGCGTCGTTCGGCTCGATGATGGGCCAGAACGGCTGCGCCGGCATCTATCCGGCGATGCTCGCCGTCATGATCGCGCCCACCGTCGGCATCGATCCGTTCACGAGCAGCTTCCTGCTGCCCCTGATCGGCATCGTCACCATCGGCTCCGTCGGCGTGGCCGGCGTGGGCGGCGGCGCCACGTTCGCCGCGCTGATCGTGCTGTCGGCGCTGAACCTGCCCGTGGCGCTGGCGGGCCTCCTGATTTCCATCGAGCCACTGATCGACATGGGCCGTACCGCGCTCAACGTCAGCGGGTCCATCACGGCCGGCACGTTCGCCAGCCGCGTGCTCGGCCAGACCGACATGGCCGTGTTCGACAGCGACGCCGAGGTCAACCTCGACAGCGAGGAGCAAGTAGCGTAAAGGTGATGTAAAACCTTTCTCCTGTTCACGTGAGAGCCCGCCTACACGTCGTTTTGGCACACGTTTTCGTCCGGAATCGTGCGCGGAAATCCCGCCGAATCCGTCTATGATCGCGTCATGTCAAAATCACAAACGGTCGGATGATGGATCAGAAGTGGCCACAGGAAATCTGGCTCGTCAGGCACGGGCAAAGCGCGGGTAATGTCGCGCGCGATGCCGCCGAAGCCGCGGCTGGCCTGCTCATCGACATCGCCGAGCGCGACGTCGACGTGCCCCTGTCGGAGCTGGGCGTGCGCCAGTCGCAGGCCCTGTCGAGCTGGTTCGCGGCGCTGCCGCCCGACGGCCAGCCGAACGTCGTGCTGCATTCGCCCTACGTGCGCGCGGCCGAGACCGCCAATATCCTGATGCAGCGCCTGAACCGCGACGAGTTGCTCGCCGTCCACGCCGACGAGCGCCTGCGCGAAAAGGAGTTCGGCATCCTCGACCGCCTGACGGTGCGCGGTATCGCCGAGAAATATCCCGAGCTGCATGAGCAACGCCACCACGTCGGCAAGTTCTATTTCCGCCCGCCCGGCGGCGAGAGCTGGTGCGACGTCATCCTGCGCCTGCGCAGCGTCCTCGACACGATGACGCGCGAGTACCCGCGCGAACGCGTGCTGATCGTCGCGCACCAGGTCATCGTCAACTGCTTCCGCTACCTGATCGAGCGGATGGACGAGGCGACGATCCTCGAGCAGGACCGCGCCGGCGACGTGCCGAACTGCTCCGTCACGTCCTACGCCTTCGATCCCACGCTGGGCAAGCGCGGCAAGCTGGCCGTTCGCCTGGTCAATTTCGTCGCCCCGCTCGAAGCCACCGGCACGCCGGTCACGGTCGCCAAAGACCAGCCCACCGCCGCCAAGGCCTGAGGTCCCTCCATGACGCTGCAAACCCATGCCCGCCCGCGCGACGTCGATACGAGCCTGCTGCGCAGCTGGCCGCTGCCCGTGCCCTCGAACGACGCCGACAAGGAAGACCGCGGCCACGTGCTCGTCCTCGGCGGCTCGCGCGAGATGCCCGGCCCCGTGATCCTGGCCGCGACGGCGGCCTTGCGCGCCGGCGCCGGCAAGCTGACCATTGCCACCGGCCGCAGCGTGGCCCAATTGGTAGCGCTCGCTATTCCTGAATCGCGCGTGCTGGGACTGGCGGAAAACGATGCCGGCGGCTTCACGGTCGAAGCCGTGGCCGCGCTCGATCCGCTGGCCGACAAGATCAGCGCCGTCCTCATCGGTCCCGGCATGCGGGACGAGGCCGCGACCGCCCGCCTCGTGCACGCGCTGCTGCCGCGTCTGGACGGCACCGCCACGAACGTGTTGCTCGACGCCGAGGCGATGGGCGCGGTTTTGCATCCGCCCGCGGGAGGCACGCCGAACCGCGCGCCCTTCCGCTTCAACGTGCCGGTCCTGTTGACGCCGCATGCGGGCGAAATGGCCCACCTGACGGGCATCGCGAAAGACGAGATCGGCGCGGCGCCGGACCGCCATGCCATCGACGCGGCCCGGCACTGGAACGCCGTCGTCGCGCTCAAGGGCGCGCGCACCGTGATCGCGGCGCCGGGCGGTGAGCGGTGGCAGCACGAAGGCGGTAACGTCGGGCTCGCCACGTCCGGTTCGGGCGACGTACTGGCCGGCATCATCGCGGGGCTCGCGGCGCGCGGCGCCACGCTCGCGCAGGCCGCCGCCTGGGGCGTCGCGCTGCACGCGCGCGCGGGCGAGCGCCTCGCCGAACGCTTCGGCAGACTGGGTTACCTGGCGCGGGAATTGTGCGACGTCATTCCCGCCCTGCTCGAACAGGCCGCCGGCGACAGCGCCGACGCGGCGTCACGACCATCCGGCAGCTTCGCCGGGGGACAAAGGGTTGAACGATGATGGTTCGGCTCTTATCTAACCCGCACGTGTCGACGTTGCAGGCGGCACGGCGGAACAAGGGGAACTTCGGTTTCCCAAAGCAGAAGGCATGCAATCCGACGAACCGGCCGGCGCGGTGCCGGTCAAATCCAGACAGTCGGATTCGTAGGCCACCGGGGCCGCGTATTGCGTCGGTTCCCTGATGGTTCACGCTTGGACCGCATGGTCCATCGGGAACCCTAAGCCCCGCCTCGCTTCCAGTGCTCACCGGGAGACGGCGGTAAACGATAGACGTGAACGAGGAGTAAAACAAATGAAAGCTCTTAACAACGCATCGAAGATTCTGTTTGCTGCAGCCCTGATGGCCAGCCTGGCCGCTTGCAAGAAGAATGACACCACCAGCACGACCGGTACCGGCGACACGTCGGCCACCGCGCCGAGCAGCAGCTCCGGCACCAGCGGCACGACCGGCGCCACCGGCACGGGCACGACGGGTGACACGACCGGCACCGGCGCAACCGGCACCACCGGCACCATGGGCGGCGCCACCGGCGCGACGGGCACCACCGGCGACACCGGCACGGGCGCAACGGGCACCGGCACCACGGGCACCGGCGCGACCGGAACGACCGGCGGCAGCGGCTCGTCGGGCACGTCGGGTACGTCGGGCACGACCGGCAGCGACACGTCGGGCACCGGCACCTCGGGCACCGGTACCTCGGGCCGCTGATCGCCGTGGCGCATCGGCCAAGGGTCGGGAACGGCCCTTGGCACCGGCATGCACTGGGCGCGGCGGATGCGGCCCTAGTGCATGCCGTTTCCTAGAGTGCCTCGGAATGAAAAAAGGGCCTGCGCTTGCAGGCCCTTCTCGTTGCATGCCGGCCGCAGCCGGCACCACACCGTCAAGCCGTCGCCGGGCGGCCGCGGCCGGTTGCGAAGCGGCCGGCCTTCACGATCAGGCGGAAGACCAGGCGCACGAGCACCAGCGTGAGGATCGCTTCGACGAACGTCATCACGAACGCCGGCAGCGCCGTGAAGCGGGCCGCGCGGCGGTGGAACTTGGCCACCATGCGGTCGCGGGCGATCTCGATGCTGTCGTAGAAGGTCGGGACGACCAGCAGGGTCAGCACCGTCGACGTGATCGTGCCGCCGATGATCGCGATGGCCAGCGGCTGGTAGAACTCGCCCGAGTCGCCCAGGGCCAGCGCCACCGGCAGCATGCCGGCGATCAGCGCGAACGTCGTCATCAGGATCGGACGCAGGCGGGCGCGGCCGGCGGCCATCAGCGCGTCCTCGCGGTCCATGCCTTCCGCCTCGCGGGTGCGGGCGGCGTCCAGCAGCAGGATCGCGTTCTTCGCCACGAGACCCATCAGCATGATGATGCCGATGAAGCTCATCAGGTTCAGCGTGCCCTTCGTGAGCAGCAGCGCGACGACCACGCCGATCAGCGACAGCGGCAGCGACAGCATCACGGCGAGCGGCGCCGTGAACGAGCCGAACTGCATCACCAGGATCAGGTACATGAGGCCGATACCCGAGACCAGTGCGATCGTCATCTGCGTGAACACTTCCTGCTGGTCCTTGCTCTGGCCACCCAGCGACAGGCCATAGCCCGGCGGGAAGTCCATCGATTTCGCCAGCTTGAGGGCGTCGTCCATGACTTCGCCGTTCGAGCGGCCCTGGGCATTGGCCGACACACGCACGACGCGCTTGCCGTCCTTGTGCTCGATCGCGGACGGGCCCTTGCCCATCGTGATCTTGGCGATCTGGTCCAGCGGCACCATCATGTTGCTGCCGGTGACGGCGATCGGCAGGCGCTCGATGTTTTCCAGGCCCACGCGGTCTTCCGGCGCCAGGCGCACGGCCACGTCGCGGGTCTCGCCCGTCGGGTCGACCCAGTCGCCGACCTCGATGCCGGCGAACGCGACGCGCAGCGCGGTGGCGGCGTCGCCGACCGAGATGCCCATCATGTTCGACAGGCCGCGGTCCAGCTCGATCTGCAGCTCGTCCTTCGGATCCTGCTGGGACAGAGTGACATCCACGGCGCCCGGTACCTGACGAAGTTTTTCCATGTAGGCATTGGTCAGGTCCATCAGCTTGCGCGAATCCGTGCCGGTGAACTCGATCTGCACGGGCTTGCCGTTGCCGTTCAGGTCGTCCGTGACCGTGTACTCGGCACCGACGAGGCGGGCGATCTTCTCGCGCAGTTCCACCGCGATGTCGGACGCGCTGCGCTTGCGTTCGCGGCGCTTGCCGATGTCGACGTAGATGCGGCCGCCGCCCGAATTGATCGAGGCGTTCGTGTCCTTCGTCTCCGGCATCGTGCGCGCCAGCGCGGCCGCTTCTTCCATCTTCATGCGGGCATAGCCCACCGACGCCGACGCCGGCGTACGCACTTCGATCAGCAGCTGGCCGCTGTCCTGCTTCGGCAGGAACGACGTGCCGCCGAACTTGCCCTGCAGGCCCAGCGCCGCGACGAGGCTGACGACGGCGATGATGGCCATCCAGCGGCGGTGGTGCAGCGCCCAGGCGATCACGTGGCCGTAGCGGTTGGCCTGGTGGTCGAACCAGACGTTGAAGCGCGCGAGATATTTCTCGATGCCCTTCTTCGGCGCATGGTGGTGGCCCGGCGGGTCGCCCCAGTAGGCGGACAGCATCGGGTCGAGCGTGAACGAGATGAACAGCGACACGATCACGGAGCAGGCGACGGTGAGCGCGAACGGACGGAACCATTCGCCCGAGATGCCCGGCATGAAGGCGACGGGGATGAACACGGCCATGATCGAGAACGTCGTCGACGCGACGGCCATGCCGATCTCCGCGGTACCCTCGAGGGCCGCCGTGCGGCGGTCGGAACCGTTTTCCATGTGGCGGACGATGTTTTCCCGCACGACGATCGCGTCGTCGATCAGCACGCCGATCGCGAGCGACAGGCCCAGCAGCGTCATGAAGTTCAGGGTGAAGCCGCACAGCCACACGGCGATGAACGCGGCCAGCACCGAGGTCGGCAGCGACAGCGCGGTGATCAGCGTGGAACGCCACGAGTTCAGGAAGGCGTACACGACGAAGATCGTCAGCACGGCGCCGAACACGAGCGATTCGATGACGTTGTTCAGGCTGTCCTGGGCGTCCTCGCCGCCGTCGTACGAAATGTCCAGCTTGGTGCCCGCCGGCAGTTCCTTGCGGATCTGTTCGATTTCCGCACGGACCTTCTTGGCGATGGCGACGGTCGACGCTTCACGCGAGCGGATGATCTGGATACCGACGTTGGGTTTGCCGCTGCGCATCGACACGCTGTCGATGTCGGCGAAGCCGTCCTTGATGTCGGCCACCTGGTTCAGGCGCACGACGGTGTCGCCGTTGCGCTTGACGACCACCTGCGAGAAATCTTCCGGACGCTCGATGCGGCCGACGAGGCGGATACCCTTCTCGTCCAGCTCGCTACGCACCTTGCCGACCGGCGCGTTCGTGTTCTGGCGCGACAGCGCGTTCGTCACGTCGCTGACGGAGACGTTGTACTCGCGCAGTTTTTCCGAATGGATCAGCACGGACAGCTCACGGCGCAGCGAGCCGTTCACCTGCACGTTGGCCACGCCGTCGATCGCGCGGAAGCGGTCGGCCAGCTGGTCTTCGGCCAGACGCGAGATCTCGGCATGGCTCTGCGAGCTCGACGACAGCGCCAGGTTCATGATCGGCTGGGCGGACGGGTCGACGCGGCGCAGCACCGGCTCGCGCATCTCGATCGGCAGCTTGTAGCGGACGGACGCGATGGCGTTGCGGACGTCGTCCGACGCCTCGATCAGGTTGCGCTTGAAGTCGAAGCGCAGCACGATCGTCGCGCTGCCCTCGTTGGCGTACGCGTTCACCTCGGTCACGCCGGTGATGGCGAGCATCTGCTTCTCGAGGCGTTCGATGAGTTCGCGTTCGGACGTTTCCGGCGACGCGCCCGGATACGGGATCGTCACGACGATGATCGGAATCTCGACGTCCGGGTTCTGGTTCACGCGCAAGTGATTGAGCGCGAGCAGGCCCATGCACATCATGCCGATGATCAGCACGAGTGTCGCGATGGGCTTCTTGACACTGAAATTGGACAGGAACATGGTGGTTAATCCCGCTTATTTACCCTGGGGTGCGCTGTTGGTGGCGCTGTTGGCGGTACCTGCGGCGCTGGCGACGCGCGCAGCGGCCGCCATTTCCACCTTCTGCCCATCCTTCAGGGTCGAGCCCGGGTGGCGCAGCACGCTGTCGCCGGACGCCAGGCCGTTCTTGATTTCGAAATTGCCGGTGCGCGGATCGCGCGAACCCACCGTCAGGTCGATCTTCGCCAGCTGGCCGCCCTTCACTTTCCAGGCATACGTCTTGTCGCCGGCCTTGACCATCGCCGATTCCGGCAAGGTGATCGCATCGGACAGCTCGGCGTCGATGCGGCCCTCGGCATACAGGCCGGCCACGCGCGGACGCGCTTCGTTACTGAAGCCGACGAGCACCTCGACCTGGCGGGTGATGTCGTTCGCGGACGGGTCGATGCGCTTGACGATGCCGGTGAACTTTTGCTCGCCGTAACCGTTGACGCGGAAGAACACCGGCTGGCCGACCTTGACGGCGGCGATCTTGTCGGCCGACACGCGGCCTTCGAAGCGCATGCTCGTCGGATCGATCACCTTCAGCAATTCCTTGCCGATGGCGGCCGTGTCGCCCGGGGAGACTTTACGGTCGGAGACGATGCCGTCGAACGGCGCGCGCACGACGGTGCGGGTCACCTGCTGCTGGGCCGCGACGAGGCGCGCCCTGGCGGCCGACAGCTCGCTCTGGGCGCTGTTGCGGCGCACTTCGGCGTCGTCCAGCGCCTGGGCGGACGTCATGCCGGACGCGCGCAGCGTCTTCAGGCGCTCGAGGGCGCGGTTGGACTGGTCCAGGGCCTGGGAGGCGGCGCGCTGGGCTTCCTGGGCGGACATCAGGCTGTCGCGGATCGACGTCTCGTCCAGCTTGACGAGCACGTCACCCTTCTTGACCGGGTCGCCGTTTTCTTTCAGGACCTGCAGCACGATGGCGGACACTTCCGCGCGCAGGTCGGCCTTGCGTTCCGGCTGGACCGAGCCCGTGATCACCGGGCCGTTCGCGAGCGCACTGCTCTGCACGGTCAGGACATCCTCCGGGGCAACGAGCAGCTGGACGGCCTTGCCATCCTTCTGCTTGGCATCCGCCTGCGCGTTGGCGGCGTCGGGCTTTGCAGGGTCCTTGTCATGTTTGCCGCACGCACTGAGTGCGGAAGCAATAGCAAGGAAGATTATAGTTTTGCGCAGCATTTCTTGGTTCCCCCGAGGATGGACTCGTTACCTGTAAAAATAAGAATATAAAAGGCCAGCGCGCAGTATCGAATAGGCGGTCTTGACCGTCAATTGACGTTTCGGCAAAGCGCGGTTTTGGTGGGATGAACTGCAGATAGGCGGGATGAAATGCGTTTGGCCGAGCATGAAATGCGCGAAAGAAGGGACAACGCGCGGACAGGCGGACGTCCGGGTGGACGGTGGGAAGCTAACGGTGTACTACCTTGGGCTCCCGCCAAGGGGGGCGCCTAGCCCGGGAGCGACGGTATTTTGTTACGCGGCCATAAGACCGTCGTCCCTGCGCAGGCAGGGACCCAATTTCATCGCACGAAGAGGTGATACACGAGATTCCCCATCAGGATCCCGGTGACGATGCCGCCGCCGATCTCGACGAGCGTATGCCCCATCCGCTCGCGCAGGGTCGTGTGGCCGGCCTGTCCCGCGGCCAGGCGGTTGATGGCGGCGGCCTGGCGGCCGACGTGCTGGCGCAGGCTGTTGGCGTCGATCATCACGATGAAGCACAGGGTGACGGCCACGCCGAACGCCGGGTGGCCGATGCCCTCGCGCAGGGCGATCAAGGTCGCCATGCTGGTGACGGTGGCGCTATGGTTGCTGGGAAAGCCGCCGTTGCCGACCAGGTTGAACGCCCAGCGCCCCTGGCGCGCACTGTTGATGAGGAATTTGATCGGGCCGACCACGAGCCAGGTCAGCACCGGGGTGACCAGATAAGAGACATCCATGTGAAATCCATTCAAGGGGAAACGGGAGGCATGACGCCGGGCGGCATTATGGCAGATGCAATGTCACGTGAGCAATTCACGCTGTCGCGATCGATGCGCCCGCCAAAGCGGGAAACGGGTTAATATGCGCGGTGTGATCATTCAGACAATGCGTATATAAGAACTGGAGAGGTACATGCAACATTTCAGGTTGTCGTTCGTCGTCACCGCCGTCCTGCTGGCGCTGGCCGGCTGGTGGGGCTTTTCCCACGGTGGCAGCGCCGGCCTCCTGCAAGCGCTGTGGATCGCGGCCGTGCTGGGCGTGCTCGAGATCTCGCTGTCGTTCGACAACGCGGTCGTCAACGCGTCCGTCCTGCGCAACTGGAACGCGTTCTGGCAAAAACTGTTCCTCACGGTCGGCATCGTCGTCGCCGTGTTCGGCATGCGCTTGCTGTTCCCCCTCCTCATCGTGTCGGTGGCGACGGGCCTGGGCCTGATCGACGTCTGGCACATGGCCGTCAACAACCCGGACGAGTACGCCCGCAACCTGACGTCGCGCCACGCCGAAGTGGCCGCGTTCGGCGGCGCGTTCCTGTTGCTGGTCTTCCTCAACTTCCTGTTCGATGAGGAAAAGGAACTCCACTGGCTGGGCTGGATCGAAGAAAAGGTCGGCAAGTACGGTTCGGAAGGCTTCGCCATCCTGGTCACCCTGCTCGCCGTGTTCGGCTGCATGAGCCTCGTGCCGCAGGAGCGCAAGCTGTCCACGCTCATCGCGGGCGTCGTCGGCGTGCTCGTGTACGTGGGCGTGAACTGGTTTTCCGGGCTGTTGGAAGAAGAAGAATCCGACCCGGCCGTGGGCAAGCTGATCTCGCAGGGCAGCATCGGCGGCTTTTTATACCTGGAAGTGCTGGACGCGTCGTTCAGCTTCGACGGCGTGATCGGCGCATTTGCCATCACGAACGACGTCGTCGTGATCATGCTCGGCCTGGCCATCGGCGCCATGTTCGTGCGGTCGCTGACCGTGTTCCTCGTGCACAAGGGCACGCTGGAAGAATTCGTCTTCCTCGAGCACGGCGCCCACTACGCGATCGGCATCCTGGCCCTGATCATGTTCGCCAGCGTCGAGTACGAGATTCCCGAATGGTTCACCGGCCTGTCCGGCGTGGCCTTCATCCTGGTATCGCTGTGGTCGTCGATCCGCTACAAGAAGCGCGAGCAACTCGAGTCGGCGACCTGAAACCCGTAACCATTAATAGAAAGGAAGCAAGATGGCGATCAGTTTGCAAAAAGGCGGCAACGTCAACCTGTCCAAGGAAGATCCGAACCTGAAAAAGGTCATCATCGGCCTCGGCTGGGACCCGCGCGCGACCGACGGCGCCACCTTCGACCTCGACGGCAGCGCCTTCCTGCTGCGCGGCGACGGCAAGGTGCGCGGCGATGCCGACTTCATCTTCTACAACAACCTGCAGTCCAGCGACGGCGCCGTCAAGCACACGGGCGACAACCGCACCGGCCAGGGCGAAGGCGACGACGAGCGCATCGTGGTCGACCTCACGCGCGTGCCGCCGGAGGTGGAAAAAATCGCGTTCGCCGTCACCATCCACGAAGCGGACCAGCGGCGCCAGAGCTTTGGCCAGGTCGCCCGCGCCTTCATCCGCTGCCTGAATGCGGACGGCGAGCGCGAGATCGCCCGCTACGACCTGTCGGAAGACAGCTCGACGGAGACGGCGATGATCTTCGGCGAGCTGTACCGCTATGGCAACGAGTGGAAATTCCGCGCCGTGGGCCAGGGCTACAACGGCGGCCTCGGGCCCCTCGCCCGTTCGTTCGGGGTACAGGTCTAAGACTGGCCTGATTGACAATCCGGGCGCCCATGTCAGAATGGGCGCGCTTCGTCACGTCCCGTCACCTTACCTTACACCGACCATGCCCAAGACCCTGCCGCGCCGCGCCACCGCCATCCTCGCCTCCGTCGTCATCGCCGCCGTGGCGCTGTTCGCCCTGTACACGTGGATCGTGCTGAGCTGGTCGTACTCGGAAGGCGAACGGGCCGGCTACCTGCAGAAACTGTCGCGCAAGGGCTGGTTGTGCAAGACGTGGGAAGGCGAGATCCTGCTGTCCAGCATGCCGGGCGCCATCCCCGAGCGCTTCAACTTCACCGTGCGCGACGAGAACGTCGTGCGCCAGCTGCAGGCCGCGATGGGGCAGCGCGTGCAGCTCACCTATTCGCAGCACGTCGGCGTCCCGAGCACCTGCTTCGGCGAGACCGAATATTTCGTCGACAAGGCCGTCGTGGGCGGGTCGAATCCGGTGGCGCCCAACAATATGTGACGCGCTGTTGCGTCGCTTTTGTTAAAGAAATGTTATACGCAAACATTTCTATTGCCGGCCACAAGCCCGCTGTCCTACACTCTCCTGAGCGAGCAATACAACAGGAGACATCATGCAACAAAACCCGATCCGTAAAATCGTCATCGTGGGGGGCGGCACGGCCGGCTGGATGGCCGCGGCGCCGCTGGCCCAGCGCATGGGCCAGCGCTGCGAGATCGTGCTGGTGGAATCGCCGGACATCGGCACGATCGGGGTGGGCGAAGCGACCTTGCCGACGATCCGCTTCTATAACGCGGCCCTCCAGCTGGACCACGCCGACTTCATCAAGAAGACGCAGGCCAGCTTCAAGCTCGGCATCGAATTCAAGGACTGGGGCCACGTCGGCAACCGCTTCTTCCACGGTTTCGGCGACTTCGGTCCGCCCCTGAACGGCATCCAGCCGCACCATTACTGGCTGCGCCTCGCGCGCACCTTCGATCACATGCCGGCCCTGGAAAACTGGTCGATGGCGTCGATCATGGCGCGCGAGAACAAATTCACGATGCCGAACGACGCGCAGCCGGGCGTCACGGACGCTTATTCGTTCGGCTACCATTTCGACGCCGGCCTGTACGCCGCCTTCCTGCGCGATTACGCGATGGCGCGCGGCGCCAGGCGCGTCGAAGGCACGATCACCAGCGTCGACCAGCATCCGGAAACGGGCTTCGTCACGGCCGTGCGCCTGGCGGATGGCCGCACGCTCGACGGCGACCTGTTCATCGACTGCTCGGGCTTCCGCGGCCTGCTGATCGAAGGCGCACTGAAGGCCGGCTACGACGACTGGAGCGAGCACCTGCCGTGCAACAGCGCCCTCGCCGTCCCGTGCGCGCGCGTCGAACCGCTGACGCCCTACACCCGTTCGACGGCCAAAGGGGCGGGCTGGCTGTGGCGCATCCCGCTGCAGCACCGCACCGGCAACGGCCACGTGTACAGCAACGCGTTCACGACCGACGAAAAGGCGCGCCAGGACCTGCTCGACGGCCTCGACGGGGCCGCGCTGGACGAGCCGCGCCAGCTGCGCTTCGTCACCGGCAAGCGCAAGAAATCGTGGGTCAAGAACGTCGTGGCGATCGGGCTGTCGGCCGGCTTCGTCGAACCGCTGGAATCGACCAGCATCAGCCTGATCGAAACGGCCATCGGCACCCTGATCGAACAGTTCCCGGACCGCGATTTCCGGCCCGAGCTGGCGGACGAATTCAACCGGATCATCGGCAGCCGCTACGAGTCGATCCGCGACTTCATCGTCATGCACTACAAGCTGACGAAGCGCGACGACACGGAATTCTGGCGCTATTGCGCGAACATGACCATCCCCGCTTCGCTCGCGCACCAGATCGAACTGTTCCGCGAGACGGGCCGCGTCGCGATCCTCGACCGCGACAGTTTTCTCCTCCCCTCGTTCGTTGCGATGCTGGTCGGCCTCGGTGTCGAGCCGAAGCGCTACGATCCGTTCGTGGACGATGTCGACATGCGCCAGCTGCACGGGCACTTTGCGGGACTGCGCGACCTGATCGTGCAGGCGGTGGCGAAGATGCCGGGGCACGGCGCGTATCTGGAGAAGAACGCGAGGGCCGCTCGCGTATGAACCGTCGCCCCTGCGGAGGCAGGGGCGACGTTTTGAGTAGGAGGCCGTTTATTCGTGATCGCGGTCGGCCCGCTGCTTGGCCACCGCATCCGCGAGCCGCATCGCCGCCTGCACTTTCGACGGCTGCTGCGCGAACCGCCCCAGCACCTCGCGCGCGAGGTCTTCCGATTCGGCGCGCTGCTTGGCTTCGGCCTGGCGCGCCTCGATCTGTTCGCGCAGCGCGGCCAGTTCCGCCACCTGCTCTTCCTGGCGCACGGATTCCAGCTCCACGAGGCGCTTCTTCGCCTCCGCCATTTCCTGCGTGGCGAGCGCCGTCTTGCGCTGCATTTCCGCCGCCAGCTGGGCGTTCGCGAGCAGCGCGCGCTGGGCGTCGCGCTTGTCGATCGCGGCCTGCACCGCCGCCTGCTCGGCCGCCTCGCGCATCTTCGCCAGCTGCGCGCGCTCCGCTTCGGCGGCGGCGCGGGCTTCCGCCGCGGCCACCGCGGCGCGCTCGGACGCCATGCGGGCCGCCGCCGCTTCGTTGGCGCGCACGTCGGCGGCCGTCTGCTGCTGTTGCGACGACAGCTTCTGCTCCAGCAGCAGCAAGGCGTCGTGCGCGGCATCGGCGGCCGCGCGTTCGGCCGCCAGCAATTCCTCCGTCAGCTGCTGCTGGCGGCGTTCGTGCGCAGCGCGGTCGGCCTGCGCCTGCGCCAGTTCGGCCGCGCGGGCGGCCTGTTCGCGCTGGGCGTCGGCGATCGCCTGCTCGTGGTCGGCCTGGCGCGCCGCCTGTTCCGTGATCGCGCGCTGGGCCTCGATGGCTGCCTGGCGCTCGGCGGCGGCGCGCTGCTCGTGCCCGGCCTGCGCGGCCAGCAGCGCCGCGTGGTCCTGTTCGGCGGCGACGCGGCGCGCGTCGAATTCGGCCTGTTGGGCCGCCAGCGCATCGCGCTGGGCCTGCAGCCGGGTCGCGTGCTCCTGTTCGGCCGCGGCGAAGCGCGCTTCCGTTTCGGCGCGCAGCGCGGCGATCTCACGCTGCTGGGCTTCGAGCCGTTCGGCCAGTTGCATCGTGTGCTCCTGTTCCGCGGCGGCGCGGGCGTCGGCAGCGGCGGCCAGCGCGCGTTCGGCCTCGATGCGGGCCTGCTGGCGCGCCAGCGCCTCCTGCTCCGCCTGCACGCGCGCCTGTTCGGCCCGTGCCAGCGCCTGCGCCTGCGCGGCGCGTTCCTCCGCCAGCCGCGCCGCTTCGCGTTCGTGTCCGACCCGCTCCGCCTCGGCCGCGAGTGCCGACTCCGCCGCCGCGTTCTGCGCGGCGCGTGCGGCGGCTGCCGCTTCGGTCAAGGCAGCGCGCTCCTCGGCCAGCTGGCGCTCGCGCTGCTGGGTGTCCAGGTCGCGCTGCGCGGCTTCCTGCGCGACGCGGTCGGCTTCCATCCGCAGGTGCGCCTGTTCCGTGGCTGCGCGCTCGGCGTCCAGGCGCGCCTGGCTCTGCTGGGACTCGTCCTCTTCCGCGGCGGCGCGGGCCAGGGCCACGTCGCGCAGCTTGCGGTCCGCTTCGATGCGGGCTTCCGTCGCGGCCAGGATGCGGGCTTCGGCTTCGCGCCGCGCGGCGGCGGCGTCGGCCGCCATCTGTTCCAGGCGTTCGCGGTGGATGGCCGCGTCACGCAATTCCTTTTCCGTCTGCAGGCGCATGCGCAGCGATTGCGCGGCCGTCCGCTCCGATTCCACCTGGGCCTGCGCGATGGCTTCCCGTTCCTGTTCGATGTGCGCGAGGGCGCGGGCTTCCTCGAGCGCGCGTGCCTCCGCGGACGCGCGCGCGAACGCGGACGCGAGCGCCACCTGGTCCGCCCGTTCGCGCTGCTGCGCCAGTTCCAGTGCCTCGGCTTCGGCCTGCGCCAGTTTCTCGGCCGTCTGGCGCGCGGCCCGTTCGGCCCGTTCGCGTTCGCGCGCGAGGATCGCCACGCGGGCGTCGGCGCTGGCGCTGTGGTGCACTTCCTCGCGCGCGGCATGCACGGCCGCCACGCGTTCGGCCGCCTGCAGGCGCGCCTGCTCGGCGTGAATGGCAAGATCGTCGGCGTCGCGCTGGGCGCGGGCGGCGATCTCGGTGTCGATGCGCGCCTGCTCCGCCGCGCGCTTGCGGGCGTCATCCTCGGCGCGGGTCCGGGCTTCGGCGGCGATGCGGATCTGCGTGTCGGATTCGACGCGGGCGCGCAGCCCGGCCGTCTCCTGGCGGATCGCTTCCAGGCGCTCGGCGGCGGCCTTGGCGGCGGCACGCAGGGTGTCGATGCGGTCGCGGTTCGCCTCGATCGCCTCTTCCGACGCCTGCGCGTTCGCGAGGGCGGCGGCGGCCGCTTCGGCGTCGATCGCGGCGCGTTCCTCGGCCAGGCTGCGCGCACGCGCTTCCGCGTGGGCGCGGTTCTCGGCCGCCACCGCCGCCTTCGCTTCCGCCTCCACGCGCGCGATGCCTTCCTTGATCGCGCGCTGCTCCAGATGCTCGCGCTGCGGCTCGACCTGCGGCGCCGCGTGGTCTTGCGCGGCGGGCATCAGGTCGATCGTGAAGTCGGCGTCGTCTTTCTGTGCGGATGGATCGGTGCGGTCGGCGTCGGTCATGGATGGCTCGTCAGTTCACATATGGGACCCGGAGGGGGTCCGCACTTAATTATGCGGCATGGTTCCGTGTCGTGTCACGCCGAGCTGAATCGTAAACCTCCGTCAATTCCAGCGTTAGACCGGGAACAACGGCGGCTCATCCATCAACGCCACCTGCTCGCGCAATTCGAGGATGCGGTCTTGCCAGTAGCGCTGGGTATTAAACCAGGGAAATGCCGCAGGAAACGCCGGATCGTCCCAGCGCATCGCCAGCCACGCCGAATAATGGATGAGCCGCAGCGTGCGCAGCGCCTCGACGAGGTACAGCTGGCGCGGATCGAATTCGCAGAAGTCTTCATAGCCGGCCAGCACGTCGGCCAGCTGGCCCACCATCTCGTTGCGCTCGCCCGACAGCAGCATCCACAGGTCCTGCACGGCCGGGCCCATGCGGCTGTCGTCGAAGTCGACGAAGTGCGGACCGTCGCTCGTCCACAGCACGTTGCCCGCGTGGCAGTCGCCGTGCAGGCGCAGCAGGGACAGCGCCCCGGCCCGGTCGTAGCAGCGCGCGACGCCGTCCAGGGCCTGGTCCAGCACGCTCGTATAAGCGGTCAGCAATTCGGGCGGGATGAAACCGTGGCCGATCAGCCAGGCGCGCGGCTCCCTGCCGAACGTATCGAGGTCGAGCCGGGGCCGCTGCGTAAACGGCTTCACCGCGCCCAGCGCGTGGATGCGGCCGATGAAGCGGCCGATCCATTCCAGCGTGGCCGGGTCGGACAGCTCCGGCGCGCGGCCGCCGCGGCTGGGGAAGACGGCGAAGCGGAAGCCGCCGTGCTCGTGCAAGGTGCGGCCGTCGAGGACGCTGGCCGGCACGACCGGGATTTCCTGGTCGGCCAGCTCCTGCACGAACGCGTGCTCTTCGAGGATGGCGGCATCGCTCCAGCGTCCGGGCCGGTAGAACTTCACGACGACGGGCGGGCCTTCTTCGCGGCCCACGCGGTACACACGGTTTTCGTAGCTGTTCAGCGCAAGCAGGCGGCCGTCGCCGCGCAGGCCGACGCTGTCGACGGCATCCAGCACCAGCGCCGGATCGAGACGCGAGAAGGGATGGCCGGAGGTGTTGTCAGAGGGATTATCCATCCCGCCATTGTAAGGTTTTCGCCGGCCAGGAGGCGGAAGCGTTACACTGGCGCCTTTAATGCAAGGGAAACAGAAACAATGCAACTCGACCAGCCCCTCTCCGAAAAAGAATTCGACGACCTCGACAACTTCCTCCTGTCCGATCGCTGCTCCGACGACGCGATGACGATGGACACGCTGCACGGCTACCTGACCGCGATCGCGATCGGTCCGGAAACCATCATGCCGGCCGAATGGCTGCCGCGCGTCTGGGGCGAGGAAGGCGCCGTGCCCAAATGGAAGAACCCGAAGGAAGAAGAACGCATCGTCAACCTGATCATGCGCTTCATGAACGAGGTGCTCGTCACCTTCGAGGTCGCGCCGAAGGAGTTCGAGCCGCTGTACGTCGAGCACGACATCGGCGGCGAGACGCTGATCGACGCCGAGGCGTGGTGCTGGGGCTTCTGGGAAGGCATGGAACTGCGTCCCGGCTCGTGGGAAGAGATCTGGGACTCGGAAGCGGGCCCGCTGATGCGTCCGATCTACCTGCTGGGCGCCGACGAAATCGACGAAAGCGAGCTGGCCGAGGTGGAAGATCCGAAGAAGGCGCACAAGCTGGCGCTGGAGATCGAGGCCAACCTGCCGGGCATCCACCGCTTCTGGCTGCCGCGCCGCAAGGCCGCCGTCGACACGGTGCGCCGCGACGAACCCAAGGTGGGCCGCAACGACGACTGCCCGTGCGGCAGCGGCAAGAAATACAAAAAATGCTGTGGGGCCAATGACTAAAACCGGGGTCAGAGCCCGGTTTTAGGTAATGGCTCAACGGTAACTCAAGCTGCTTCGGCGAGGCGGCTTTCGAACAGCGCCGCCAGCAAGTCCGACTGGCTCACGATGCCCAGGAACACCGCCCGCTCGTCCACCACGGGAATGTGGTGCAGCCCGCCGTTGCTCATCAGCGGCACGAGCGTGGCGATCGGTTCATCCTTGGAAACGACGGCAACCTTCGTCGACATCAACTCCCCCACCGTCCCCGCGCGCTCCGGCCGCACACCCAGCACGTGGGCGAACAGGCCGCGCAGGCGTTCGCCCACCGTCTGGTAATCGTCCAGGCCCGCATGGTGCAGGAAATCACCCTGGCCGATGATGCCGGCCACGCGGTGCGACGCATCCAGCACCGGCAGCGCGTGCAGGTTATGGTGGCGCAGCAGGCGCCAGGCTTCGGCGAGCGGCATGTTCGGCGTGGCCGTCACGACGTCCTTCGACATGATCGCGCCGCAGTTCACGGTACCGAAGCGGCGCGCGTAGGCACGTTGCTCCGTCTGCAGCAGGATGTCTTCCAGGTCGTCGCGGCTGACGTCCAGCACCTGGCCGTAGCGGGCCAGTACGGCATCGAGATCCTCGGCGGTAAAGCCCAGGCGCGCCATCGGGGCCGGATCGCCCGTCGCGTGCGCGGCCTGTTGCGCCGTGCGCAGCGCCGATTTCTGGTTGTGCGGATAGCGCCGGCCCGTCAGGTTGTTGAAGACGAGCGCCGCGAGCACGATCAGCGTGGAGTTCAGGCACACGGGCAGGAACGCGAACCCGAAGCCGGCCGCGTGGATGGCCGGGCCGCCGAGGACGGCCGTCAGCGCGACCGCGCCACTGGGCGGGTGCAGGCAGCGCAGCAGGAACATCACGAAGATCGCGCAGGCGCCCGCCAGCGGGGCCGCGAGGGCCGGATTGGCGACGCTCTTGGCGCAAATGATGCCGATCAGCGCGGAAATCGTGTTCCCCCCGATCACCGACCACGGCTGGGCCAGCGGGCTGGCCGGCACGCAGAACAGCAGCACGGCCGATGCGCCCATCGGCGCGACGAGGGCCAGCGGCCCGATGCCCGAGCCCCTGGTCAGCATGTCGCTGAGGATCGCCGTCACGAACAGCCCCACGAGGGCCCCTGCCACCGCGCGCATGCGTTCCCCGCGCGGCACTGTATTCGGTTGCGGTACGAACGAGCGCAACCATTCCAAACTGTGTTCCAGCATCATTCCTGTCGATTGTAAAAGAACGGCAACGCCGGGGCATCGCACGCTTTTGCTAAAAAAATGTATCACGTTATGATATATTATTTGGTTCCCAAAGCCAACGCCCACGCAAAACAAGCCAGTGAAAGACGAATCTCCCCCGCTGTCCAAGACGGATTTCGCCGCATTGTCGGAATTCCGCTACCAGATGCGGCGCTACGAGCGCTTCTCCGAAAACGCCGTGCAGGCCGAGGGCATCACGCCGCTGCAATACCTGCTGCTCCTGCACATCAAGGGTTTTCCCGGACGCGAATGGGCCACCGTCGGCGACCTGGCCGAACGCCTGCAGGCCAAGCAGCACGGCGTCGTCGCGCTCGTCACGCGCTGCGAGGCGGGCGAACTGGTCGTGCGCCGCACGAATGCCGAGGACCGGCGCCGTGTGGAAGTGCACCTGCTGCCCAAGGGCGAGGCGCTGTTGACGCGGCTGGCCGCCGTCCACCGCGCCGAGCTGCGCGCCCTGCAGGGCGTATTTACGATTCCTAATCTTGCATAACAAAATGAAAACTGCCACGCACCCCTCCACGCCGCGGCGCGATTTTTCAGGTGACGCCAGCCTGCTCCGCATCGCCGCCCTCGCCGCCGTCATCGGCGCGCTCAGCACGGTCGCCGCGCACGTGCTGCTGACCATGATCCGCTTCTTCACGGACCTGTTCTTCTATGGGAAATTCTCGTTCGCCGAGCTGTCTCCCGCCGACAATACCCTGGGCCCGTGGGTCATCGGCATCCCCGTGATCGGCGGCCTGATCATCGGCCTGATCGCCCGCTACGGCACCGAGGCAATCCGCGGCCACGGCATTCCGGAGGCGATCGAGGCGATCCTGTTCAAGCGCAGTGCGATGTCGCCGAAGGTGGCCGTGCTGAAACCGGTGTCGTCGGGCATCGCGATCGGCAGCGGCGGCCCGTTCGGCGCGGAAGGGCCGATCATCATGACGGGCGGCGCGATCGGCTCGCTGATCGCCCAGCACTTCCACCTGACGGGCGGTGAGCGCAAATCGCTGCTCGTGGCCGGCGCCGTTGCCGGCATGACCGCCGTGTTCGGCACGCCGGTGGCCGCCGTGCTGATGGCCGTCGAGCTGCTGCTGTTCGAACTGCGTCCGCGCAGCCTGCTGCCGGTGGCGACCGCGTGCGCCGTGGCCGGCTTCCTGCGTCCGCTTGCGATCGGTTCCGGCGCGCTGTTCCCGGTGGCGACGGCCCCCGTCGCACCGATCGCCCTCCTCTCCTGCCTCGCGGCCGGCATCGCATGCGGCGCGCTCGCGTGGCTGATGTCGACGGCGCTGTACCGCGTCGAGGACGGCTTTCACCGCCTGCCGATCCACTGGATGTGGTGGCCGGCGCTGGGCGGTCTCGCCGTCGGCATCGGCGGCTACTTCGAGCCGCGTGCGCTGGGCGTCGGCTATGACGTCATCGGCGATCTGCTGCACAACCACATGGTGGCCAGCGCCATCGTCGGCCTGCTGGCGGTGAAACTGGTGATCTGGCTGATCGCGCTCGGTTCCGGCACGTCCGGCGGCGTGCTGGCCCCGCTGCTGATGCTCGGCGCGGGACTCGGCGCGCTGCTGGGCCCGTACCTGCCGGGCGCCGAACCCGCGCTGTGGCCGCTCGTGTTCATGGCCGCCACGCTGGGCGGCATGATGCGCGCGCCCGTGATGGCCGTCGTGTTCGCGTTCGAGCTGACGCACGACGCCAACGCCCTGCTGCCGCTGCTCGCCGCCGCGGCCGGCGCCTACGGCTTCACGGTGCTGACGATGGGCCGCTCGATCCTGACGGAAAAGATCGCCCGCCGCGGCCATCACATCTACCGCGAATACGGCATCGATCCGCTCGAGCGCCACAGCGTGGCCGAGGTGATGAGCACGGACGTCCACTACATCGATGCCGATGCCACGATCAGTGAGGTCCTCGCCACGCAGTTCGGCCCGGGCCAGAAGCACCGTGGCTTTCCCGTCACGCGCGCCGGACTCGTCGTCGGCATGGTCGCGCGCGACACCCTGGACGGCCATCCGCCGGCGATGCGCGTCGGCGACCTGTTCGGCGCCAATCCGCCGCTCGTCGCCCTGCCCGGCGAAACGTGCCGCGCCGTGGCCACGCGCCTGGCCGTGCACGGCATCGAGCGCCTGCCGGTCGTCGCGCAGACGGGGCATGCGCAACTGCTGGGCGTCGTCAGCCGCAGCGACCTGATCAAGGCGAGTGCGACCTTGCACGACGAGGAACACGAGCGCCGCACGTTGCGCACGTTGCCGCTCGTGCGCCGTCCTTGAGATAAGGCAAGCAGGGTCCAGCGAGTTACTGAACAATCATGTACGATAAGCAACCCGCGTCCGCGCGTTGTGTCATCCAGAGAGGATAAGAACATGATCAAAGCACTCAAGCACACCCTGCTCGCCGCCGCCGTCGCCGCGGCCACCGTTGGCGCCCAGGCCGCTGCACCGATGGTCAAGACCCCGGCCCCCGGTTTCTTCCGCGTGATGCTGGGCGACGTCGAAATCACGCCGATCAGCGACGGCACCTTCGACCTGCCGATGGACCAGATCATCCGCCAGAAGCCGGAACTGACGCGCACCACCCTCACGAAGAACTTCCTGAAGCTGCCGGTGGAAACCTCCGACAACGCCTTCCTGATCAACACCGGCAGCAAGCTGGTGCTGGTCGACACGGGCGCGGGCGCGCTGTTCGGCCCGACCGTGGGCAAGTTCGTCAACAACCTGAAGGCGGCCGGCTACCGGCCGGAGCAGATCGACGAGATCTACATCACCCACATGCACGGCGACCACGTCGGCGGCCTCGTCAACAATGGCCAGCGCGTGTTCCCGAACGCCGTCGTCCGCGCCGGCAAGGCCGATGCCGACTACTGGTTGAGCCAGGCGAACATGGACAAGGCCCCGGCCGACAAGAAGGATTTTTTCAAGGGTGCGATGGCGTCGATCAACCCGTACATCCAGGCCGGCAAGTTCAAGCCCATCGAGAAGGATGGCGAACTGGTCCCGGGCGTCTCCGCCCAGGCCGAGCATGGCCATACGCCCGGCCACACCGTGTACGCGGTCGAAAGCCATGGCCAGAAGCTCGTGCTGATCGGCGACCTGATCCACCTGGCCGCCGTCCAGTTCGACAATCCGCAGGTGACGGTCGCGTTCGACAGCGACGAGAAGGCGGCCGCAGCGGCACGCAAGAAGGTATTCGACGACGCGGCCAGGAACGGCTGGCTCGTGGGCGGCGCGCACCTGCAGTTCCCGGGTCTGGGTCACCTCCAGGCGCAGGGCAAGGGGTATCGCTGGGTGCCCGTCAACTACACCCAGATGCGTTGAACCGTCGGCCCTGGACTGGCCGTCTACTTTAGCCAGGCCCAGGTTTGAGGTGACGCGACAGAAATTGGATCCCCGCCTTCGCGGGGACGACATCGGTTAAGTTTGAATCCCCGCCAGCAGCACGGCCAGCTCGTCATTGGATCCCCGCCTTCGCGGGGACGACGTCGGT
>NZ_JASNRB020000037.1:0-38806 GCF_030411975.2 Massilia orientalis | reverse complement strand
CTGCTGGCACTTCATCAAACGCCCACACTTATCGACTGTTTATTGTTAAAGAACTGTATTCGGTACTGCCTTGCTGCATTTGCGAATCGTTTTGTTCGTCAGCAGCAGAGAAGCGAGATTATGCAGTGTTTCGCGATGTTCGTCAACTTCTTTTTATTCCCATCGAAGCGTTCAGAACCGTTTGAAGGCCTGTCGTTTGCGACGAGGGACCGAATCATACCAGCGTCGCATACGGACCGCAAGTCCCGCTACAATGCACCCTTTGCCGTCCTCCCCGCACCGCCATGACCATCCTGCTCTCCACCCTCAATGCCCGCTATGCCCACGCTTCGCTGGGGCTGCGCTACCTGCTGGCCAACATGGGCGAGCTCCAGGAACAGACGAGCCTGATGGAATTCGTCATCGGCGCGAAGACCGTGGAGGTCGTCGAACGCCTGCTGGCGAAGAAGCCGCGCATCGTCGGCTTCGGCATCTATATATGGAACGTCGAGGAAACGACGAAGGTCGTCGCCATGCTCAAGCGCGTCGCGCCCGAGGTGACGGTCGTGCTGGGCGGGCCGGAAGTCTCGTACGAGACGAACGAGCAGGAGATCGCGCGCCTGGCCGACTACGTCGTCACCGGCTGGGGCGACATCACGTTCCCCAAGCTGTGCGGCGAGATCCTCGATGGTCCCAAGCCGATCATGAAGGTGCATGCGGGCGTGCAGCCGCCGATGACCGACATCACCCTGCCCTACACTTTGTATACGGACGAGGACATCGCCCACCGCACCCTCTACGTGGAAGCGTCGCGCGGTTGCCCGTTCAAATGCGAGTTCTGCCTGTCGTCGCTGGACAAGACGGCCTGGCCGTTCGGCATCGACACCTTCCTCGCGGAGATGGAGACCCTGTACCAGCGCGGCGCACGATTATTCAAATTCGTCGACCGCACGTTCAACCTGAACGTCAAGACGAGCCAGCGCATCATGCAGTTCTTCCTCGACAAAATCGCGGCGAATCCCGATGATCCCGTGTATGCCCACTTCGAACTGGTCCCGGACCACCTGCCGGAAGCGCTGAAGGCGACGATCGCCCAATTCCCGCCCGGCGCGCTGCAGTTCGAGATCGGCATCCAGAGCTTCAACCCGGAGGTGCAGACCCTGGTCAGTCGACGCCAGGACAATGCCAAGGCCGCGGACAACATCCGCTGGCTCACCACGCAGTCGCACGCGCACCTGCACGTGGACCTGATCGCCGGCCTGCCGGGCGAAGACGTCGAATCGTTCGCGCGCGGCTTCGACCAACTGGTCGCCCTCGGCCCGCACGAGATCCAGTTCGGCATCCTCAAGCGCCTGCGCGGCACGCCGATCATCCGCCACACGGCGCCGTACAAGATGGTGTACGAGCCGTATCCGCCCTACACCGTGCTGGCGACCGACCGCATCGACTTCGCCACCATGCAGCGGCTCGTGCGCTTTGCCCGCTACTGGGACCTGGTCGCGAACTCCGGCCGCTTCGCCCACACGGTCAAGGTGCTGCTGGGCGACAGCCCGTTCGCCAACTTCATGGCGTTCTCGGACTGGATCTACACGCAGCTCGACGCCACCCACCGCATCGCGCTCGACCGCCTCGCCAAGCTGGTGCAGGCCTGGCTGCAGCGCCAGGGCATGCCGGCCGCCGACGCCGCCGCCCTCATCGCGAGCGATTACGCCGGCAGCGCCCACAAGCCGGCCGACAAGGCGACGCACGCCGCGCCCGAGCGCCAGGTCCGCCACCTCGCGGCGTAAAGACGACTATGTGCGCCACCGAACGCTGTAAGGTCACGGTAACGTAGCGCTGGTGGCGGCAGTCGCGAATCTCTTTTACACTGCCGCAATGCGGATTGAAAATGCGCCAACATTAACCATCGAGCATCCAGAGGCCGGCGCGGGGCAATCCGTGGTGGCGCGCGGCGTATGGCAGGTCCACGCGTTCTCCCGCAGCGGCTTCAAGGACATCGAAAAGACATTGAAATCCCTGGCTGGCAAGCAGGTCGCCTGGGACTTGTCCGAGGTCGCCAGCCTCGATCACATCGGCGCCCAGTTGCTCTGGAGTTCCTGGGGCAAGCGCCGCCCCGAGCAGCTGAAGCTCGACCCGAAGCAGGAAGAACTCTTCGACCGCATCGAGAAATCCGGCCGGATCGAGCTGCCGCGCACGCGCAAAAGCCATCTGCAATGGGTGATCACGCTGGGCGGCGGCGTCCTGAGCTTCTTCGAACACCTGCGCGGCGCGATCACCCTGATCGGCCAGGTGGTGCAGGACATCGGCCGCTTCATCCGCCACCCGCTGTCCGGACCGTGGCGCGAAGTCTCGGCCAACATCTATCACTCCGGCTTCCAGGCGCTCGGCATCACGGCGCTCGTAGGCTTCCTGATCGGGGTCGTGCTGTCGTACCTGTCGGCGCAGCAGCTTCGCATGTTCGGCGGCGACATCTACCTCGTCAACATCCTCGGCATGAGCATCATCCGCGAACTGGGGCCGCTGCTGGCGGCGATCCTCGTCGCGGGCCGTTCCGGGTCGTCGATCACGGCGCAACTGGGCGTGATGCGCGTGACGGAGGAACTCGACGCGATGCTGGTGATGGGCATCTCGCACGGCTACCGTCTCATCATGCCCAAGGTGGTCGCGCTCGCGCTGGCGATGCCGCTGCTCGTCGTGTGGACGGATGCGATGGCCCTGATCGGCGGCATGGTCTCCGCGAAGATCGAACTGAACCTGACGATGCGCTACTTCATCCAGAAGCTGCCGTCCGCCGTACCGATCGTGAACTACACCATCGGCCTCGCGAAGGGCGTCGCGTTCGGCATGCTGATCGCGCTCGTCTCCTGCCACTTCGGCCTGCGCATCAAGCCGAACACGGAAAGCCTGGGCCGCGGCACGACGACGTCGGTCGTCACGGCGATCACCGTCGTGATCCTGGCCGACGCCGTGTTCGCGATCATCTTCTCCGGGGTGGGCTTCTGATGGCGAATCCTGCTCAACGTCCGCCACAGCAACTGAACCGCGAGCCCGAGGAAGACGTCGGACCGCCGGTCGTCCAGATCCGCAACCTGTGGACGCGCTTCGGCCGCACCGTCGTCCACCAGGACCTGAACCTCGACATCTACGCGGGCGAGATCCTGTCGATCGTGGGCGGCTCGGGCACCGGCAAGACCGTGCTGCTGCGCCAGATGCTGGGCCTGGAGCGGCCGTCCAGCGGCTGCGTGCGCGTGTTCGGCGAGGACGTCAGCAGCGCCAGCCCGGAACAGCTGCAGCGCATGCGCAACCACTGGGGCATGCTGTTCCAGCAGGGCGCGCTGTATTCCGCGCTCACCGTGTTCGACAACATCGCCCTGCCGCTGCGCGAGCTGCGCGCCCTGCCGGAGGAGGTCGTGCGCGCCGCCGTGCTGCTCAAGATGGACATGGTCGGACTCGGCCCCGGCGACGCGAACAAGATGCCGTCCGACCTGTCGGGCGGGATGATCAAGCGCGCGGCCCTCGCGCGCGCGCTCGCGCTCGAGCCGCAGTTGCTGTTCCTCGACGAGCCGACGGCGGGCCTCGACCCCGACCTGTCGGATTCGTTCGTGGCGCTGATCCAGACGCTGCACAGCGAGCTGAAACTCACCGTCGTGATGGTCACGCACGACCTGGACACGCTGTTCGCGCTGTCCTCGCGCATCGCCGTGCTGGCGGAGAAGCACGTGATCGCGGTGGGACCGTCGTGCGACGTGCTGCGCGTGCAGCACCCCTTCATCAAACACTTTTTCCTGGGGCCGCGCGGCCAGCGGGCGCTGGAAGTGCTGGAAGAGCGCATCGCAAGAAAGGAGTCGGAAGACTGACATGGAAAACAGATCGTATGCCCTCATGACGGGCTTCTTCACGGTCGCGCTGCTGGTCGCGGCCATCCTGATCGGCCTGTGGCTGAACCGCGACCGCACCACGATGCATCCGTACGAGATCGTCACCACGCAGACCATCCCCGGCCTGAACCCGCAGGCCGCGGTGCGCTACCGCGGCCTGGAAGTCGGGCGCGTGGACGACATCGTGTTCGATCCGCGCGTGACGGGCCAGATCCTCATCAAGCTCTCGATCGAGGAAGGCGCGCCCGTCACGCAGACGACGTTCGCCTCGCTCGGCTACCAGGGCGTGACGGGCATCGCCTTCATCCAGCTCGACGACGACCGCACCGGCTCCCCGCTGCTGCAGAGCGACAAGGGCCACGTGGCGCGCATCCCGCTGCGTCCCGGCCTGCTCGACCAACTGGAAAAGCGCGGCCTCGCGATCCTGGAAAAAACGGAGCGCATCACGGACAGCCTGAACAACGTGCTCAGTAAAGAAAACCAGGACAAGCTCACGGGCGCCTTCGACAGCATCAACAAGGCCGCCGCCGCGTATGCCGAGATCCCGGGCCAGCTGCAACCCACGCTGGCGCGCCTGCCCGCGCTGGCGGATAAACTCGACCGCACGATGGGCTCCGTACAGGAGCTTTCCACCAGCGTCACCGCCGCCGCACACAACTACGACCGCCTCGCGACGAGCCTGCAGGCCCCGGGCGGCCCGGTCGAGCGCGCCGGCGCGGCCATCGATTCGCTGGGCGGCGTGACATCCGACCTCGAGCTGCAAACCTTGCCGCACGTCGTCGACATGGCCGACGAGGCGAAGACGTCGCTGCGCGCCGTGCGCCGCACCGTGACGAACCTGGGCGACCGCCCGCAAAGCATCCTGTTCGGCGCCCCGACCGCCGAACCCGGCCCGGGCGAACCCGGCTTCGCCCCCCCGACCAAATGAGGAACCCAGCGACCATGCATCCGACCCGCATCATTCTCGCTGCCGCCCTGGCCCTGACCCTGTCCGCCTGCGCCTCGCAGAAGGGCCAGCCCACCACGCAGTTCGACTTCGGCCCGGCCACGGCCGCGCAAACGCAGGCACAGGGCGTACTCGGCGCCGTGGTCGTCACCGACGTCACCGGCTCGAGCGCCCTGGACAGCGAGCGCATGTTCTACCGCCTGAGCTATGCCGACCCGCTGCAGGCCCGCACCTATGCGAACAGCCGCTGGACGGCGAATCCGCTGCAGCTGCTGACGCAGCGCTTCAAGACGCGGCTCGCGCAGGCGGGTGCGCGCGTGCTGTCGGAGACGGATGCGGCCAGCGGTATCCCGCTGCTGCGCATCGATGTCGATGAATTCATCCACGACTTCGGCGGCGTGAGCCAGAGCACCGGCGTCGTCGCCGTGCGCGCCTCCGTGTTCCAGGGCCATACGCTCGTCGACCAGCGCAGCTTCCGCCAGGCCGTCGCCGCGCCCAGCGCCGACGCGGCCGGCGGCGCGCGCGCCCTCGCGGCCAGCACCGACGCCGTCGCGGCCGACATCGTGGCGTGGCTGGGCACCTTGAATCTCAACCGACGATGACCGAGACGGAAGACGCGGCCGGCCCACGCGCCTCGCCGGTGGCGCGCGCGGCGCTGCTGGCCTATCTGCTGCTGATCGTCTACGCCAGCTGGTTCCCGTTTTCCGGCTGGCGCAGCAGCGGGCTGTCGCCGTTCGCCTTCCTCGTCCTGCAGATGCCGCGCTGGTGGACCGGTTTCGACGTCATGGTCAACATCGTCGGCTACATGCCGTTCGGGATCCTGATCGTGCTCGCGTTGCATCCACGCGTGCGCGGCCTGTGGGCTGTCGCCATCGCGGCCGTCGTCGGCCTGCTCGTCTCGGGCACGATGGAGGTCGTGCAGAACTACCTGCCCAGCCGCGTGCCGTCGAGTCTCGACCTGCTGACCAATGCGGGCGGCTGCCTGGCCGGGGCGGTGCTCGGCGCATGGTTCGCCCCGATGCTGCTCGACCGCAGCCGTTTATATCTGCTGCGGCAGCGCTGGTTCGCGGCGCATGCGAGCCAGGGCCTGGTGCTCGTCGCGCTGTGGCCCCTGGCCCAGGTCTATCCGCAGAACTACCTGTTCGGCAACGGCCAGATCCTGCCGCTGCTGTCGGAATGGCTGTCCGACTGGCTCGACACGGACATCGACCTCGTGACCATGCTGCGCGGCGACGTGCCGATGAGCGTGGAGCAGTACTGGCTGTCCGAGACCATCATCACCGCATGCGGCATGACGGGCGCCGCCCTCACGCTGCTGTGCCTCACGCGCCGCGGCGCGCCCCGGCTGTCGCTGATGCTGGCGCTGATCGGCGTCGGCATCGTCGTCAAGACGCTCGCCAGTTCCCTGTTCTTCGCGCCCGACAATGCGTTCGTGTGGGTCACGCCGGGCGCCGAAGGCGGCTTCCTGATCGGGCTGATCATGCTGGCCGGCCTCGCGTTCGCACCCCAGGTCGCGCAGCGCCGGCTGGCCGTCGTGACGCTCGTGCTGTCGCTCATCGTCGTCAATACGATTCCTGCCAACCCGTATTTCGTCTCCACCCTGCAGGCCTGGCAGCAGGGTAAATTCCTGAATTTCAACGGGGCGGCCCAGTTCCTCGACATGGCCTGGCCCATCATCGCATTGTGGTTCCTGCTGCTGCCGTCGCACCGGCTGAATCGCTCTTGATAACGGCGTATCATATGAAAGATACACGCCATCCGGAACCGACATGAACGACGACAAACCCTTTTATCAACACCACGTGTTCTTCTGCCTGAACGAACGCGAAGGCAAGGACTGCCGCCCCAGCTGCGGCAAGAGCGGCGCCGAAGCGGCGCAGCAACACGCCAAGAAGCGCGTCAAGGAACTGGGCCTGAACGGCCCGGGCCAGGTGCGCATCAACAAGGCCGGGTGCCTGGACCGCTGCGAGGAAGGCCCCGTCGTGGTCATCTACCCGCAGGGCACCTGGTACACCTACGTGGACAACTCCGACATCGATGAAATCATCGACCGCCACCTCGTCAAGGGCGAGGTCGTCGAACGCCTGAAGATCTGACGAAGTACTGATGAACGAGCAATGAACAAGAATTCCCAGAAGTTTTACCTGACCGGCCCCGCAGGCAAGATGGAGTGTATGCTGGACGAACCGGAAGGCACGCCCGTCGGCATCGCCCTCGTGGCGCACCCGCACCCGCTGTACGGCGGCACGATGGACAATAAAGTGGCGCAGACATTGGCCCGCGCGTTCGTCGGCCTCGGCTACGTGACGGCCCGCTTCAATTTCCGCGGCGTGGGCGAGTCGGAAGGCGTGCACGACGAAGGCCGCGGCGAAGTGGACGACATGGAAATCATGCTCGACCACATGATCGAACAGTATCCGGGCCTGCCGTACGCGCTGTCCGGCTTCTCGTTCGGCACGTTCGTGCAGGCACAACTGCAACAGCGCCTGATCCAGCAGGGCCGCCCGGCCGAGCGGCTGGCGCTAGTCGGTACGGCCGCGGGAAAGTGGCCGATGCCGGAAGTCCCGGCCGACACGATCCTGATCCACGGCGAACTTGACGATACGATACCGCTCGCGCACGTGTTCGACTGGGCGCGCCCGCTCGACATCCCCGTGACCGTGATCCCCGGCGCCGACCACTTCTTCCACCGCAAGCTCGTCCACATTAAAAATCTTGTCGCGCAATTGTGGCGACGTGACATTTGAGGCGAACGCTGGCCTATAATGATGCGATCTTCTTTCAAGGCAATGCTTTCGAGCATTGTCTATCGCATCACAATCCACGTTATCCTCTGAATTGCCTTCCATGAAAAAGTTAATCGCGGCCCTCGCCGCCAGTGCCCTTTTGATGTCGGCCGCCCAAGCGCAGCAGGTGCCGGCCCCGCAAATCGCCGCCCGTTCGTGGCTGCTGCTGGACGCCACCAGCGGCCAGATCATCGCCTCCCAGGATCCGGATACCCGGATCGAGCCGGCGTCGCTCACCAAGGTCATGACGGCCTACGTCGTGTTCGAAGCCGTGCGCGACAAGAAAGTCACGCTGGACCAGATGGTCAACGTGTCGGTCCGCGCATGGAAAGTCGACGGCAGCAGCTCGAAGATGTTCATCGACCCCGCCACCCCGGTGAAGATCAGCGACCTGCTGTACGGCCTGATGGTCCAGTCGGGCAATGACGCGGCCGTGGCGCTGGCCGAAGCCGTCGCCGGCGACGAAGCGACGTTCGTCACCCTGATGAACCGCGACGCCGAGCGCATGGGCATGAAGAACACCCGCTTCGCCAACCCGCACGGCCTGCCGTCGCCGGACAACTACTCCACCGCGCGCGACCTGTCGATCCTGGCTGCGCGCGTCATCAAGGATTTCCCCGAGTTCTACAAGATCGACTCGGTCAAGGAATTCACGTACAACCGCATCAAGCAGCAGAACCGCAACCGCCTGCTGTGGCTGGACCCGACCGTGGACGGCATGAAGACGGGCCACACGGAAGCGTCGGGCTTCTCGATGATCGCGTCGGCCCACCGCCCGAACGGCCCGGCCGGCGAGCGCCGCCTGATCTCGGTGCTGTCCGGCGCCACGTCGGACGGCAACCGCACGGCGGAAAGCCAGAAGCTCTTGAACTGGGGCTTCCAGAACTTCGACACCGTCAAGCTGTATTCGAAAGGCCAGGCCATCCTGACCCCGGAAATCTGGAAGGGCTCCAAGTCGAACGTCAAGATCGGCTTCCCGAACGACGTATGGGTGACCGTGCCGAAGGGCGTGGCCCAGAAGATGAAGCCGGTCCTGGAACGCAAGGACCCGCTGGTCGCGCCACTGGCCCTGAACAGCCGCGTCGGCACGCTGAAGATGAACGTCGACGGCAAGCCGCTGCTGGCGCTGCCGGTGGTGGCGCTGGAAGAGGTGCAGGAAGCGTCGATCTTTGGCCGGGCGTGGGACTCGATGCGTCTGTGGATGAAGTAATCACCTGCCTGTCAACACCGTCGTTCCCGCGCAGGCGGGAACCCATACTGAGCGTCCTCGATCACCTCGGCATGGGTTCCCGCTTCCGCGGGAACGACGTTTTATAATGACACGATCCGTCAACCTGGAAAAAACGCAATGAACCCAGCCCTCCCCCGCGACCTGTCCTGCCCGCGCATCGCCCCCCGCAAGAACGGTGATCTCGCACTGTCCCGCATCGTCGCCGGCATGTGGCGCATGGCCGACTGGGACATGACGGTGGAGCAGCGCATCGCCTTCATCGAGCAGTGCATCGCGCTGGGCGTCACGTCGTTCGACCATGCGGATATCTACGGTAACTACGGCGTCGAAGGCTTGTTCGGCGAAGCGCTGCGCGCCCAGCCGTCGCTGCGCGACCGCATGCAGCTGATCAGCAAATGCGGCATCAAGCTGCTGTCCAATAAACGCCCGCAGCACACCATCCAGCACTACGACACGAGCGCCGCGCACATCGTCGCATCGGCCGAGGAATCGCTGCGCCAGCTGCACACGGACCGCCTGGACCTGCTGCTGATCCACCGCCCCGACCCGCTGATGGACTTCGACGAGATCGCCGGCGCATTCTCGCGCCTGAAGCAGGACGGCAAGGTGCTGCACTTCGGCGTCTCCAACTTCAGCCGCCACCAGTTCGAGGCGCTGAACCGCCGCATCGAACTGTCGACGAACCAGGTCGAATTCTCGCCGCTGCACGTGGCGCCGATGTTCGACGAGACCTTCGACGGCCTGCAGGATAAAGGCGTGGCGCCGATGATCTGGTCGCCGCTGGCCGGCGGCCGCCTGTTCACGTCGAACGACGCGAACGCGGAAAACCTGCGCCTCGTGATCAAGGAGATCGCCGACCGCCTGCACCAGCCGTTCGCAAGCGTCGTGTTCGCGTGGATCATGCAACTGCCGTCGCGCCCGATCCCGCTGACGGGCAGCGGCCGCATCGAGGCGATTTCCGTCGCCGTGGCCGGCACCACGTTCCAGCTGTCGCGCGCCGACTGGTTCACGATCCTGCGCGCCGCGCGCGGGCACGAGGTCGCGTAGGAGCCTACGCCGCCATGGGCGAACCCCTCAGGATCGTGGAAGGCCGCGCGCTGACGGCGCAGCAGAAGAAGGACCTGCTGAACCGTCTCGCGCGCGTGGAAGGCCAGTTGCGCGGCGTGCAGAAGCTGATCGCGCTGGCCGACGCGCCGTCCGACTGCGACGCCGTGGCCCAGCAGATGGCCGCCGCGCGCAAGGCGCTGGACCGGTCGTTCGTGCAGCTCCTCACCGCCAGCATCGTCACCCATACGGGCAACGCGGGCGACGTCGAGGAAGCGAAAGCGGCGGCGGCGCACCTGGCCGCCATGTTCGACAAATTCGCTTAATCCGCCCTCAGTCCTCTACGTTGTCCTCGTACACCTTCGGCGGCGCGATCCTGGTCCACCCGCCCATCCACGCGATGTTCAGCAGCAGCGTCGCGCTGATATAAAACACGAAGAACAGCGCAAAGAAGCGCGTGCGCAACAGCGCCAGCAGCGCGATGCAGACGACCAGCGCGACCAGGGCCGCCTTCGATTTCGGCTGCTTGGAGCTGGGGAAGCGGATCGTCGACACCATCAGGGTGCCGACGGCCACCATCAGCAGCATGACGAGGAAGGCGCCGGCCATGTCGGCCACCGGGTCCGGCCATGCGACCACCACCGAGGCCACGCAGGCCGCGCCCGCGGTGATCGGCATGCCGACGAAGTAGCGCGGGTCCGTCTTCCCGACCATCACGTTGAAGCGCGCCAGCCGCAGCGCACCGCAGGCCACGAACACGAAGCACGCCAGGCCGCCCATGCGCACGAGGGTCGGGTGCGCGGCGCCCATCTGGGCGAAGCCGTAGCAGTACAGCAGCAGGCCGGGCGCGCAACCGAAATTCATCACGTCGGCGATGGAGTCCAGCTGCACGCCGAACGCGGACTGGGTGTTGGTGGCGCGGGCGACGAAGCCGTCGAGCGCGTCGAACACGCCCGCCAGCACCAGCAGGATCGCGGCCAGGCGATAGTCGGACGGATCGCCCACGGGGGCGTTGTCGACCGAGATCACGATGCTGCCGAATCCGCAGGCGATCGACAGCAGGGTCACGAAACTGGGCAGGGCAAACTTGGCGCGCGCGAGGCGCTGCTGGCGGGTCGGATTCACTGGAATTCGTTAAAAGCGGAAGAATGGCTTATTTTACATGGGCTTATGCCGGGGCCGCGATTGTCCTTACGATCGTCACCGGGCCCCGATTTCGCCTAGAATGGAGGCTCCTTTACCCCATCAGGACCGACGCTGGGAGCGATATATGATGAACAGTATGCTTCGCGTAAGGCAGATCGCCCTCGCCTGCGCCGCGGCGTGGGCGCTCGTCGCCTGCGGCGGCGGCGGCGGCGGGAGCAGTGCAGGCGCCCCGAACGCGACTCCCTCCACCGGATTCTCGGGACAGGACGCCTCGGCGCCCACGGCGACGAACAACATCGCCACCGACGGCCTGAACTGGATCAACTACCGCCGCAGCCAGATCGGCATGCCGGCGCTGGCGCGCAACGCCGTCATCGACACCGCGGCCCAGGGTCATTCCGATTACCAGCGCATCAACAACGTGGTGACGCATGACCAGACGGCCGGCAAGACCGGCTACACGGGCGCGCGCCTGCAGGACCGCCTGCAGAATGCCGGCTACGTGTTCGGGTCGCCGAATGCGATCGGCGAAGTCATTTCGGCCACCTCGAACGGTTCCGGCTTCTACATGGCCGAGGAACTGATCACGGCGATCTACCACCGCTTCGTGATCTTCGAGCCCGTGTTCAAGGAAATCGGCGCGGGCGCGGCGACGACGTCCGCCAATTACAGTTACTTCACCGCCGACTTCGTGGCCAACAACGGCTACGGCACCGGCATCGCCGCGGGCACGATCGTGACGTGGCCGTTCAATGGGCAGACCCAGGTGACACCCAACTTCAACAGCGATTACGAGGAACCGGATCCGGTCCCCGACCGCAGCGTCGTCGGCTACCCGGTCAGCGTGCACACGAACTTCGATCGCACGCTGACGGTCCAGAGTTTCACGATGCGCGCACACGGGACCAGTAGCGATCTGGAGACGCGCCTGCTGGCCTTGGGCAAGGATTCGAATACAACCACGAAGTCGGCGGCGGCGATCGTGCCTCTGGCCCAGCTGGCGTCCGCGACCACGTATGATGTCAGCTTCTCGGGTGCCATCGACGGCGTCCCGGTCAGCCGCAACTGGTCATTCACAACGAAATAACACGCATGGATAGTCCCGACCGCCGTTTTCCGCCAGACGCACACGATGCCCCCGCCGTGAACCACGCGGGCGGCATCGCGCGCCTGATGGGCGACGGGGCCCTGTTCGGGCGCGTCCTCGCGCGCTTTCGCAACGAGTACCGCCAGGCCGCGGCCGGCATCCGCACCGCGCACGACCAGGGCGATACCGCGCTCGCGCTACGCCTCGTCCACACGCTGAAAGGGGCTGCCGGCATGATCGAGGCGGTGCCGCTGCGGCGCCAGGCCGACATCGTGGAAGGCCTGTTGCACGGGGGTGCGGGCGACGTCCACGGCAGCCTCGCGCGCCTGCAGGATGAGCTGGAACGGGTGTTGCGCGAACTGGATGCGCTGGCGCTCACCTTGCCGGAACGCCGTCCCGCGGCGCCGGCGCAGCCGCCGGCGGAGATGGATCACGCTATCGTCGACCGCCTGATGGCGCTGCTCGACGAAGGCAACGGCGATGCGGTCGACCTCGTGCGCGAAGGCGCCGGCGCGTTGGCCGCACAACTCGGGGAAGGATGTTATCGCCAGGTGGCGGACCTGGTCGAAGGCTTCGACTTCGACGGCGCCCTGGCGCTGCTGCGCGAACGGGCGGGCGGCTGACGCGCAGCCCGCGGTTCAGCGGTTGTATTCCGCTTCTTCGTCGAACGAATCGGCGCAGGACTTGCCGCAGAAACGGCGTACGCTGTCGAGCGGTTTGTCGCAATACCAGCACGCGCCCTTGGGTGGCAGGCTCAGACGGGCGGGCACCGGCGCCGCACTCATGGGCGCCGCGACGGCCGGATCGACAGGCACGCTCTTGTCCTGAACACTTTCCTGTATCGTTTCCAAGGTTTCCCCCTTACCGGCAGCACGTCAGTAACGCTGAGATTACTTTAGTGGAACATCGTGTGCATGAGAAAGCGCAAGCGCGCTTGTGCCCGCTTCTGCGGTACGCGGTCTTTCAAACCAGTGTGCGCCGATTGTGCTACCTGTGCAACGCCTGTTGCCCACGAGTTTTCAAGAAACAACAGTCGCAGTGCCCCGACGTCATCGTCACCGATGCCGGACCATCCAACTGCCCGAAATAATAGCAGTACTGGCAATGCGTGCGCCGGGCCGTTCAATCGTGCGAGCCGCCGTGTCAGATTTACGACGGGCGCGCCGGATGCCGTCAGCGCGCCGGTTCCAGCGTGACGAACAGGGCGCCGGGCGCCGTCTCGAGGCGGGTGGGAATGAATTGCACGCCGGCGTAGCGCAGGTCGTCGGGGCGGAAGGTGTAGACCGGCATGTCGCGCATCAGTTGATTCACGAGCAGGTCGGCGGCGCGGCCCAGGTCGCGTGCGCGGTCGCCCTCCATGCCTTCGACGTCGAAGCTGTCGACGTGCGTGGCGGACAGGACGACGGCATTGCGCACGTTGTCCAGCACCAGGTGGCCGGACATGGCCAGGCTGCCGTTCCACGACTGGCGCAGGAACGGGGGCGACACGGACACGTCAAGGGACAGGCCCACGCGGTCCGTCTCCGGCATGATCGCGAGGCGCGGCCGGGTCAGTTGCACGTCGAACAGCTCGAGCATGCGGTTGCGCAGCGGGAAGCGGCGCTCCAGGCCGGCCTGCAGGCGGGATTGCGACAGTTCGACGCGGCGCGGTCCGATCACCGTCGCGCAGGACGCCAGCAGGCCGCCGCCCGCCAGCGCCAGCGCCGCCTTGCCGAACGTCCGTCTCGTCATCGCCGTCATCATCGCCTCACTCGTTCATGGATGGGGCGAAGCCTAGCACATCAATAGAAGTACGGCGTTGCGCGCGCCCATTCGCTCTTCGGCCAGCGCTTGTGCAGCAGCGCGTGCGCCTTGCGCGACAGGGCCTTCGCATCGTCGTCGAGGCAACCGCCGCGCGTCGACATCACGACCACGTGCAGCAGCCAGGGCAGCTCCGGATCGGCCGGATGCGTGTCGGCCCATTGCAGCACGTCGTCGCCCAACGTGCCGGTGGCCGTTTTCAGCTGTTCCAGCTTGCCCAGTTCCGCGCGGCGCGCCGTCGCGTCGCCCAGGTCCGGCGTCGCCGGCAGGCGCCACACGAAGCTCGTCGGCTCGCCCAGGCGGTCCGGCTTGAAGCTGCACCACGCGGACGCCGTCGCGTCGCCGGCCTCGATGCGGGTCACGGGCGGGGCCGTCATGTCGAGGTCCGCGGACAGGCCGAATGCGACCGCCGCGACCAGCGCCACGTGGCGGCGCTCGGCGGGCGTGGCGGCGCGGACGTAGCGCGTCGCCATTTCGCCCGTGGCCGGCACCAGCCTGGCCAGCAGGTCCGCCGCGGCTCGGCCGGTGTCGGCCTGGTCGAGCAGCGCGGCGCGGATCCAGGCCGCGCCGGCGATACGGGCACGCAGCGGCTGCGGCAGCAACTCCATGCGCGCCAGCTCGAGCATGTCGGCGGCGGCCAGGCCGCGCTTGAACCACGCGATGGCATCGTCGTTGAGCATGTCCTCGGCCGCTGCGGCGTCGGGGCTCGCCATGTCGACGTTCGCGCGCAGCAGGTACGCGCCGGCGTCCCGCACCGACGTCGCGACGGCGAAGCGCTCTTCGCGGAACAGGTTGCGCGTGCCCGGCGACAGCTTGCCCTTCAGCGCGGCGTCCGCGACGGCGCGCGCGGCATCGCGCTTGTCCGCCAGGCGGTACAGCCTCGCCAGGTGGTAGCGCACGGTGAGGCAAGCCGGATCGGAAGAGTCGACGGCCAGCGCGGCCTGTTCCAGCGCGGGCGTCAGCGACTCGGACAGCATCAGCGCGGCGACCAGCCACGGGTCGGTATGCCCGCGCGGCTTCGTTCCCTGCTGCCAGCGCTCCAGCGCGTGGCGTGCCGGGACGGCGCACGATCCATCGCGGCTGCCGGCGCAGTCCTGCAGCGTTGCGATCCAGTCGACGAACGCATGCTGTCCGCGCAGCGGCTCCAGCTTCGCATCGTCCATCAGCACGGACCAGTCGCCCAGGCGGTCGAGCGCGTACGGGTCGCGCGCAGGATCATCCAGGTAGCGGTTCAATTCGTCGAGCCGGGCTTCGGGCGTCAGCCGCGCGCGCATGGACCGCAGCAGCGCGCGGGCCGGTTCGTGCATGGTTTGCAGCGATGCGTCGGCCACGATGGCGGCGCCGCGCTTGTCGAGGACCTGCGCCTGGTGTTCGCGTTCATCGCGCGGCGTCTGCGCCACGGCGGCGATGGCGCGCCGGACTTCCGAGCGCAAGGCGAGATATGCGCCGAGACCCCGCATCGGATGGCCGGCCGTCGCGCCGATCCGGTCGAACAGCGCGGTGCTCTCGGCATAGTGGGCGCCGTGGAACTGCCACGCGGCGCGCTGGTAGTCGCGCAGCTGGCGCCAGTAGGCCGGCTCCGTCGCGGGCAGCGGCTGCGGCGCGACGATGTCGGGCAGTTTCTCGGTGCGATACGCGTAACGCGCATCCTCCGCGCGCTGGCAGGATTCGCCGACCTGGTATTGCGCGCGCAGCCATGCATCGACCCGCGCGCGGGTGGCGTCGGGCCGGGCCTCCAGCTGGCGCAGGGTCGCGGCCGCGTAGGCATTGGCGGCCGCCGGACAGGCCACGATCATGCGCGTCGCCGGGTCGTCGGTCTTGATGTTCAAGACTTTGGCGGCGCGCCCGACCAGGTCCGCGGAGGTGTCTTCGCCGTCGACGTGGTCCCACCCGTTGCCGAACGCGCTGCCGTCGGCGCGGTCCAGGCCTTTCTCGGTGCCCGGCTTCTTCGCGACCGGCGCGCCGAGCATGATCGCGCGCCAGGCCGTGTACAGGTAGACGCGGCGCATGCCCGGCTGCAGCACGCCCAGGTCGCCGGCCTGGAAGCGCGCGTTGGGGATGTCCGGCTTCGTGTACGCCTTGAACATCGTGTAGCTGGGACCATAGTCGCCGCTGGCGAACGCATTCGCCGCGACGGCGGCGATGGCGGCACAGGCAAGCAGGTATTTCATCGGGAATCTCTCCATCCTTTTTCGTCGAACCAGAACGTGCGCCGGTAGCGCGCGGCCACCGCGGGCGGGAACGCTTCCTGGCGCGAAAAGCCGGCGCTGCCCGCGCGGCACAGCGGGTGCAGCACCTCGGGCCGCATCGCCACGATGTCGCGCAGCGCCTCGTTGTCGCGGCCCATGCGGAAGAACATCGGCACCACTTCATCCGCTTCCAGCCCGTCCAGCCAGGCCGGGGCGCGGCACCACCAGCCGAGAGCCGTGACGCTCAGCCGCATGTCGTCCGGCAGCGCGGCGCGGATGCGGTGCACGAGGTCGCGGTAGTCGGCGCGCTGCGACGGCCGTGCTTCCAGGTCGAGCTGCACCCAGCCCGACGTCGACGCGCGCGCGGCGCTGTGCATGGCGGCGAGCACGGTATCGCGTGCGGCCTGCAAACCCGCCGGCGGATGCAGCGGGTCGATCTCGACGTGCACCACAGGGATCACGGCAGGGATCACGCGCGTCCCGCGCGCGAGCAGGCGCGGGCGTGCGCCCGGGCGCACGAGCACCTTGTCGCCGGCGAGCCAGATGTGGCGGTCGACCACGGCAACGGTCGCACGCGAGAACGCGGGGACGGGCGCGTCTCTCCACAGCCAGGCGATGGCGCCGGCGGGCGGTTCGGGCGGCAGGAAGGGAATGGGCAAGCGGGTCTTTCGGCAGCTGCGGCGGACGCCATGTTAGCAAGTTTTATTTGCCGAATTTGCACACACAATCACACACGACAGGCGTAAAAAACCCGCCGGAGCGGGCTGATTGTCGGCTCACTTGCCGATGCAGAAGCGGCTGAAGATCACCCCCAGCAGATCGTCCGGCGTGAACTGCCCGGTGATGCTGGACAGCTGATCCTGCGCGAGCCGCAGCTCTTCCGCGAACAGGTCGAGCGACTGGTCATCCTGCGCCGCATGCTCGGCGGCGTACCGCAGGTGCTCGCGTGCCTGGCGCAACGCGACGAGGTGGCGTTCGCGCGCGAGGTACAGCGACTCGCCCGTCTGCTGCCAGCCGGCGATGCGCAGCAGTTCCGCGCGCAGCAGGTCGATGCCGATCTTCTCGTGTGCGGACAGGTAGATGTTGACCGCCTCCGCGCCCTGGTCCACGGATGGCTTGTGTCCGGACAGGTCGATCTTGTTCCAGATGCGCACGACGGGCACGCCTGGCGGGAACGCGGCGACGATGTCCTCGTCGGCCTTGGCCGGGCCGAGGCTCGCGTCGAGCAGGTGCAGGATCACGTCCGCCTTGCCGACCTCGCCCCACGTACGCTCGATGCCGATGCGCTCGACGACGTCGATGCCTTCGTCGATGGCGCGGATGCCGGCCGTGTCGACGATGTTCAGCGGGATGCCCTCGACCTGGATCGTCTCGCTGACTTTATCGCGCGTGGTGCCCGCGATCGGCGTGACGATGGCGACGTCCGAGCCGGCCAGCGCGTTCAGCAGCGACGATTTGCCGACGTTCGGCTGGCCGACCAGCACGACATTCAAACCCTCGCGCAGCAGCGCGCCTTGCGCGGCCTGGCGGAACACGGCTTCCAGCGCGTCGACGATGCCTTTCAGCTGGCCGCGCGCATTGGATTTCTCGAGGAAGTCGATCTCCTCTTCCGGGAAATCGAGCGTGGCTTCGACGAGCATGCGCAGGTTGATCGTCTTCTCGACCAGTTCGTGCACGACCTTCGAGAACGCGCCGGACAGCGATTGCGACGCCGATTTCGCGGCAGCCTCGGTGGACGCATCGATCAGGTCGGCGACGGCCTCCGCCTGCGCGAGATCGAGCTTGTCGTTCAGGAAGGCGCGGCGTGTGAATTCGCCCGGCTCGGCGAGGCGCAGGTCCAGGTCGCGGCCCGCCTCCAGCACGCGCGCGAGCAGCATGCGCAGCACGACGGGGCCGCCGTGGCCCTGCAGTTCGAGCACGTCCTCGCCAGTGTACGAGTGCGGCGCCTTGAAGTAGAGCGCGAGGCCTTCGTCGATGACGGTGTCCGCGGCATCCTTGAACGGCAGATAAGTGGCGTGGCGGGGCGCGAGCTTCGTGCCGGGGAACAGCGCGGCCACGAGCGGTGCGAGGTTCTTGCCGGAGGCGCGCACCACACCGATGCCGCCGCGGCCGGGGGCGGTGGCGATGGCGGCGATGGGGGAGGTGTCGAGTTTCATGGGGGGATTGTAGTATCGCCGTCATTCCCGCGGAAGCGGGAATCCATACTGAGCATCTTCGGTCGAATCAGCATGGGTTCCCGCTTTCGCGGGAACGACGAGTTATTCAAATAAAAAAGCCCGTGCGGACACGGGCTTTTCGGTCAGCAGGGCGGTTTTATTTGGCCGGTGCGAACTTCTTGGTGATGACGTACTGCTGCGCCATCGAGATCAGGTTGTTCACGACCCAGTACAGCACGAGGCCGGACGGGAAGAACAGGAAGATGACCGAGAACGCCAGCGGCATGAACATCATCATCTTGGCCTGCACCGGATCGGCCGGCTGCGGGTTCAGCTTCTGCGTGATGAACATCGAGATCGCGTACAGGATCGGCAGGATGAAGTACGGGTCCGGTGCCGTCAGGTCGTGGATCCAGCCCACCCACGGTGCGCCGCGCATCTCGACCGCGGCCTGCAACACCCAGTACAGGGCCAGGAACACCGGCATCTGCACGAGGATCGGCAGGCAGCCGCCCAGCGGGTTGATCTTCTCGGCCTTGTACAGCTCCATCGTGGCTTGCTGCATCTTGACCGGATCGTTTTTGAAACGCTCGCGGATCGCCTGCATCTTCGGCGTCACCGTCTTCATCTTGGCCATGCTGCGGTAGCCGGCCGCCGACAGCGGGAAGAACAGCAGCTTGATCAGGATGGTGAAGGCGATGATGGTCCAGCCCCAGTTGCCGATCATCGAGTGCAGCCAGTTCATCGTGGCGAAGATCGGCTTGGCGATGATCGCGGCCCACGCGTAGTCGCGCACCAGGTCCAGGCCCGGGGTCACGCCTTCCAGCAGGCTCTGCACCTGCGGGCCCGAGTACAGGCGCGCGGCGTTCGAGACGGTCGCGCCCGGTGCGACGGTGCCCAGCGGCTCGACGGCGCCGATGGCGAACAGGTTGTTACCCAGCGACTTGGTGTAGATGTCGCGCTGCGTGTTCGCCGGCGGGATGAAGGCCGAGACGAAGAAGTGCTGCGAGATCGCGATCCAGCCGTCTTTCGACTGCTTGGCGTGGTCGGCCGAACCCTTGCCGATCTTCTCGAACGTCAGCTTCTGGTAGTGCTCTTCCGGCGTCCACAGCGTGGGGCCCGTGTAGCTGCTGTTGAAATAGGTGTCGCCTTCCGGCTTCATGCCGTCATGCTCGAGCTGGAAGTACAGCGACGGCGTGACCGGTGCCTGGGTCAGGTTCGTCACGTCGTGGCGCACGTCGATCACGTAGTCGTTGCGCTTGAACGTGAAGGTCTTGGTCAGGCGCACGCCACCCTGCTCCGCGTCCAGCACGACCTGCACCTGGTTGTTGCTGTCCAGCGTGCGCGAGCCCGGACGGACCGTGAACGGGGTGTTGTGGTTCGGCAGGACGCCGGCCGCGCTGGTGCCGGTCAGGCCCGTCTGCGCGAGGTAGACGCGCGGACCGTTGGCCTGGAACAGCACCTGGTTCTTCGTATGGTCGACCTTGTCGCGGTACTTCAGCAGCTCCAGGCGGCGGATCACGCCGCCGGCCGTGTCGATGTCGACTTTATAGACGTCGGTGGTGACGGTGATGACCTGGGTCTGCACGGGCGCGGGCGCCGCGGGCGTGCCCGGGACGGTGCCGGCCGGGGTCGGCGTCGCGGCCGTCGGCAGATCATTCGGCTTGGCCGGGTTCGGGGCCTGCGCGACCTTGGCCGGCGGCTGCGCCGAGAACATCGACTGCTTGCCGTTGGCCACCATCCAGTCGTTCCACAGGACGACCAGCGAGACGGCGAACACGATCCACAGGATGGTACGTTTATTGATTTCCATTGGTCTTATTCAGGAATGCTTGCAACCGCAAGCGGTTGGTGAGGAATGCTGCTCCCCGGGACGCGGTACCAGGTCGACGCCGCCGTCGTTCCACGGATGGCAGCGGCAGACGCGGCGCAGGGCCAGCCATCCGCCGCGCGCGGCGCCGTGGATCTTGACGGCCTCGATCGCGTAATTGGAACAGGTCGGAAAGAAACGGCAGTTCTGTCCGAGCATCGGAGACACCAGCAACTGGTAACCGCGCAACAGCCAGACGAGCAACCGGTTCATGATAGTCCCGGTTGCGAACCTGAAGGCGCAACGCTTGCCGCCTGTGGAGCGGCATTGGCCTTACGTGGACGCGGCAACTGCGACGCGAACAACCGCGCCAGCTCGACGCGCAACTGCGCCTTCAGCGCGGACGTCGTCGCCGGACCGTCCTTGCCGTTGACCGGACGCGACAAGCGCACGATGCAGTCGAGCGCCGGCAACTGCGTGGTCCGGAACAGTTCGCGCGTGATGCGCTTGATGGTGTTGCGCGTGACCGCGCGCGGCGCAAAACGTTTGGCCGCGACGACGCCCAGCCGCGCATGAGGCAGGGCATTCGGTCGGGTATAGAGCACGAAATGCGCGGTTTTTTGTGCAGGGCGCAAACGAAAAACGGATGAAAACTCATCCGTTTTTACGATACGCCGAACGCGCGCAAAGTCGTGCGAACCTTCGCCTGACATATGTCGTAGGCGCGGTCGATGCGGCTTTCCGGCTTAGACAGCCAGACGCTTGCGGCCCTTGGCGCGGCGAGCGTTCAGAACCAGACGGCCACCACGGGTAGCCATGCGTGCGCGGAAGCCGTGCGTGCGCTTGCGACGAACGACGGAAGGTTGGTAAGTACGTTTCATGGTGGTCTCGCTTAAAGCAAAATAGATGCAAAATCGGGGCTGAGCTCACGGATAGCGTCGAATAACCTGCTGCACGTTGCATTTTTGAACTGCGATGCTCGCTGTACTCACGTACAGCTGCGCTTCTCGTTCAAAACTGCTGCCGCTCGCGACGGTTCTTCGAAGCTCCCTGTTGCCAGCATTGCGCCAATGACATTTCGCAGTTGTTAAGCCAGCGTCACGCCACAGCAAAGCTTGTCGCCTGTGTGCCATTTGTTGGATTAACAAGGCGTACGGGCGGGGAACCCTGAATTATTCAGCATTTTTACTTCAACTGTCAAGGCGGCCGTTGTGTCAAGACCGCGCTATTGTGCGCCGCAAACGGTTGCGGACGCACGTCAGGCGTTCCCGTTTCGGTGGAAAATTCCTGTATCGCCTGTGGATAACTTGCGAGAACACAGGTAAAATAGAGTGTTACGCTTAACTTAGTCGATGTATGGATAACTTTTGGCAGACCTGTTCCAACCAGTTGGAGCTCGAGCTGACACCGCAGCAATATACCGCGTGGATCAAACCACTTGTCGCCCTCGACTACGAGGACGGCAAGCTGCGCATTGCGGCGCCCAATCGATTCAAGCTCGACTGGGTGAAGTCGCAGTTCGCCAACCGCATCACCGCGCTGGCGTCCGAGCATTATCAGCGGCCGGTCGACGTGCAGTTCGTGCTCGACCCGAAGAACAGCATGCCGAAAAAAGCGGTGTCGTCGGCCCCTGCCCCGATGCCGTCCAGCAGCGGTGCGCTGGGCATCAACGCTGCTGCCGACAAGACCGTGCCGGAGATGCCCGTCGTCACGCCGGACAATGTCATCGCGAACAATCCGCGCCGCGAACAGAGCCGCGTCAACCCGGACCTCACGTTCGAGAACTTCGTGACCGGTAAGGCGAACCAGCTGGCGCGCGCCGCCGCGATCCAGGTCGCCAACAACCCGGGCGTCTCGTACAACCCGCTGTTCTTCTACGGCGGCGTCGGCCTCGGTAAAACGCACTTGATCCACGCGATCGGCAACCAGGTAATGGCCGACCAGCCGGGCGCGCGCATCCGCTATATCCACGCGGAACAGTATGTGCGCGACGTCGTGACCGCGTACCAGCGCAAAGGCTTCGACGACTTCAAGCATTACTATCACTCGCTGGACATGCTGCTCATCGACGATATTCAATTCTTCGGTGGCAAGAGCCGCACGCAGGAAGAATTCTTCTATGCGTTCGAGGCACTGATCGCAGCGAAAAAGCAGATCATCATCACGTCGGATACCTATCCGAAAGAGATCACGGGCATGGACGACCGCCTGATCTCGCGCTTCGACTCGGGCCTGACGGTCGCGATCGAACCGCCGGAACTGGAAATGCGCGTGGCGATCCTGATGAAGAAGGCGGAATCGGAAGGCGTCATGCTGAACGACGACGTCGCCTTCTTCGTCGCGAAACACCTGCGCTCGAACGTGCGCGAACTGGAAGGCGCGTTGAGGAAGATCCTCGCGTACTCGCGTTTCCACGGCAAGGACATCACGATCGACGTCGTGAAGGAAGCCCTGAAAGACCTGCTGTCCGTGCAGAACCGCCAGATCTCTGTGGAAAACATCCAGAAGACCGTGGCCGATTTCTTCAACATCAAGGTCGCGGACATGTATTCGAAGCGCCGCCCGGCCAACATCGCGCGTCCGCGCCAGATCGCGATGTACCTGGCGAAAGAGCTGACGCAGAAGAGTCTGCCGGAAATCGGCGAACTGTTCGGCGGCCGCGACCACACGACGGTGCTGCACGCGGTCCGCAAGATCGCCCAGGACCGCACCAAGAACGCCGAGTGCAACCACGAATTGCACGTGCTGGAACAGACCCTGAAAGGCTGATGCGTGAACGCGGGGGAAAAGGCGGTGCCCCCGATGATTTCTGGCAAAATATTGCGCGAACAACATTTTTACCCTACCCATAACCGAGGATATTTATGCAACTGGTCAAATCCACCCGAGACACGCTTCTCCGGCCACTGCAGATCGTGAGTGGTATTGTCGAGCGTCGGCACACCATGCCGATTCTGGCCAATATCCTCATCCGCAAGACTGGCGAAAGCGTCTCGTTCCTGTCGACCGACACCGAGGTGCAGATCACGACCCTGGCCAACATCGGTTCGGGTCCTGAAGAGACGGGCACGACCGTCGCGGCACGCAAGCTGCTGGACATCCTGCGCGCCCTGCCGGAATCGGGCGATGTCACGATGACCCTGCTGAACAAGCGCCTGACCGTCCAGAGCGGCAAGTCGCGCTTCGCGCTGCAGACGCTGGCGGCCGAGGAATTCCCGACCGTGTCCGTGGCCGACAGCTACAACGCGACCGTCACGCTGCCGCAAAAAACGCTGAAGCACCTGTTCAACATGGTGCACTTCGCGATGGCCCAGCAAGACATCCGCTACTACCTGAACGGCCTGCTGCTGGTGCTGGACGGTAACAACGTCATCGCCGTCGCCACCGACGGCCACCGCCTGGCTTTCGCGCAAGTGACGGCCGAGCAGACGTTCGAGCGCCAGGAAGTGATCATCCCGCGCAAGACCATCCTGGAACTGCAGCGCCTGCTGGAAGAAAGCGACGACGAAGTCCGCCTGGACATCGCGGCTTCGCAGGTCAAGCTGACGTTCGCCGACATCGAACTCGTGTCGAAACTGGTCGAAGGCAAGTTCCCGGATTACACCCGCGTGATCCCGAAGGGTTACAAGAACGACTTCACGATCAGCCGCGAAGAGCTGCTGCGCTCGCTGCAGCGCGCCGCGATCATGACGAGCGACAAGTTCAAGGGCGTGCGCTGCATGATCTCCCCGGGCTCGATGAAGATCAGCTCGACCAACGCCGACCAGGAAGAAGCGGTGGAAGAGCTGGAAATCGACTACGGCGGCGACACGATCGACATCGGCTTCAACGTCACGTACCTGCTGGACGTGCTGAACAACCTGAAGTGCGACCAGGTGAATATCTCGCTGGGCGACTCGAATTCGTCGGCGCTGATGTCGATTCCGGAAAATGGCGACTTCAAGTATGTCGTCATGCCGATGCGTATTTAATTAGGGCGAAACGCCCATATATTCGTCCTGTTGTGCGGGGATTCAAGTGGTGATTGGGTCCCTGCCTGCGCAGGGACGACGGTGTCGAGGCCGCGTGCCCCAATCCGTCGTTCCCGCGAAGGCGGGAACCCAAGTTCGCAATCGAAGCCGCTCCCCGTATTTATTGACGATCTAGACAGCTGGCCCCTCGCCCGCCCGTCTGATTCACACGTTATTTGAGAAAGCAGTCATGTCCGAGAACACTCAAGCAGTTTTGGAATCCTCCCCTGCCAAGGCGGAAGAGTACGGCGCCTCGTCGATCCAGATTCTGGAAGGCCTGGAAGCGGTACGCAAGCGTCCGGGCATGTACATCGGCGACACGTCGGATGGCACCGGCCTGCATCACCTGGTGTTCGAGGTGCTCGATAACTCGATCGACGAGGCCCTGGCCGGCTACTGCTCCGAAATCCACGTCACGATCCATTCCGACAACTCGGTCTCGATCACCGACAACGGCCGCGGCATCCCGACCGGCATCAAGATGGACGACAAGCACGAGCCCAAGCGCTCGGCGACCGAGATCGCCCTGACGGAACTGCACGCCGGCGGCAAGTTCAACCAGAACGCGTACAAGGTGTCGGGTGGCCTGCACGGCGTGGGCGTCTCGTGCGTGAACGCGCTGTCGAAGCTGCTGCGTGTGACCGTCCGCCAGAACGGCAAAGTGCACCAGATGGAATTCGAGCGCGGCGTTCCGCTGAACCGCGACATCGAAATCCGCGACGGCGTGGAAGTCTCGCCGATCAAGGTCATCGGCGAAACCGACAAGCGCGGCACGGAAGTCCATTTCTGGGCCGACGAGGAGATCTTCTCGCACGTCGAGTTCCACTATGAGATCCTGTCCAAGCGCATCCGTGAACTCTCGTTCCTGAACAACGGCGTCAACATCAAGCTGACCGACCAGCGCACGGGCAAGGAAGAAGTGTTCGCCTTCGAGGGCGGTACCCGCGGCTTCGTCGAGTACATCAACAAGTCCAAGACCGTCCTGCACCCGACCGTGTTCCAGGCGACCGGCGACCGTATGTCGGAAAACGGCACCAATGTCTCCGTCGACGTGTCGATGCAGTGGAACGACGCGTACAACGAGCAAGTGCTCTGCTTCACGAACAACATCCCGCAGCGCGACGGCGGCACCCACCTGACGGGCCTGCGCGCGGCGATGACGCGCGTGATCAACAAGTACATCGACGAGAACGACTTCGCCAAGAAGGCCAAGGTCGAGATCTCGGGCGACGACATGCGCGAAGGTCTGACCTGCGTGCTGTCGGTGAAAGTGCCTGAGCCGAAGTTCTCGTCGCAAACGAAGGACAAGCTCGTGTCGTCGGAAGTACGCGGCCCGGTCGAAGAAATCGTGGCGAAGACGCTCACCGACTTCCTGATGGAAAAGCCGAACGACGCCAAGATCATCTGCGGCAAGATCGTGGAAGCCGCACGCGCGCGCGAAGCCGCCCGCAAGGCCCGCGACCTCACCCGCCGCAAGGGTGTGATGGACGGCCTGGGCCTGTCGTCGAAACTGGCCGACTGCCAGGAGCGCGACCCGGCGCTGGCCGAGCTGTACATCGTCGAGGGTGACTCCGCAGGCGGTTCCGCCAAGCAGGGCCGCGACCGTAAGTTCCAGGCCATCCTGCCGCTGCGCGGCAAGGTGCTGAACGTGGAAAAGGCGCGCTTCGAGAAGATGCTGTCGTCGGAACAGATCACGACGCTGATCGCAACGCTCGGCACGTCGATCGGCCCGGACGAATTCAACGTCGACAAGCTGCGCTACCACCGCATCATCATCATGACCGACGCGGACGTCGACGGCGCCCACATCCGCACCCTGCTGCTGACGCTGTTCTACCGCCAGATGCCGCAGCTGGTCGAACGCGGCCACATCTACATCGCGCAACCGCCGCTGTACAAGGTGAAAGCCGGCCGCGACGAGCGCTACCTGAAGGACGACGTCGAGGAAGCGAGCTACATGATGCGCTTCGCCCTGAACGGTGCCGCCCTGATGCCGAAGGAAGGCGCGGAGACGATCACCGACGGCGCGCTGGGCGACCTGGTCGACAAGTACAACAAGGCGAACGCGATCATGATGCGCCTGTCGCGCGTGATCGACCGCGCCGCCCTGTCCGCCATCATGACGGGCGTGAAGCTGGACCTGTCGACCCAGGAAGCGGCCGAGAAATCGGCGCAGGCGATGGCCGACGCGATCCACGACCCGAGCGTGAAGGTGGGCGTGCGTTCGGACGAACTGTCGGACAAGCACAGCCTGCGCATCGAACGCATCCACTACGGCAACGTGCAAGTGACGTCGATCGACGCCGACTTCGTCGCCGGCGCCGACTACAAGACGCTGGAAAACTCGGCCGAGACGTTCCAGGGCCTGATGGGCGAAGGCGCCATCATCCGCCGCGGCGAAGGCGAGAAGATGAAGGAATTCGCCGTGCGCGACTTCCAGCAGGCCATGGAATGGCTGCGCGAAGAAGCCGAGCGTGGCGTCTCCAAGCAGCGCTACAAAGGTCTGGGCGAGATGAATCCCGAGCAGTTGTGGGAAACGACCATGGATCCGACCGTGCGTCGCCTGCTGAAGGTACAGATCGAGGATGCCATTGCGGCGGACCAGATCTTTACGACGCTGATGGGCGACGAGGTCGAGCCGCGTCGTAATTTCATCGAGTCGAATGCGCTGCAGGCGGGGAATATCGACGTTTGACGTGTGTCGGGTGCCATAGAAAGTGAAATTCGTGCCATGTAAGTGAAAAACTGATGACACAGATACTGAAAGGACCGACGGACTTGAATCGATGTGCCACTTGAAAGAGTGGCTGCTCGTTTGCTCGCCCAGTTAAGTGGTGCGCAGCGGGGCTTCGACTTGGTGCAAGGTTTGCTTGAGGATGAAATTGCACTCGCAAATTCTTTGCAAGTGCACGCATGTGATTAAGAACGATGTTAGATCAGATAAGTGCGTTTCTTAAGGAGAACCCTGGTACCAAGGCCCGGACAATCGCCTCGAAGCTTGGGGTGGACCGCGCAGAACTCAATCGCCTGCTACATGACTGTCAGGACAAGTTTGAGAAAGATTCGGAGTTTAGGTGGTCCCTCGTCTCGGCTGAATACCGCATCGAGTTCGGGGGGAGTGGCTGGCTGACATCCGGGGACTTTGAGAGGGCATTCTCTAGCACTTCGCCTCTGACCTCACGTCACACGGCGGTAGTACTCGTCTTGAAGGACGGGTGCAAACCACTGCTAGAGTTTGTTGCTCGGCTGTTGGCTTTTTGCAACCAGCTCGTTGCTGTTGGGAAGGTTGTCACTCTTAACTTCGAAGGTTCAAAAAAAACTCTTTCCTATTTGGATCGCGTTGGGTTCTTCGATGTGTTGAACGAGGCAATCCACGTATTGCCTGGGCGACCAAACAGTAGGCTTTCGAAGACATACCAAGGCAACAATGACGGCGTCATTGAGTTCAGACTCATCGATCCTGCTTCACCAGACACAAACATCCCAAGCCTACTGCAGCATAGCTTCGTTAGCTGCGCTGGTGGCAGCTACTCACAGGCCGCATTTACGGTGCTTGCAGAACTGTTCGGCAATGTTCTGGACCATTCCGATACCGCATCCCCAGGGTTTGCGTGTCTGCAGTTCTACCCCAGGGCTAGGAAGATTCAAGCGGTCATCTCAGATAACGGCCGGGGTATTGTAGGTACCTTAGCGCCCGTGGTTCCAGAGAAATATCCTCATGTCGCTCAGATCATGGCTTCCGCCCAGCACTCTGGCGTAGCTTTGCTTACTGAGGTTTTTAAAAGCGGGGGGCTTAGCCAAGTCGATACCGACGGGCGCGGGATCGGGCTTAAGCTATCTCGCGATGTCGCCAAAAAGTTCCGCGCAAAGATCTCAGTTCGCCAGAGTGACTTTGAGCTCCGTGTTTACCATGACCACAACGGTGTCCAGTTCGGCCATCGGCTCAACCTCGCGCACCTAGACGGTACGCACATCTGCTTTGAGTTTAAGCTTGACGCGGCGAGCAAGTCTGCTTAAATTACCGCAATGAATCAGAACCCTACCATCGTGAAGTTGCTTAACTTTACGAGCAACACGAGCCCTTACGGAAATATTGAAGGGAAAAGTGTATTTCGTAAGCTCGTCGATTTCATTGAAGAGCATCCTCGTACTCGGATCTTCGGCGTTTCTTTAGATGGTATCGAGGCTACCGATGCCTCCTTCCCTCGCGAAAGTGTCGTCTCAGTGGCGAAACATTTTCGTGGCGAACGTGGTGTTTTCCTGACGGACTTCCGCGATCGCGACCTGATAGACAACTGGACCTACGCAGCGCGCGCCAAGGATCAGCCGCTCGTCATTTGGAACGATGCCAATTTCGAAGTAATTGGCCCCGAACTGAACCCTTCCACCCGTAGTCTTGTTGAGTACGTTCTCGAGAAGCGTTCCGTGGTTGCCGCCCAGGTAGCTGCGGATCTCGGGCTCTCTGTTCAGAACGCGAGCACCCGGCTTAAAGGTTTGGTCGCCGCCGGCTATGTGTTGCGCGCCGAAGAGGCTGCTGAATCGGGCGGCATCGAGTTCAAATACACAGCAATCCGATAATCTGCTTAAACCGCTTGCTTTAATCAGAAATGTTGTGTTACGCTAAGGGCGTCCCGCAGCAAGTAGTGCGGCCCAGCCTTAAACGGCTTCATTTAAGCAGAAATAAAGGGCTCTGCAATGAATTTGACCTCTTCTTCTTCCATTTCTTCGAACAATCACTGCGGCACAACCACCCATAGCGGTCCTGGGCTGTTCGAGATCCAAATCAGTGACCAGTCCCTGCAGTTCACGCCCAAGGTCATCGATGACCCAGTGCTGACCGGCAGCCAAATCCTGTCCATCGCGAACGCTCGCCCAGCAAGCGACTTCTTGTTGTTTCAAATTCTGCGCGATGGTGCGCTGGAGATGGTGCGCCCTGAGCAGACGGTAGATTTGCGGAATGCTGGCACTGAGAAATTCCTCGTGTTCCGCAGCGACCGCTCGTTTCGCTTCTTCTTGGACGAGCGCGCGTTCGACTGGGGCGCGTCGTACATCTCGGGCGCAACGATCAAGCGGCTCGCAGGCATGCCGAGTGAAACCACTGAAGTCTGGCTAGATGCCGCAGGCGGCCATGACCGCGTGATCGATGACAATGAAATGGTTGACCTTGCGAGCCCGGGCACCGAACGCTTTGTTACGCGCACGATCCAGATCACGATCAAGGTGAACTCACGCGATCGAGTGGTCGACCACCGCGTGCTGACCTACTGGGAGGTGGTCAAACTGGCGTACCCCGAAGCCGTGCCCAGCGACCAGATCATCTACTCGATCGATTATGCCTCCGGCCCGCACCAAAACCCCAACGGGTCGCTGGTGGATACCCAATCGGTCACTGTTAAGGAAGGGATGAAATTCTATGTCACGCCTACTGATAAGTCGTAATCCAGAGCTGCAGCGCCTCATCAACGAGGGCTTCGAAATCGAAATCCGTTCCGGCTACCTGCTGGTCCATTCGGTGCCCTATGCCACGTCGAATAAGCAGGTAGCGCATGGGGTGATCGTGTCCGAGCTCACTATGGCCACCCCGGACGTGCTCGGGCGGCCGAGCACTCATCAAGTCCACTTTATTGGTGAGCATCCCTGCAAGGCAGACGGCACTGACCTCGTTCAGATCCGTTGCCAGAGCACCGAGTTCAAACTTGCCGAAGGGATCACCGCTCAGCACCATTTCTCCAATAAGCCCAAGTGTGGCTATTACGAGAATTACTACGAGAAGATTACCAGCTATGTGCGGGTCATCTCGGGCCAGGCCAAGGCGTTGGATCCCAGCGCCGACGCCAGGACGTTCCGGACGCGTGAGCCCATCGAGGAAAACTCGGTGTTTCTGTACCAGGACACTGCGTCAAGTCGCGCCGGCATTCAGCGCTTGGCGGCCCGCTTCTGTCAGCAACGCATCGCGTTCGTCGGTTTGGGCGGGACCGGCAGCTATGCGCTGGATCTCGTTGCGAAAACCCATGCTGCGGAGATTCACCTCTTCGACGCAGATATGCTGCGGCCCCACAATGCCTTTCGCTTTCCGGGTGCTATCTCGCGAGAAATTCTTGATCGTGGGATTACGAAGGTGAAGTATCTCAGCGAGCATTATGCGACGATGCGGCGCGGCATCGTGCCCCATGAGGTCATGATCCACGTGGATAACGTGATGGAACTTGCCAGGTTCGACTACGTGTTCCTGTGTGCCGACCGTGGGGAAGTCCGGCACCTCGTCCTTCGAGCTCTCGCCGATACCGGGGTCACGGTGATCGATGTCGGAATGGGTTTGAACCTGTCCCATGATCAGGAATCAATCTGGGGCACGTGCCGAGTGACTGTCAGCACGCCATCGACCCGTGACATCGCACTCACCCGCATTCCCAAGGTGGACCGCGACGAAGAATTGTACGCGTCGAACATCCAAGTCGCGGACTTCAACTGTCTGAATGCCGCGCTGGCAGTCGCAAAATGGAAGCGGATGAGCGGCTTCTATCTCAATGACCACGACGAGTACGAGACCACGTTTAGCGTGAACCTGAACCAACTCAGCCGGCTCGAGCAGCAATGAGGTCTGAACGGTTCAAGCATCAGGTGGTCGACTCCATTCCGGAAAGGCTGCAGGTGGGCACATTGTACGTGACGACGGACAGAGACGTGGCTGGGCATCTATGCGCATGCGGATGCGGACGGGAGGTTATCACCCCCCTTTCACCGACGGACTGGTCGATAACAATTGACCAGCACCGGGCGACGCTAGATCCGTCAATCGGAAACTGGGCCTTCCCATGCCGTTCACATTATTTCATCTGGGATGGTGAAGTGATATGGGCCGGTAACATGTCGAACAAGGCCATCGCGCAAGGTCGTCAGCGGAATAAGGCATGCAAGCTGAGCTATTACAGGCAGCTAAATGAAACACCCCCGATGCCTCAAGAACATCTGCGTAAGCCTCTGCCTCCTTTGCGTCGGACGCGCATTCAAAGGCTTGTCGCGTGGTGGAAGCGGTTATTTGCTAGGTGACCATCGGTGATGAAGAGGGAGCAATCGCTCCTTCTTCTTTTTTTTGAGATGTATGTTTATTCCCTGCTTATCGACGTCCGCTGCGCAAACCTGGCCCAGGGGAAATTGTCTCCTATTCCGTCCCTTGAGGTTCTTATCTTGTTATCTGTAAATATGTTCTGTAACCCGGCTTAACCCGAATGCTCCCATATAAAGCCCCCTGCGTTTCAACTTGGACATTAAAGTGAAATAGTAAGCCGTTTTGGGTCCGCCTATCCAGAAGGTCTTCAGCTAGTAGAGCATCCTCGCCCACCTCGCGCGTAATTAATCGAAATGCTCAGTCCTAAGCGATGGAATGAAACATGTCAGTCCTCCAGTCTTGTGCGTAACGCGCCGACCAATGCTTGGATTTCGTCTTGAAAAGGACTGGCATCAAGCTCGTTCAGATTGCAGTTAAGGCACTCTTCTATGTCCTTGCGAGACGTGTAATGCTTGTGCAAAAAGTTTATCTCGACATGATCGTTGATATCTGCAATCTCGCGCTCATCCGGGTTAACACTGTCACGTAGAAACTGCATGAAGCATCTATGAAGAACGGGCGGCATGTATGCTTGAATGCCACGCACTTGTTGCATGACTTCTTCGATCCGCTGGTCCGCCCTCTTCTGGTCACTGAAGAAGATGTTGCCGTTGGGATGGGCGATCTCGTTGCGTTGATCGACTAATTTCTGGAATTTGCCAATGTGCTGGTTTTCGCAACCAGTCAAGCGCAAGAACTTGAAGATGCTCCTTTCGTTCACTTCGCTGAAGGTAAAGGGAGAAGTAGCCGTCAACAACTCCTTTTCCTTTTGCTGAAACAACACGGCATGGGTGAATGCTTCGCGCTTCGCTTGCTTGATCTGCCATACCGAGAAATATACATAGCTCATGTAAAGCATATGGAAAGCAAGCATGGCGAACTGATACTTTCCTGAATTGTAGTTGCTTTCAAACCCTTCCCACAGAAAGCGGATGTACTCTCCTTCACTGGCCGATGGGTAGGCCAGCGGTAAATAGTCGTGGATTTCGAGTGCTTCGTCCATGTTTAGTTTTCCCAGACTCGATCTATCGCAACCTTTATCTTTGTTTCGAAACGGGTGATCAATTCCTTATTCGCGCCGATCAAGACTTGTTCCGCATCAAGTTCGTCAACAATTCTTTTTTGCTCTTCAATGGAAGGAATGGGAATGTTGAAATTTCGCAAAGAACTAAGTGAGACCGTCTTTTGAGCGACGCCTGTTGCTGCTTGCTCTGCTTGGCGATAAGCGTAATCAGATCTCAGAATGTAATAGAGATATTTTTCGTTGATGGATTCCGCGGGTCGGATTAGGCCAATGTGACGTTGAAAGCAAAATTTCTTTTCCGATTGAATCAAAACAGGAATACCGAAAGAGCCCGTTACGGTATAAAGGATATCTCCTCTGCGAGGTCTTTTAGTAGGACCGAGGGCCTCAAAATACTTCTCTGATACAAAAAAGGTTTTACTAAAATCGATATCGCCGTTATCAATATTTGAGATAGTTATAAACGGTACGCCTTCATTCGACTTTGGCGGCGGTTGATGGTCGCCGTCGGTGATTGCTAAGCATAGCGACGAAAGTGATTTCACCGGCCACTGCTTTTTTACTGCGATATGAGGCTGATAGTTCTCCAGCACTTGACGCGCGCCGTCAATGATCTTCTGATAGCCTGTGATCTCATCGACGATTTCGCGTTGCTCTTCAATAGTGGGGAGAGGAATTTTAAATGACTCTAGGACTGCTCGTGGCACACGCTGAAGACCACCTGTCCCGGTCATCTGCGAGGTAGCTTCGGAGTGAAAACGTTCCGAAGTAACTATGTAATATAAATATTCAGGAATAATACGCTCAGAAACTCGCAGCACATAGAATTCGCTTGAACCGAAGCCGATTCCATTTTTCAATCCATGCGCCAACCCGGCTTTTCCATTTTCAAAGCACGGACTTACCTTGGCTAAAAGAATGTCGCCGTCGCGGAAGTAAGTATATGCGCCATCTCGAACTTCAAATAAAGAACGCTCTTGCCTTGGATGAAAAGAAATGCGATTCTCGGAAATGTCCTGCATCGGCACAAATGAAACCGAAGTCGTTACCGGAAGGTCAGCAAGTTCAGATTTTTTCGGATTGATATCACAAACGTCAACTACAGGAACAACTGGATAATGAGAATGTTTAAATTCAGTTGTTTTGTATCTGTCGCCGCTGAGATTCCATTCGCCACTTTCAGAAAGGGTCGTACGTTTAATTGCTTGTGCAAGATTGCAGCTTTCAAATGAGGTCGGGTCCGAGAAGAACACTTCCAGCGCCTTTTCCGCTTGCGGCAGATCGTCATGCCCTATGGGTCGACGTTGAGCACCTAGCGCAAAACCGTCGTTGCTGACCTTCACAAACAAAACCTTGTCAGTCTGTTTCGCTAGCCGCTTGTCGAGAATCAAAATCGAGGTTTTGACGCCACTATAGGGCTGGAACACACCCGCGGGCAACGAAACTACGGCGACCAGCGAATTTTGCACCAGTAACTTACGTAAGGCTTTGTAAGCAGTGCCGTTCTGAAAGATGATGCCTTCCGGCACAATTATTCCAGCCCGACCGTTAGGACTTAGGTGCTCGTGGATGTAATCAACAAACAGCACTTCCGAGCGTGTGGCCTGGATGGAGAAGCGCTTATGCGGCTTGATGCCGCCCTTAGGCGACATGAAGGGCGGATTAGCGAGGATTACATCTGCATGTTCGTTCCACTTATCCTCGCTAGTTAGAGTGTCGTACTCATCCACGTGCGGGTCGATGAAGCCATGCAGGTAGAGGTTTACCAAAGACAAGCGCACCATGTCTGGCGAGATGTCGTAGCCGCGGATATTGACAGCAAGTTTATTGCGCTCGTCTGGCGTCAGCTTGTCACCGGGTTTGTGCTCTTGGTTCTGATCAAGGATGTACTTCCAAGCAGAGATCAGAAAGCCGGCTGTACCGCAGGCAGGATCGAGAATGCGCTCATGCTTCTGTGGATTGATGACGCGCACAATGAAATCAATGATATGGCGTGGTGTCCGGAATTGACCCGCGTCGCCCTGGCTGCCCAGCACTGATAAAAGATACTCAAAAGCATCGCCCAGCCGCTCAGAGTGGTCGTAGGAAAAACCATCGATCTCCTTTAGGAAAGCTTTAAGCGTTTCCGGGTCGCGATACGGCAGGTAGGCGTTCTTGAAAATGTCACGGAACAGCGTCGGCAGATGCGTGTTCTCAGTCATTTTACCGACGGCCTCAGAATATAGGTTCAGCGTATCCTGGCCACCCATGCTAGGCGCCAATAGCTTGCTCCAGCTATATTTCTCGAAACCATTGACGAAGAAGCTGCGCTTCCCACCAAACTCCTCGGACTGAGCGTCCATGTCGTCCATGAATTTGTAGATCAATGCAATGGTGATCTGTTCGACCTGGCTCTTGGGATCGGGTACCTTGCCGACAAGGATGTCGCGGCAAGAGTCAATACGGCGTTTGGTGTCGGTATCCAGCACGGCTTTCTTTTCTGTGATTACATGAATTGGTTCAGAGATACGTAGTCCTTAACGTACTCCGGTATTTGCTGACGCCATTCCGGCGGCACGGCTCGCAAGTCGCCCACACCAAAGGCGGGGTTGACGTTTAGCTCCCCGAAACGCTTACCATCGATAATGGCGCGCAGCGCAGCGTCACTAGCATAGGCCTTGAAAAAGTACTTCATCGCCAGCACGGCTGCACCTTGGTCTTCAGCAAGCCTGCTCTGATTCGCGAGCAAGAACTCTTGGAACTCGTCTTCCAAGAGCTCGTCCTTGCTCTTGAAGTACGGGATCAAGCCGAAGATCTTTTGCAGGATTTCCTTCAAGCTCAGGCGACGATCAACACCTGCTGCACGACGCAACTTGTCGAGGTTGAAGTGATCATTCGGTTTGTCGAACAGATGGCTGACCACGTAGTCAATGGCCTGCTCCCATTGTTCGTTTTCAACCTGTTGCTGTAGCGTTGGGTCGGCCTTAACTTGGTCTTCGAACTTCTCAAAGAACATCCGATCGATCTTCATACCTTCATAGCCGATTTGCTGTTCAGCTACATGGTGAATGGCGTCAGCACCAGTGTGCTCGTACACGCCGGCAAGAGGCGGCGGCGGCTCGCCCCCCTGACCATCACCCTCGCTGGCACGGGCTGGCAGCCTGAGCACTTCGTCGTAGTCAAATTTCTCCTCGAAATACTCGCAGTTGGCGAAAAAGTCGAAGAACTTGAAGCGTGTTTTCTCGGGTTCGTTGATCAGCGGTTTCAGGTCTTCGTCGAATAGCTGTTCGAGAAAGTTGTGCTTGCGGGTTCCGCGTCCTTTGATTTGGACGAAATCGGATGGTGAATACACTGGACGCATTAACGCGAGGTTCAGGATGTCTGGGCAGTCGTAGCCCGTGGTCATCATACCTACGGTAACGCAAACGCGTGCTTTGCTGGTCTTGTAGAGCGCGTTGAAGTTGGCAGAGCCCAGCAGATTGTTGTTGGTAAAGTTGATGGTGTACTGCTGGGCATCTGGGACGCTCGATGTCACTTGCACTGCGAAATCCGATTGATACTTGCCAGGCCACAGTTTGTCTGCCAGCTCATTCAGGGTCTGGGTCAGCTTGGCTGCGTGGCTCTGACTGACCGCGAATACCAAGCCCTTGCCGAATTCACCAGTCACGGGGTCACGCAGACCGTTCTTCATGAAAGTCTGGCAGAAGAGCTCGTTGGTGGCTTGGGAGAAGAATTTCTTTTCGAAATCTTTGGAAACGAAGCTCTGCTCTTGTTGTCCTTCATCGCCGGCCGGCACCATCACTGCATAGCCTTGCTCAGAAAGCAATTTGGTGGTGATGTCGGTCCGCGCGTCCACCACTACTGGGTTGATCAAAAAACCGTCCTTGACCCCATCCAGTAGCGAGTAACGAAACGTCGGTTGCCCAGAGTCACAGCCAAAAGTACGGTAAGTGTCCAGTAGCAAACGGCGCTCTTGCTCACGCGGATCGCGGGTAGTGGGCTTGCTAGCGTCGAAGCTCTTCAGATAGTCGCGCGGCGTTGCCGTCAGGCCCAGCTTATAGCCCACGAAATACTCAAAGACAGCCCGCGCGTTACCGCCAATAGAGCGATGCGCTTCGTCCGAAATGACTAGATCAAAGTCGGTCGGCGAGAACAGACGCTTGTACTTATTGTTGAACAGCAGCGATTGCACTGTAGTGACCACGATCTCGGCCTTACGCCAGTCGTCACGCCGTTCTTTGTAGATGGCCGTTGCGTAGTCGTTTTTCAGGTAGTCCTTGAATGCTTTCGCGGCTTGGTCTTCGAGCTCCAAGCGGTCTACGAGGAACAGCACGCGGCGGGCGTTACCTGTGCGCAGAAACAATTTGATGACCGCCGCCGAAGTGAGGGTTTTGCCTGTGCCCGTTGCCATTTCGCAAAGGAAACGGGTCGAGCCTTCGGCCACAGCGTCTTGAATCGCATTAAGCGCCTTCCTCTGGTAGTTACGCAAAAACCGGAGCTTGTTCTTGGCGATAAATGCTGAGCGCTCATCAGCATTAAGCCAGCCAGCCTCTTTGTCGTAACCTGGCAGTTGCGTCTGGACGATGTAGTCGCGTCCGACGGTCTCTGTCATTAAGCGATTCTGATCCGGCTCGAACTTCTGATAGCTCTTGAGCGAATCTGGGGTTGGGAATACAGTGATAACGTGAGGATTGCCCTGCTGCAGATCCCAGAAGTAGTGCAGGTTGCCGTTGGAGAGGATGACGAATCGACAGTTGAGCGACTTAGCGTACGTGCGCGCTTGCTCCTTGCCTACCAGCGGATTTTTATCTTCTGCTTTCGCTTCCAGAACGACAAGTGGGAAGCTTTTTTCGTCCAGCAGTAAGAAATCAATAAACCCATTTTTGGTCGACTCGAAGTTTTCTCCAAGGTTGTTGACCTGGTCATGGCTCAGCTTGACGTTGGGCTCCAACGCCACATTTGCCTTACCATCTTTGCCATCAAAGAACCTCCAGCCTGCTGACTCCAACAGCTTGTTGATCTTGATTCGTGCTTGCGCTTCTTTCGCTGCCGCCATGTCAAACGCCTCCCTTATCTGATTCATCGCGTTGACAGTTCGTCTTCAGGCCATGCGCTCGGGCATACTCCAGCACTAGGATTTCGATCATTGACGCGACCGAGCGGCGCTCACGCTCAGCAGCTGAGCGTATTAGTTGCTTGATCTCGGCGGAGGTTCGGATGGAGAGGGTTTCGTCCTTCAGGCGTGACATCGTAAGGTCCCGTCATTGCTGTCGTGCAAATGTACTGCACTTTACGTGCATTGAACAGCCTCAACATGCAGCAAGACGAGCTGGCTGAGCCGATCGTTAACAAACATCCCTACACTTGCACGAGGTAGAAGGGCTAACAATTACGAGAGACAGTTGCAGAGTTACCAATGGGTTTGCGGGACAAAGCCGTCCATGATGGGCGTCGAGCCAGTAGGGCAAGTGGTTGTTAGTTTCTGGGTGGCCTCGCATCTGCCACTCGAGATTCTCATCGATAACTGACTTGACCTTCTGACGTCAGAAACCACCATCTCGTTCTGCAGCTTCGCTCGATCTCGAATGAGCTTCGGCGATCGCCCTTGACACGACATCTTTTTGCGTTGCCCCATACTGTCTCTCAATAAGATCGCGGAGTCGCACGACACTCTGAGCATCGAGATCTACGACAAGCCGCTTCCCACCGCCGTCAAATAGCCGTTCGAGATGTGTTTTGGCTCGATCAGTAATCGTTGAATCAGATTTCTTTTTCGCCATGACGTTTATCCATTGGTTTTACAAAACCAAATTTATACCTTTTAAGCGCCGATATGAAAAGCAAAGAAATTTGCAGAATTTCCTAATATATTAATATCACTTTAGCCATTGACTACGCAGCCTTTTTCTTTTGACATTCGATTGTTTTTCTCCTACTCTTCCCAGTATCTCTAAGTTACAAGACGAGTTTTTTAGTGAGCCCTTTCTCACACTACCTACATGAGCTGAGGATGCAACGCAATGTCCGCCAATCAGATTTGGCCGAACAGATGAGCTATGAACAAAGCTATATTTCCGCATTGGAAATTGGCACGAAAGGTCCTCCGACGCCAGAATTTCTGGAACGGTTAGCCGTAGTCCTGTCCCTCTCCGAAGATGAGCGGAAAAGATTGGACCTTGCAGTAGAGGCATCACGACGTAAGGTCGTGCTTGACGCAAACAAGCCTCAGGAGATTTTTTGGATGTTCAAGGAATTGAGGGATCAGCTAGATTTTTTAACGTCCAGCCAGGTGCGCGCGATACGTGAGGTCCTGCGGATCACCGCCGATACCAACCAAGCTTTGCATGAACCCACTAGGCGCCTGCGCCGGCGCAACAAACAGGAGGTGAAAATGTAAAACGGGACAAACCTTGCGGCTTGCCCCGTGAGTGAGAGTAACTCTCAATACAGCTGATTGGCGTCTTCAGTATTGCGGCTTCCTCATCTCACGTCAAGCCCCTTTTCCTTTGTAGCAGTGTTTTGCACGAAGTACATCGCCTCGTGCAGGCATTGCTATGGTAATCCCCCCATTTTTAGAGCGAGCTAAAAGTAGAGGTTAAGCGGCAAGGGCAAGTTTCTGTTTTGGTGTGATGC
>NZ_JASNRB020000036.1:0-39343 GCF_030411975.2 Massilia orientalis | reverse complement strand
TCCCACGCCCATTTATATTTGAACGGGACCAGCTGGTTGACGTCGGTCTTGGCGTTGATGATGCGCTTGTCGTCCGCGTTCACACGTGAACTACTGCCGTGCCTTTCCGGCGGCTCATCGTCCCACGATAGCATTTCAAGTCTCCTAGTACGTTGTCGGCCATGGCTGCCGAGATGTGGCGGATGAAGCGAATACCCACGCTCCAAGACGGAGGTGGGTCGATCTGCGGATGATGAAACAAGGCAGCGAGCGCTATCTCTCCTTCGCTACCTCTTTCGCCCGAGGCGACTTGCCTTGATCAATCGTCTCCGTCGCTACTGCTGCCCTCTGCTCGGGAGCCTGCCTGCTTCTCGCATGCGCGACATAGATCTTCGGCCCTTTCACAGCCTCGCCAGTAACGATCTTCTGTATGACATGCCGTCTGGCGAGGCCGACAAACTCCTCGCGCACATCCTTCGGCAAGTGGGCTTCGGCAAACTTCCTGGCTACGTCGACGACGCCGTACGCAGGCGCGAGTTCGGGATGGTTTTTCAGGACAAACGATGGCTTGTCCTTTTCGAATGCGGATGCCTTCGCGACCAGTTCCGCATTCAACGGTGGAGATTCGTTCGGCTTCGCCACTGCACTGTCAAGCTGCCGTACTGGTTGCCGGTCTTCGCCCGTACCTGGTTGTCTAGTGGAAGGGGCAGCCGGCACCTTGTCCTGGTCTCGTTGGCGCCCTTTCTCGACCGTGTTTCTTACTGGACGGCTCGCCAACTCGGCCAAATCAAGCGCCGAAGGCTGATATCCCGCGACTTTTATCCCGGCTTGAGCCGCTTCCATCCAGGCGCTACGCCGGAATTCGTCAGTACCCTTGACCGTGAGGCTTGTCCAGCCGCGGGCCTGGGCGATTTCGACCAGCGAGCGCACCACTTCCGGATGGGCGCCACGTGTCGCCAGCTTGTCCCCGCAGTCACTGAACGCCGGCGACTTATCCGGGAAGTAGTATTCCGTCTCAACCTTGAGAAAACGTCGAGCCACGCTAGCCGGAACGACACGAGCACTACCGTCCGGCGGCGCTGGCTCCTTGATTGAGTCTTGAGACGGCCCCACCTTCCTCGAAGTGTCGGCCTGTTTTGCTTCGCTGTGTAACCAGGCGCCGGCGACGTCGGCTGTGTTACCCATGATATGCAAAACCTTCTTACCGAAACCCGGTAAAGACTTGCTTTCAGCAGCGGGTGCGGGCGTCGGCTTCGCAACGTCGTTCGCAAGTGGCTTGTCGAGCTTCAGGACGGGACCACGCTCGATCGTGTTTTCAACTTCGCGCTCATGCTTCTTGGGCTCCGCCGCGACCGGGTCAAGAGTACGTACCCGGACGACTTCGGTCACCTGACTCGGCCCATAGAAATGCGGAGACCTTGTCAACGTCGATTTATCGGCATTCGGTGTTGCCGTTGCCGACGCCGTGCGGTGGGAATGCGCCAGCTTCGCAAGAAGCGCATCGGCAGTCTTCTCGAACTCGGGACTGAACTTCGGCATGTGCGTGGCGAGATAGCTGCGCCCCGCTGCAATGTCCGCATCCAGCCGCTGCAGGTTCGACATGTGATACAGGACGAATTCACGGCTCTGCGGTTGAAGTTTGAACAGTTCTGGTACCTTCGCGTTGGAATTGGCGAGAAACGCGATCGCCTCTTCGGTAACGGGAGGGATGTCGGCCCGGTGCGGTGCTGGCTGCGCCACTTCCTGTTTTACGTCCTTGCTCGGTGATGCCCGACGTCGAGTACGTTTTGGTTCCGACGTCGCGGGAGCCAGCGGTTCCGCCGCGTCGGCAAATCTCGTTGCCGCCCGTGTCTTCCGTGCCGGTTTGACAGGGGTGTCCATCTGTTGAGCGGTCTCGCCGATGCCCGCTTCCTTGCTCTTGGATGTACGCCTCTTTGCAGCTTTTGGTATGGCGTCCCCTCCATCACTTCCCTGCGTGGTTTCGGTCGTTGCGCTTCCACTTCCGTTGTCTTTCGAGCCCTGGGGCACAGGGAAATCCGTTGGAGGTGGTGTGCGTTCCTCTTTGTCTTCGATACTCATGTCAGCTCCTGTCAGGTTGCCGCTTCAACTTCGCGGATGAAGGAATCGAAAACTTTTTGCAGATCCTCGCCAGTCAGCTTTTCTCCTTTCGGTAGTTGGACATCTTTGAAATCCATCGCGTAATCCGTCAGCTTCAGTTTGCCGAGCTTCGGTATGTCCTGCGGCGTAATGTCGCGCGGCGCCTTGGCTTTGCCACTGGGTGCATCGTCCTTGTCGAGCAGCGGCGGCGCCGCTTCTGGCATCTTGATTTCGATCGGCTCGATCTCGGGCAGAGGCCGGTTTGCACGACGAAGAAAGACGAGGCGCTGCCAGTACCAGATCTTGCGGCAGAAGATCGGCAGGCAGTGTTCGACGAACACGATCTCGTTGTTCACGCCCATCATCTTCACCTCCTGCGGATTGAGGAGTGCGCGTGCGGTCTTCGATCTGGTCACGCTGCCTGGACGCGCACTCATGGCCGGGCGGGAGTCCGACGTGCTGTCCGCGGTGAACGTGCCGAGCTCGCGCGAGATATCGGTGGCGTAGTCGCTGTCATTCGGCGCGTACACCACCCGCGCGCCGCAGCAGGCTATGATGTTCTTGGTGTGGTCTGGGCCATAAACCGCGCGAAGCTGAGGAACGGAATGGGCGATCAGCAGGGGGCGAATGCCGTAACCGCCCATCAGCTGGATGCTCTTCTCGATGATGGGCATGCGGCCGAGCGCGGCCATTTCATCCATGATCGGCAGCAGCTCGCACCGGATTGACGGATCGTCTTCCGGCATCTTGTCCATGTTCGCGTCCAGCATTTGCGTGAAGAAGAGATTCATCAGCAGGGACAGGCGGTCCAGGTCTCCCGGATTGACGCCGAGGTAGATCGAGAGACGCTTGCGCCGAAGGTCGTAGAAATTGAAGGAATCGGCGCTCGTGGCAGCGTCCACGAGCGGATCAGTCCACAGCTGCAGCTTCGCGGTGAATGTCTTCCGTACCGACGACTGCGTTTGCGGGCTCAAGGCAATGAAGTCGTACAGCATCCGCTTGCAGGTCGGCGACAGCGGGTTCTCCGACTTGTCGCGTTCGCGGATGATCCTCTTCCAGTGATCGCTCACGGAGTCGTCCGCGCCATGCATGATCTGGCGCACCATCTCCCCTAGCGTACGCGGTAGCGACAGCGTTTCGATCACGTACAGGCCGATACCGAGGAACAGGTCGCGGCATGACGCCGGCCAGAACGGATCGCCCGAGGCAGGATCGGGGGACAGCTGGTTCGCGAGTTTCTGCAACGCGCTCACGCGCAGCGGAGGATCGTCGGGCACGTAGTATTTCGAAATCGGATTCCACTGAGCCGTCAACCCATTGCGCGACAACGGATCGAACAGGTGGACTTCCGAAAACAGGCTTCGAAAACCCGCGGTGATCCGGTAGCACTCCTTGCGCACGTCGTTGACGACGATACTCCCGAGCCAGGATAGCGCGTTCGGTTGTACGAGACCTGCGCCCTTCCCCGACCGGGGCGGTGCGATGACAATCGCCGCCAGTTGCCGGCCAAGCACCAGGTAGCGCCGCCCCCACCTGCCGAGGATGATGCCGGCCTCCCCGAACAGACCTGCACGGGCAACCTCGCGCTTGGTGGCAAAGCGGGCATCGCCGTGCAGGGAGCGGCTCACAGGCCGGAACAGCGCGATCGCGGCAGCGGCCGCCGGACTGGCGCCCGCCACGAGACAGCCGATCAGCCAGCGGCGCGTGTACGGATCGGTTCCATACTGCTGCCAGTAACGCAGTACCGTCATCGGCGACGCGGCCGCCGGCGGAAGCAAGGGGTTCCCGAGCCGCACCAGGAACAGATAGCTTGCAAGGTAGAGGGTAGTCAGCACCGCACCGATCAGCATGGTGCAGAAAGCCAATGCCTTGAGGCGAGGACTGTCGATCGGAGTAATGAGCATCGTGGCCCCCTACCCCAGCTGGCGCGCCGCGAACGCGGGATCGTAATAGACCTCGACCGCTACGCGGCGGCCACCCGGCAGGCGTGCCATCTGGACGACCACGTCGACAAGCGCATACAGGTTCGCGTAGATATCGTCGAGATCGAGCCCTGCCCCTTCCGCGCTTCCCTTGATCATGAGGGCCAGGCGGCGGAACGCCAGCTTGGCCCGCGTGGCGTGGACCGTCGTAATCGTTCCCGGGTGCCCGGAGTTGAGGACGTTCTGAATGAAGAAGAACGTCTCGTCGCCGCGCAGTTCGGCCAGCAACACCCTGTCGGGCCGCATGCGCAGCGTGGCCTCGAGCAGGTCGCGCGGCTTCAGCTTCGATACGCCGTTGGCTCCCTTCGGATAAAACAGATTGACCTGGTTGACGTGGGGCAGCCGCATTTCCGCCACGTCCTCGACAGTGATGATGCGTTCATCCTTCGGGATCATCGCCGCCAGCGCATTACCGAGGGTGGTCTTGCCCGAACCGGTAGCGCCTGACGAGACGATGTTCTTCCGGCCCTCGACTGCCGCCCGAAAAAACGCGTCCCATTGGCGCCTGCGAAACAGGTCGAGTATTTCTCGCTCCTTGTCAGGGAGTGACGCCTCGATATCCGTCCGCTCCTTCGATGTCATCAGCAGGGACTGTTCGCACCGCGTATTCTCGAACGCGCCGCTGTCGACGATTTCTTCCATCGACAACGACTTGCCTATCGCGCGCCGCGTCGTGAATGAGACTTTGCCGGCTTCGATTGCAGGCGGAATGACGACCTGTACACGCAGGCCACCAGGCAACTGAGCACCGAGCAGCGGCCAGTCTTCCGCGAGGTCCTGGTTGGCGCGATTCCGCAGCAGCATTGCGAGCCCGTCGCACCATTGATGTGAAATGGCCGCGTTCCTGACAGCCTCCCAGCCGTCCGAACGCTCCAGCAGCACCTCGCCAGGCCGGTTGATGACGATCTCGGTAACGCTCTCATCGTCCAGATGAGCGGCTATCGGACGGAGATGCAGCGCCAGCGTGGAGACGTCGTCCACAACGATCGCGGTATCGTTCATGGCCGCTTCCTTTCCAGTGCGTAGACATCGCGGAAGTCGATATCGCCGGCCAGGTAGATCAACACCTCGCTGGCCTGCGGGGCAGTAATTGTCGACCGAATGTCCATCGTGCTTTTCAATACCTCGGACATGACCTCTTGCGGGCCAGTAATCGTTGGAAATGCAATCGTGGTGTTGCCATTTCCACGTTGCGCCGTAGCGACCAGGTACGGGCCGACATCGGTGATCAGGCTCAGGGCGATGGCGGCACCAAAGCGATCCCAGAAATGGTTGTCGACCGCTCCCGGAATGCCGGGCCGTCCCAGCGAATCAGCCGCATCGGCGCTAAGCGGCACCATCACGTGTTGGGGCGTCTCGCACCGCTGCCAGATGATCCCAACCCGGCGTTGCCCGTGCGTAACGCCTCCGCCCTGCTGGCCGACGCAGTACGTACCCCGGTCCATGAGCGACACCTTGTTGTCGGCGCCTGTCGCATCCACCGCAGTCACGCACGACACGGTCCCGGTCAGCGTAGTGTCGATTGCTGGTAGGACCGTGCACGGAATGACTTTACCGCGCGTCATCATGAGCGTTGGATCGGGCAACATGTAGGCACGTGTCGCGGCATGTTCGGAGGGCTGCGCAGGCCCAGCCGCGACGGCACGAGATATGGAGTTCGTCGCGCCATCCTCCGAAGCTTTCTTCGCCTGGCCCAAGCCGGTCGGCTCCGTTGCATCGATGGCATCCAGCTTGAAGCGCACTTCGCGTTTCAGCCGACGCTCGCGCACCATTTCGACACGACTCGTCGGAGACGTGTGGACAGCGGACGTCCCGGTCGGTGCTTGGCCGGCAAAGGATGGGGGATTTGCCGACGCCTGGAGCGGAGGAAGCCTGTCGACCGCGCTGGCAACGACTGGCGCTTCCGCGGGCGCGGGTTCCGGCATCGAAAGAGGAGGCAACGTGGCCGTGGCCAGCGTACGCGTCACGTCCTTCACGGGTGCCTTCGTCTCTTGGTAATGCCTGTACATTCCCGCGTAATACTTGTAGAGCAGGACACCTGCGAGTAGACAGGCACCGAGGATTACAGCCCAATTGGTCAACCTGTTTTGCAGCGAGATCCCTCTGTTGACCGAACCGAGAACGCGCTCGCCTTCGATGGCGTTCTCGTCATCGGCCTCCACTTCGTCCAGCCGGCGTTTGAACAAGTTCATTTGGCAGCTCCTTTCAGGACGCGATCGACCAGAGGCGATACCGTGCTGGTAGCGGGACGCCGCGCGGCGGGATCGAAACCCTCATTGAACACGCAGGCAACCTGGCGCCCGATGCGCAGCACGAGCTTGCGGTGCACGCCCGGTATCTGCATGATGTCGTCCTTCATGACCGGGCTTTCCATCTGTTCCAGCGCGTCCTCGCCGCTACGGGCTGAATACACCGCAGGGATGCCGGCATTTGCACCGAACCGCAGGAACGTGGTCCTGCCGTCGTCCCAAGCTTCCACCGGCGCGAGGTCGCTCGATCCTTGGACGGAATAATGGCGATTGCTGATCGGCGCAGGTACCTCTAGCAGTGCGCGCGCCTGCTCGGATGCGCTGGCACTGGCGCTGGCGCTGCGCTCGGATGCTGGATAGCGGAAGTAGACGGTCATGAAACCGACTTCGCCCTTGCCCTTTCGTGCCTGTTTCAGGTCGAACGTGTACGTCCGCTTCGTGGTCACCACATGCAGGTTCGCGTCGGGTAGCAGGCCTGCTGGCTTGATGAAGAGTCCATCGCGGGAATACTTGGTCGCGACACCCCATGCTTCGACGTCTCCGCCCGTCATGTCGACGATCTTCTCGTCCGGGTCCAGGACAATGTGGGTTTCCAGTCCGTCGCGCGTATAGATCGTCACCACGTCATAGGGGTCGTATGTGGCGAAGCGGATGCGCACATCCTTCTTGGCTGCTTCCGGAACCTGCGCCCCCTGCGCGGCCATCGCCGCCGCGAGCATGAACACTCCGGACACGAGTGTCTTGTTCATGGCGACACCTGTTGAACGCTAGTCGGCGACACGAGTGCCATGGAGGATGCTGGCTGGCGCGGAGCAGTATGTACCGCCGTGCGATCCGCGATTGCCCACCCGGCAGAGCCGAGATCTCGGTCCGCCGTGTAGTCGGTGACCTCCATACCGAGGTCATTGATGCGCCGGTCGCGTTCATTCGTCGGCACGTTCACCCAGTGGAAGGATATATTGGCGATCCACTCGGTTGGCGTCTCCTCGACGTCGTTCACTATTTCCGTTCTCGTGAAGCTGGCACGCGCTCCGATAGCGGTCTTGAGGCCGTTGCGCAGTACCGTGATCGCACCGACCTTGATGCGCACTTTCCGTTCTTTCTTGTACCTGTTCGGCGGCGACTCGGGATTCGATTTGTCCCATTTCCGGGCCCATTGCGTCTGCAGCTGCGGGCTCATGAAGGCGGCGGAGGTGTAGTAATGGATATCCGCCTGCTCGTAGCTATATCCTTCCCGGGCCAGAACGAACGTGTTGACGTTCCTGCGTATGGTCGCCTCTTCGGGAGCCACTTGGAACTCGGCCAGCGATATCAGTGGCTGTACGATACCGTTCGCCTTGTCCACAACGAGAATTTCCGGCGGTGGCGCCGGACGCATCGACGTCGCGACCGCGCCACCAGCTACCATGATCGAAATGACGGCCACGATGCCGAAGGCGCCAGCCACGCGCCATGCGTTCCGGCGCGAGGTCTCGCCGGCCAGGGCTCGGCGGTCGGCCTCGTCCGCAGCCAAATCGAGCATCTTCTGGATGTCGGCGTGGGCGTCGATCAGCGCACGGGTAGCGGCTAACTCTTCGACCAGTTGATCTGCGTTGGATCGGCTTTTCATTGCATGCTCCTTTATACGGATGCGCTGCAGCTTGGATATTCGGCCTGTGCGCCGGCCGGAACGTTGATTGGGCGGCGATCGCTTCCATCGCATCCCGGCAATGGGGCACTCGCGCACCCGCCGAGTACGCTGGCTGTGGCCAGCAGGATCAAAAGTTTGCGCATTTGTTCCTCACGGTTTGTAGGTCAGCAATTTCGTTTTAGTCTTGGACGGGCGAATCGAATTGCGGCTTCTGTTCTGGTAGGCGCTCCAGGTGCCACGAGCGACTTTCTTGCCGGTCCACGCCACCGGACGGGTGCCTTGAAGGCCGATCTGCTTTCCGAGTTCCATACCTCCAAGGCTCAGCAATTTGCCCGCGAACCGCCCCATGCCGAACGAAGACAGGGACACGCCTCCCGCCAATCCGGCAGCGATACTGAGCACCGAGGCGAGCGCGAGAAGACAGACCAGGCCCATTGCCAGGAACGGAAACACCTCCGCGACTTCGGCACTCGACGTCATCGCGGCAGGTCCGCTGGCCGCACTCGCGAACAGCTTCATGACGAGCAAATTGACCATGACAACCAGCACCGGCACGAGGAAGTAGTTCGCCAGCTGGCGCAGCCAGGAATTGAAGAACCCCGCCGTGGCCTCGAACAGCAATCCGATGAAAAACACGGGGCCTATCGCGACCACTGCCGTGAGAACGACTTTCGATAACGCCATCAGGAAGAACGCATAGGCGGTGACGACGATGGTCATGACAATGACGGCCGCGGCAATCAGGTACATCCCGAAATCGCCGTCGAGCACCCCGGCTTTGGCCCAGAATCGCGTCGTCAGCAGCAGCCCGTCGTTGAGCATCGCGTCCAGACCACTGATGACGCCGTCGCCACCAGAGCTCCGCGCCATACCGGCTACAAACTCATCGGGCCCACGTAAGAACGTGTTGGTGATGAGTGTGTTGTAGTTCGCGACGTTGAAGCCGATGCCGAGAATCGCGGCCAGCTTCACGACCCGGTTGATGAATTCGTTGACGGGCTCCCGGATCAAACCGCGTAGGCTGGCGAATCCCCACAGCGCGACATAGAGGCCGAGCATCGCCATTAAAAACGGGCCGACGACCCGGGCGACCGCCACCACGTTCTCGCCGACGTAGCCTTCGCACACGGCATTGATGTAATTCATGCCGTCGCGATAGAGGGTTGGCGCGGCCATGATCGATTCTCCTAGTGGCTCAGGTCGAGATGGAGCTTGTCGGCAGTCCCCATCGATGCGATGTGGTCGGCTCGCCGCACGTTGACGCAGTTCGGCGTCAATCCCATCCGGCCGGGATCATTCCGGCAGAGCGCACTCACCTTGCCGCGCAGCGCCGGCTGGGCCAGGAACTCGTCCACGGTAAGCACGCGCCCCCCCAGCTCCGGGATCGTCCCGCCAGGCTCGCGTCCGCATCCGCACATCAAGACCGCGATCGATACGATGGCCGTTGTCGCTTTCATGAATGCCTCCTTCGATTGTTGATGGTGTCCGCCGCTCATGGCAGCGGCGTCTCGATGCGCGGGATCGACGTCCCGACCGCGCCGGCGCGCATCTGGCTGATCATCAGGCGCTGCGCGCGCTCCTGGGCGGCGGCACCGTTCGCCGCCGCTTCCAGCTGATTCTGGTCCTTGACCAGTTCCGCGTGCTCGATGGCGATCCGGTTGGCGAGGTCGTATGCCGCCTTGGGGTCCTCGGTCCGCGCCAGGGTGTCGGTGAGGATTCGCAGTCGCGTTTGGCGCGCCGTCGCATCGTTGAAAGCGGTTTGCGCCATCGCCTGGTTGGCGGCGGAAATGTCCTGCGCCTGAGCCAGGAAGCGTTGGAGCTCGGGAGCCAGCCGTGCGGCCTGGTCGGGCCGAAGCACCGCCTGCGCCTGACGGATCTGTTGGGCGAACCAGGAAAGATCGCTCATCGAGCGTGCCCAATCCGCCGGAAGCGCTGGCGTGGCGGCAGGCAGAAGGCGCGACATGCCGCGGTCGCCGGTCATGGACTTGATCTGGTAATTGATGCTGTCGATCTGCATGGCCATCTGCCTGTACTGGTCGGTCCATGCCTTGACCTGCATTACCGCCTGCGATAGCACCGCGGGATCGATGACAGTCAACTGGGCATGGGTTTGTGCAGATGCGCAGGCCAGCACGGCAGCGACGGCGAGGATACGGAGGTTCATGCGGATTTCCTTTCGATGTCGAAGTGAGGTGCCCAAGTGTCGGGGTCGTCCCCGTACTTGGCGATAAGGCGATCCATGAGTTCGAGATTGGCGGTGCGTGCGGAGAGTACCGCCAGGTCATCGTCCATCCCGGCCAGCGGCAGCCGGGCCACGACCGAATGGCGCCCCTGCTTCAGCAGGAACATTCCGGAACCTTCAGGCAGGTCTGTCTTGATGAGGTTGAACTCCCTGTCCGACAATCCGAGCCCTTCCGTGTGTTCGGCGTAGTCGGCGCCTGGATTGGGGAACAGGATCATCGTTGCGACCTGCTCGATCAGCGTGCGTGCCATGGGATGCCGCAGGGCGTCGCTTGGAGATTGCGAATCCAGCACAACAAGGCCGTTCTTCTTGCGCAGCGTCTTCAAGAGATCCTTGATGAAAGCGGCAAAGTGCTTGTCGCCCATCGACTTCCAGAACTCCGAAAAGAACACCGCCAGCCGCCTGCCATCGATCAGCTGTCCAGTTAGATGAAACAGGTGTAGAGCGATGGGTGCCCTGAGTTCCGCGTCGTCGAGGAAGGCGGTGGTATCGAACACGGTAGTGCGCGCCGTTCCAAGCGCATTGGCAATCGTGGCCGCCGGATTGTCGAAGACCCACGCCAGCGGCCCATCCGCCCTCCCCTCTACCCGAGCGTAGCACCACCGTGCGAGGCGCTCGTACAATTCGCCTTTCGGAAGAAAGTCGAGCACCCGGCCAAGCCGGCGCGCCGCAGGCTCCATGTCCAGTACCTGTGCGATCGCCCTGTCCACGTCTTTTTCATCCTGGACGGTCAGCGGTTTCGTGTCGACTTCAAGCCCGCTTTCGGTGACGATCGGACGGCTCATCAGCTTCCGCACGAGCAACTGCAAATGCCGCACGTTCGAAGGAACCGCGGGATCGAGCGCGAACGGGGCCAGTCCTGTCGGCTCGTTCAGCCTCAAAGCATGCACCCTCGCGCCAAGGCGCCGGGTAGCGATTTCGGTATCGCGGTCCTTGGAGAACAGTACTGACGTCACATCGAACTTCTGCATCATCGACAGCAGGAAGCAAACGGTCGCCGTCTTTCCCGAACCATTCGGGCCGAACAGGAGCGTATGTCCCACATCCTTCTTGCCGCCTCCGTTCGCCGCCTGCGGATCGGATGCATGCAGGCTCAGATAATGCGGTGTGCCTGCGGCTGTCACCAGCATTGCGATCGCATCGCCCCAGTGGTTGCCTTTTCGGCGCCCCACGGGAAAGTTATGCAGCGGATAGAAGCCGCAGAGGTTGCGGCTGTTGATGGGCGACAGACGAGGACGCATGGCGAAATTGGCTGGCAGTTGTGCCCAGAACGCCGCCTCGAGCGCCAGGTCTTCGCGCGCCGGCTTGATGCCGGCCTCCACAAGAATGCGGCGCACATCGGCAATCACGCGGGCCAGCGAATCCAGCGTGTCGGCCTTGACGAAGACGTTGTAGTGATGGCTGCCCATGACCGTCCGGCGTGATGCCAGGTCGTCGGCGATATCGGGAATCTCGTCGACTTGCGACCGCGCCGCGTCGCGCGCATTCTCCATGCGATTCGTCTTCATCCGCATGTTGCGAAGCGCCGTGTCCTGCGCTTGGAACTCGAACGACTGCGTGACCACGAGTTCGACCGGCTGTGTCAGCAATTCGTCGAGGAAGACCGGCGTCGTCTCGGGCGGATAGGATTGAATGCCAAGCATTGCCCCGAAACGACTCACGTCGGCATCGTGTATCTCGACAGTCTCGTTGCCGAAGGCGGGACGCGCCCCACCTATCTGGTACCTGAGGGGAACCGGAGCATACGGCACCGGCTCCCATTTGCCCGTAAGGAGGAAATTAAAAAACTCGGCAGGCTCCGAAAACAGCGCGCCGCGCCGCTCATACACCGACAGCCGCTCGGGCTCGTAAAAGCCGAGCGACGCGGTGAGGTCGATAACGATCTGCTCCAGCTCCGTAACCTGCTCCGTGCGCGCCTTCGCGATTTCCTCCGGCGTGCGCGAGGAGAACAGTGCAGAAAATAACCCTTGAGCTTTGCTACGAAACGGCCGCAACACGACAGTCATGTACAGCTCGTTGAGCATCAGGTCTTCGCTGGCGATCCGGGCCTTGTAGCGCTCATTGAGATCGTGCGCATAGCCTGGTCGGAACACGCCGTCTGGGTACTGCCTCTCCCGCCGGCGCACGATGTGCTGCCAGACCGAGATGCGCGGGTCCGCCTGGCTCATCAGGACACGGTTGAGGCGCGCGTGCCGGTTGTTGATCTCGTCGTCATCGACGCATTCGAATGGGGCGCCGGCTAGACGCAGCACGCAGAGGCATTCGCCCGCGCTAGTATCGATGATGGAAGGCGTGAGATGACCTTGATACGGTACGTACCGTGCGACCGGCGTTTCGCGCCGCATCGCGGCAGTACGTGATGCCGAAGTATTCATGCCGGAACCTCCGAATTCAAAAGTCGTTTGAGGCGCCACCGCTTAACCGCACCGAAGCGCTCCCGGAACGTCAGCGGACTGTATGAAGACCCATGCCAATGCCGCCGTGTCGCGATGAGCGTCCCGAGCGTCGTCCGCGCCCATAGCAGCAATAGCTCGAAGGACCGGGGATCGTTCAACGTGATCAGATAGCAGATGCCGTGGACCGGAACGCACATCAACAGCCACAACAGGTTTTCGGTCAGGGACAATGCCTCGACCGATACCAGGATGTTGATCACACAGGCTTCGTAAGGAACGCCGAGAATCGTCGACGGGCGGGTGAGCGCCACCGCGAGCGGGTCGACATCGATACCCTCCTCGCGGTCCATATCATGCTCCCAGCCAGCCGCGGAACAGCTGCACGACCTGGTCGCGGCCGAAGAACAGTGCGGTTCCAAGGACACCGCCTGCGAACCATCCCCAGTTGACCCGGCCGGTGAGACACAGGATGCCAACGATCGCCACCGCAAGCGGCACGATGGGTGTCAGCAGCTGTACGAACCAGTTGGTTGCCTGCGCTCCGGCGCCCGTGAACTGCGCCATTGCAGGCGAAGCTTGCAGCGCCAGCAGGCCTACGCACAGGGCGAGCGTAAATGCACGTCGAGTCTTGTTACTCATGGCTTTCACTCCTTTGGTTGATTAATGAGGCGTTGAAATCGGTGGCCCGGTTATACGGGTCCCAGAACTGAGGAACACGAGAAGCGTCTGCGGTACGTGCGGCTGGACGAAGCGCTTTGACGACAGGGTGCGGGATCGCTTCGGTACCGCTTTGTGCCGCGCTGCCCTCCAGTTCGCGCTCCAGCGCCTTGATGTTTTCTTCATGCCGGTGGACAGCAGACGCCTGTTCGTTTGGGCCAACCGCATTTGAACGGGACTTCGCGTTCGCGAGCGCTTCGCGCTCCGCTGCGAGTTCGGTTTGCAGAATCAGCCGGCGATCCGCGTCACGTGCCTTTTGATCCGCCTTGGCGACAACTGGGTACAAAGGCTGAGCTTGCACAGACGGCACTGCCGCCGACAACAAGAAGATGGAAACAAGACGATGTGTCATGGGTATCCTCAATGGGTTATGCGTTCTACATTAGCCGTGCCCCCTCGCCGCCGGTTTAATCCAACGCAGAGTTTCGCGTTGACTTAACGCGTACCTTTTAGCTAGCGGAGCAGTGAGCAGCCGCGTGATCGGGGAGGATCAAATGACGGTGCGAAAGCGGTTGACGCCAGCGGAGTTCGATTTCATTCGGCCCCACCTGGAGCGTCAGAAGGAACAAAACATTGAGCACATCCGCCGCGTCCTGGTGGACGGTGTGAAGCAGCGGGAAATTGCGGCGGATTTGCGTATCACGGTGCAGGGTGTCAGCGCGATGGTGACGCGTGCATGGCGCACGCATGTGGAGTTTGGAAGCCGGCCGGAAGGCTGGAGAGCGGTCAACGTAGCGCTGCCGGACAACGTTGCGGACGTCGTCGAAGAAATGGCAGACATCGCGAGAAGGCGGATGCTGAAATGAAGACGTTCATGCCGGCGAACCAGAAAGGCGGCGTTGGCAAGACCACGACCGGCTACAACTTCACGCACTACGCGGCGGAGAAGAAGCATCGCTCTGCCCTCGTCGATGCGGACGAACAAGGCAATGCTACCAAGGCAATGGCACCTTATGCGATCACGGAGTTCAACGCAGCCGATCTCTTCTCCGACAAGCCGCTGCCTTTGCCAGAGGAATTCCCGAGACTCGTTCTGATCCCGACAGACAGGGTTCGCCTGCGCGATGTCGAACAGTCCGAACTCGACGATATGCAACTGCTGGAGAACTTGCGTGCGCGACTGGCCGAACTGGCCCCGCACTTCGACTACATGACGTTCGATACGCCAGGCTCCAACAGCCGTATCGCCAACGCATTTCTTGCCGTCAGCGACTTTGTAATTGTCCCCTGCAAGATCGATCCGTTCAGCGTTGACGTATCTGCTGAAGTGCTCAGGCGGATCAAGTTCATCCAACGGCACTTCAATCCCGACCTGGTCAACTTCGGCATCCTCGCCAATGAGTTCGATGCGCGACAGCCCGCGCAAGTGCAGGACTTCAAGGAACTGCTGGCATCTCATCACCAGTACATGTTCCCGAAGCCGATCATGGACCGCCAGGCGTACCGCGAAGCCGCTGGTGCACAGGTGCCGGTATGGCAGCTGAAGGAAGGCGGCGCTGGCGAAAATCGTCAGCGCATCAAGAGCGCCGCCCGCGACGCGGGAAAAGAAATGCGCGCCGTTTTCGACATCCTATTGGGAAGAATGGAAAGCACAGGAGTGTAGACATGAACACTCGCCTGAACCTGACCGGCCTGGCCGATCTCGCGCATGAAGGTAAGCCCAAGGAAATTCCCTTGAGCGACATCCTGCCGGATCCAGCGAACCCTCGCAACGCGGATGACGAGCACACGCCCGCTGCTATCGAAGCCCAGAAAGAGCTCGACGCAGACGTTGCGGACCGTGGGGTGAAGACACCGATTTCCGTTCGTCCTCACCCGACCATCGCCCGCAAATACATCATCAATTACGGATGGCGCCGATACACGGCGGCACGCAACAACGGTTTGACCTCGATCCCGGCGTTCGTGGATGAGTGTTTCGACAGCTATGACCAGTTCAACGAGAACGAACTGAGAACCGGGTTGAGTACACGGGCGCGCGCACTCTTTATCAAGAGCAGGCTGGATGCTGGGGACAAAAGAGGCGAGATCGCGCAGCGAATGCGGAAAAAGAACCAGAACTTCATCACGGAACATATGGCGCTCCTCGATGCACCAGCTTGCGTGAACAAGGCGTACGCCGATGGCGTCAGGTCCGCGCGGACGCTGTATGACCTGCGCCAGGCTTGGGAAGAGTTCCCGGTGGAGGTTGAAGCATGGTGTCAGCACATCTTGCAGATCACACGAGACGGCATCAAGGATGCGGTGGAGAGCTTCCGGGATGGGAGATCCGCTTTTTCCAACGGCGACGTGATGCCAGGCCTGGTGCCCGCAGATTCTGGATTTCGTCATGACGAAAAGTTGCCCGCGCTCTCGACGGAGGCGCCGGCAGCGGAACCCCAATTTCGTCATGACGAAAAGTTGGCCGCGCTCTCAACGGGGGAACCAGTAGCGGAGCCCGATTTTCGTCATGACGAAAAAAGGCTGCGAAGCCGAGGGCGATCAGGGGCGGCTGCGACAGCTTTACAGACGCCGTCTCGCACTGACGAAATCTTCGTTCAGTACAAGGGAAAACCTGCGACGGTCGTTCCTGGAGCGACGGTGTCCATTGTGGTCGACGGGACGGACGTTCCATTGAACGTGCCTCTTTCCGAGTTGGTGTTTAAGCGATGACGTCACGAAGTGCGCTGTGATCCGGACAAGCATGTGAATTACTTAATTGGGAAGGAGCTGCACGTGAGGCGCGTATCGAAAAAAGTAGCTGTCGTGGCTGGTAAGGCGGTCGTTGGCACGATCAAGTACAGCCTCTACGTGACCTTGCTATTGGTGGGACGTGTGCTTGTTCCCTTAATCAGCCTAGCAATAGCCGCCGGGGTTCTCCTGTTCCTTTTCTGCCTGCTGTTTCTGCGTGATCGAACGCCGCTGTTGATCTGCGGGGCCTGCGCAGCAGTGGGTGGGACTGTCCTACAGTTGATTTACTACGCCGCTTTACGGCTCGTTGCGCCGGAAGGCGCCGTGATTGTGAGCGAGCTGTGAGCGGTACGCCCGCAGTCCCGAAGGGACGAGGACCAATGCCTTAATCTCGAAGAGATTAAGCATTTAAGACGACAGTCTATCCTGCCCTCTTAAAACCTAAAGCAGGAAAGCACCGTTGGACGCAAGCCGTAACACGAGGAGCAGCTGAATCGATCCACAACGTTGGTTAGAGTGGGAGATATGTCATGGCAGTGATAGGAGCAGCAGTCGATAACGAGACCAAACAAGTTTTTGACGCGATCGCACGGTCGCGCACATTAACGGCGTCGCGTCTCGCTGGAACATTGATCACAGACTTCATCCGCGCTGAGCAAAACGGAACCCTATACATCCCCGCGTCGACGCAGTTACCTGCAGTGACCTCCCATCCGGTGAACGCAGGTGCCAAGACCGAACAGGTGTACGTCCGCCTTGAGCCCTACTACTATGACGAATTGGGGCGTCTCGCGGCCGGACGTCGATGCCATCGCAGTTCATACTTGGCGAATCTACTGTATGTCCATATCGACAAACGCCCAGTGCTGTGCCAAGACGAGGTCAACGCCTTGCGGCAGGTGGCCCGGCAGCTCGCGGATGTCGGCCGTAACGTCAACCAGATTGCGAAGAAGCTTAATACTTCGCTTGAAGAAGCGCACGTCGCAGCAGCTTACGATTTTGATCTGCTCAGGATGCTTCTCGACGTGGAGACCACCGCGGTCAAGGAACTTGTTCTCGCTAATCTACGGACGTGGGGAGTCGGAGATGTTCACTGAGCGCGGGGTTATTCCGGAGCGGAACGGACGTAAGTCGGGCCTTCAGCGGCTCGTTTATCGTCCCGCAACGCAGAAGTTTGGCGGGGACGTTGACTGGCAGTCGATCAAGAGCAAATTGCGACGTACCGTCACGAGGACTCCCGAAGTCGTTATCAAGGTCAAAGGCGGTGGCTCAACCATCGCAGGCGTGCTGCGCTACATGAACTATATCTCCCGAAACGGGACACTGATCGCGGCGGACGAAAAAGGTGAGCATGTCAGCGGCCGGGATAGCGTCAACGCTATGCATGCATCGTGGGATCTTGACTTGCAATGCCCCCATGATAGGAAAGGCGAAGCGCTGCATCAGTCCTTCAATATCATCTTTTCTATGCCGGCCAAGACAGACCCCGACAAATTATTTGCAGCAGTGCAGGCGTTCACGCAGGAGCGCTTTGCCGGGCACCAGTATCTGATGGCCTTACATACGCCCGAGACCGATCCCAGCGAGAGTCCGCCGCCGCATCCTCACGTACATGTCGTGGTCCGGGCGGAAGACGAGGACGGTCGACGCCTCCATATCCGGAAAAGCACGTTGCGCGCCTGGCGCGAGGACTTCGCGACTAAGCTCAGGGCTTACGGTATCGACGCTAACGCAACGTCGCGAGCAGAACGTGGCGTATCGTTAAAAGGACGAGGTAGCGCGGAATACCACATCCACGAGCGCGGCGATGTTTCGGCTGCAAAGGCACGGCGTTTTGCAGACGCGGCCCTTGAACTCGAACGAGGCTATATCGAACCAAAGCCATGGGAAATTGCGATGGCAGCACGTCGGCGAGACGTCCTGCGGGACCTGATACAAAGCGCAACTCGTCTACGTGAAGAAAATGACGTCGAGCTGGCTGAGCAGGTAGAACGTTATGCCCAGGAGTTGCCGCCTGTCGATACCGAGAAAAGAAAAATGCAACGCGCTATTATCGCCCAAGTCCGGGAACGGTTACGGCAGAAACATGGCCAAGATAGGGAGACGTCTAGCCCAACCACCTGAGCGGTACGGAAACAGATATAAATGTACCTGTAAATTGGCCAAATCTTACTTGACACATATTAAGTAAGATTCTGTGGCCCCCCTGGCCCCGTGTTGTGGAGCACTCCAACGTGTTGATTTTTAAGGTCGAACGGACGTGAAACACGTCTGACGGTCGACATCCGCCCGTCGCGCGTTCGTAAATCGTCCGCATCGTGCCGGCGCGCACCCGTCAAAGCGGCGAAGGCTTCCATCAAGCCTCCTCCTAAGCGTCGCCGCAAATTTTTCGTTGTAACATTGATTATTGTTGTGTTTTGTTGCAATCTGTTGAGATTGAAACCTTATGAGATAGCCAATGACCGCTCCCACTGACCTGCTCGCCAAGGCAAAGGCGGCGCCCGTAAAAACGAGGCTCGAAGACCATGTCCAGACGATCGCCACGCTGCGCGACAAACAGTACACCTGGCGAGAGATCGCCGCGTTCCTTAACGAAAATGGTGTAGAGACTGACCACAGCAAGGTGTTCCGGTTTATGCAGCGGCGCAGCCAGGCGTTCGTGGTGCCGAGCGCTGCCGACTATACCCGGGTCCTGCCGGAGATCCTGATCGGCAAGGGCAAGCTGGCCGACAACCAATCGAAAATGTTGGAGCGACACTTCCACGCGCACAACCGCACGGTGACCTACACGGAACTGGCGGAAGCGGTGGGATCGGACGATCACCGGACCGCGAATGCGCAATATGGCAAGTTGGGGGCCATGGTCGGCGAAGCGCTCGGCGTCAACTTTGAACGGTCCGGAAAGCGCGACGAGGCCTTCTACAGTGGCGCCCTGTGCGTCGAGTTGCAAACCAGGTCGGCCGAGGGGCGCCTGCAGATGATGATGCACCACGAACTGGCCAAGGCGATCGAAACGCTCGGCTGGTTCAAATAACACGTAGCTTATAACTCTTCCACAAATGAAAGGAATGCCATGGTCGGGACCAGCGCTGAGGCGATCGCGACCGTTGAACAATTCAAAGCGGCCCTGCTTGCCGCCCGTGACAAGAATCTGCCGGACAACCACTTTGCGATGCTTCGCGCTCAATGCCGGGCCGCGGACGCAACGATCACGGCGACGCAGCTAGCCGCCGCCGCAAAATACGAGAATTACAACGCGGCGAATCTGCAGTACGGAACTCTCGCCATGAACGTGGCCACCGCGCTCGGCTACACACCCGAGGAACGGCACGCCGATGGGTCGCCGTGCTGGTGGACCACCTTGTCGTATTCGAACGAACACCAGGCCGAAGAGCACACGGGGCATTTCCAGTTCATCATGCGTCCGGAGCTGGTCGCCGCACTACGGGAAATGCGCTGGGCCTGAATGGATTTTGAACAGCAGAGCCGGCATAACGACCTCCGATGACTGAAAAATCCAATCGGAGTCTGAAAGTTCCGGTTGGCCGGGAGCAGGACCGGCTCGTTGCCCCGACGGATGTGCTTGCAGCCGGCCTGGCTAACGCCGTTGACAATTGTACAATTGCTTTCTAGTGGGCATAGGTATCAAAGGAAAAAGCTGCTCGATGGATTTCGTGAGACCTGAACAATGACTTTTCAGATACAGCAGGACCTAATGCAGTCTGCGGTCGGCAATGCCGATCACTTGGTCATGGCGTGGGCGCGCGATCGCGCTACTGGCGAGCTGAAATACATTCTCGAGCTCAAAGAAACCGGATCGAAATGCAACTGTGTCTGTATCAGCTGTGGTCAGTCCTTGACGGCAGTAAATGCTGGCAAGCAGGTATTTTCACGACGGCCGCACTTCCGGCACCCCGACGGCATGCCGAAAGCGGCATGCGTGGTTTTGACCGCTCGCGCTGCGCTGGCTGCGGCGTTCGAAGGAACAGACGTCCTGCAATTGCCGCGCCGCCGCCGGCGCGTGCACGTCGAGGGCTTCAGCGGCAAGCTGTACGAGGCCTGGGTCGACCATCCCCCTGAGACGGTGCGCATCGTCGACGTGCAGTTCACCGACCCGCTGCGTGGCCTACTGAAGCTCGATGACGGCCGGGAAATCGAAGTCCTATTGGTTGGCAGCACCAGTCTCGAGCACAGAGGGAATGCGGTGGCCAGCGTCGCCATTGTCGCGAACGAGACCGAAATCGCCGCGATGCCGATCGACGAAATCCGCAAGCGCATCGTGGCCGTAATGGACGAACACTGCTGGTGCGGGCACTGGAATGACCCGGCACTCGACGCGCAGGCGCTGCAGCAAGCCTACGAACTGGCGGCTGCAGCGCTCGACTGGGATCCGTCCGACGAGCTACCGGTCGACGCAACGCCTGCGATGCGCCGCGAAACACTCTTGCACAAACTGGTTAAGGAAATCCTGCAGGCGAACCGCTGCATCGCACTGCCAGCGCACCCGACGATCGAAGTGACACGCGAGCTGCATGGCCGACCAATCACGCGTAGCCAGGCCTTCCCGACGCGCCGGGCAGAGTTGGCGCACGTCGCGCTGGAGCGGCGGGTCGGGCACATTGTTCCGGACGTGATCGCCACGGAGTTGGACGGCACCACGCTGCTAGTCGAGGTAACGGTGACGAATGCGATTACCCAGGAGCGACGCGTCAGGATCGCCGCGACAGGTTTCCCTGCCATCGAAATTGACATCGGCAGCATGGGCGGCACCATCACGCGTAGTGCCCTAGTCGATTTCGTCGTAAACGAGACCGCCGCGAAACGCTGGCTTCACCATCCAGAAGCGGTGCGTGCCGCGGATCTGCTCAAAGCCCAGCTCGACGACGTATGCGCGCAGCAAGATCAGCTGCGCCTGGCGATTGAAGCGGTAGCGCACGATAGTCCGCCTGAGGTGTGGGCCGCGCTATTTTTGGAGGCGGCAACGCACATGTTCCGGGCCCGACAGGCATCACGTCAGCGTCCATCCGCGGATGCCGATCGCCATGAGGAAGCGTTGCGGGGTGCGGCGATCGCACTGGCTTGCCATGGCTACCCCGAGGCCGGCGACTCGGCCCTATACGGTGCGCCGGCCATGCTGATCGAGCGATTGCTGTCGATCCGGGATGACACTGGTGTCGGCTATGCTGAGGGCACGTGCTGGGAAGTGATCAGCCGTATTCGCCAGGACACCACCGGACTGCGGCAATGGCATCCAGTGTATCTCATGGCGATCAGGACATACGCGCCCGCACTGACGGCCTTGCAGGAAGAAAGCATAGCCAAATGGCGTGATGAGGTGGCCAACAGTATCCGATGGGGAAATGACGTATACGTGCGGGACGGGCGTTACGACCGCTTGCTTGCCCTGCTGTTTCCAGAGATGGGGGAACGCCTGTGCATGCCCCAACGCCCACCGGTCAAGACTACAGCGGAACCGTCCAACCCGGGTCCCGCGCCGGCTTCGCGGCCATCTCAACCGTCTCATTGGGGCTCGCGCGACCTGGAGAAGTTGCGGCCAAGCGTGGACTACGACCCGCGCACGTATGCCCTACGGGGAGCCGCGCTAGAACGGTGGAAGCGCGCCAACCCGGAAATGGCCAAATCCTGGTTTCGAAACGACGACGACACAACGTGAACGGCTGATCGCAGGCAGATCCGGGCCTCACCGCCGCGTTGGTCTCATCTGCGCGATGCCGCCGTCACGGCGTGCCGGGCCAGCTACGCCGACCACAATGCGTCGGCGGCACCTTTGCGCCTGAGCTTGCGCCCTACGGTCGGCGGCCTTGACATGCCGCGTCGCGAACGTGGCTACCCGCATGTGGACCCTAGGCTGCTACTGCGCGTCAGCAAAGGTACGAAGCGCGTCTACGACTACGGCGCCGGGGGAACGGCCGTTCCTCCCTCGCCTTAAGTCGCGTTGTCAGACGCAGAACCGGCGAATATCTGCAGAGGCGGGGCAACTGGTACCACGGGCGCACGTGGCTTGGGCAGATCGACGTAACGGCGGGACGCCCAATCGCCTCATCGCCAGAACAGGAGCAGAAGTAGGCTGAGTGACTTACTAATATGTAACAAAATGTAAAAATGGGATGGTAAGGAGCAGCGAAACGCTGTTAGTCGACCCGAACAAAAAGGAGCCAAAATGCTTACTACGAATGAACTGCTATCCCTGTCCCGCGCTACCGTCATCCGCACACAGAATCCAGGAGTGGCCGCCTTACAGGCACAACTCCGCATCGGGCATGCTTCCGCTTCCGGGCTAATCGTTCAGTTGCAGCGTGAAGGAATACTGCTCAGTCCCTTCCCCGGCCGCGCCGCCGGCATGCATCCCGACTGGCGACGGATTCCGGTGCGGAGCATCCAAGGGGACGCGCGACTGACCCACTTTGAACGCGTCGTTCAACTAGCCCTGTTCTATTTCGAGTTGGCGGAAGAAGACAGCGATGCGCATTCGCAGATCGCGCGTCCTCAAGTGCCGTGGGCGGGAATTCACTGGAAAACCGTGCAGCAGCAGTTCAGATCAGCATGGTATGGGCAACAGAAATTATCACTGACCGAAGCAGCACTCGCCTTCAATGCCTGGCTGGGAACACAAGGCGTGGAGGAAGCGCTTCTGGAAGAGGCACGAAGCGCGATCAGGGCTGGCTGTCTGCCGTACGAACGACAATTTCGTCCCGTGCGCGACGAGCGCGAGCGGCTGGATCGATTGTACGTCCGCATGGCCAGATTCTTTCGGCGCGGCGTGCGTGAAGATTTTTCCCATCACAGCCGGGTTGCCGAGTATTTCGTCGGTAACGACCTGGCACCACACAGCGAAAAGGCATCAGGATTTCACGGCGAGCATGTCGTTCCCTGTGCGGTCCTCCGTGGGGTCGCGTTCGACTGCTACGCAGAGCGATGGTCGGTGATGGACGTTGCCGCGTTAATGAAGCAGCTCTTGGTCGTCGCCTATATTCCGCAAGAAGCGAAGTCACTTCTCGACTCAGGCCGGCACTGCCTGCGAGATCGCATGCCCGACCCAGAATGGGATCCGCTAAAGGGATGCATTTACGCCAGCCTGCACGCCAAAAACATCGAGGTGCCCTTCGTTGCCGGATACCCGTGCACATGCGTGCACTGAGACTCTGCCGACGGTGTCCGCTCAAGCGTTCCTGCGTTTTGAGCGGACCGACCGCTGGCCATTCGCGGTGCATGCTCGGGCGGCACAATGGATGAGCAAGTACAAAGTTAGCGGATCAGGTATTAAATGCGGTGTCAAAAAGCAAACTTTCGACTTAGCCGGTATTAAGTCGATTAGTCATAATAGGACGGGTTCTGGCACGACGAACGGATTTTCCGTGGTTGGCCGCCCCATAAGTCCTTGATTTTTCGTGAGCCGATTGGCGGACATTTCCGGATTGCACCGGATTTCGTCATCAAGTCGTACGTTTACTTCATGAAGAGTCACACCTTTACTTCAACAGATGTTTGCTCGCCCAACGGACGAGCTCGGATAGCAATGCTTCGGTAAGTTCTCGAAGCGCGTTACATCGAACCAGTCGCCGGTAGCAGTACCTGAAGCGCGCGGATCAGGTTGCGCCCGGCTTCCTGGGTGAATCCTTGTTCTTCAGGACGGTTACATGAGGAGCAATGTGGTTGGGGCACGTAAGCAACCGTGCTGCCGGTAGCCCACACCGTGCAGTTGATCCGGCCGCTGATGTGGAACATGGAACTGCCATCAAGGCCGGTGCATCGTTCAATAGCAATGAGGCCGGCGATGGTCTTCAAGGCATGGCTCCATAGCAGGCAGAACTCGAAGAAATGCTGCAATGTGTGCTCCGCCTGCCCCTACCATGTGTAATTTTATTGACATAACTTTTGGTAAACAGTATAAAATTTAGAACACGTACCACCTTATACAAAAAACAACCAGGGGGCAGTTATATGAAGTATGCATTGGTTGTTGAAAATAGCGCACTAACCTGTAATAGCACTTCCATCCTTCTTGCATCGCTTGGATACCTTGTAACGCCTACATTTAATTTGAGAAAGGCATTACACGCTGTCCAAATGATTCAATTCGATTTAATCGTTACCTGGACAGTCGTGAATCCCGATGATAGACGTGCACTTAGTGGCGAATTCAAGCGTCACTCACCAGACGCTATACTGATATTGGTAATGGATGGTGAGTCCGGTTCGGTCTTGAATGGCAATGCCGATGGGATAGACGCGGTTCTGCAGAGACCTCTTACGGCTCAGGACATAAAAACGGTCCTTGAATCCAGCGATAACGATATTGTATTGCCGACATTAGCCTCACCCATGCAGGGCGAGAGACGAAAGCGTGCATGAACCTTATCTTGTATTTGAGATAAATGTAATTGCCGATTTTTTAACTTGAGAAGAAACGAAGATAGAACTATCAATAACGAGGCTTATAATGTTCGACACGCTAAACAGCGCCGATGACAGGTCGCACAACCTCCAGTCAGCGAATTCTGGGAAACAACAAACAGAGCTCCCCGATAAGCTCTTGCGGAAACTGCTGCTTGTCGATGATGAAGCTGACGGAGCAGAATTCGCGGCAACGCTGTTGAGTGCACATGGCCTGCAAGTTATCGTAGTCCACTCAGCACGTGAGGCACTGCATGCTCTTCAAAGCGACAAGGAAATCGATGCTGTTCTATCGGACGTCATGATGCCTGGCATGTCCGGACTTCAGCTCGCAGAGGAGATCAGAGTGAGGCATCCGACTGTCAAGATTGTTCTGATGTCGGGGCATATGCTTCCTGATCTGCTGAAGGATCATGAACAGCCTTATCTGTTTGCGACCAAACCCTACAGGATAGAGACTATTCTCAATCTGCTTCATAGCTAGGTTGCGTGGTAACGACATCAGTGTCGTTTGGACGTCGTACCGAGGATCGCAGCAGCAGACCGACTACCGGCATGTACGCAACGTGAAGCCGTCCCGGCCGCGCTGCTTGGTTGCATAAAGCGCCTCGTCGGCGCAGCGCAGCAGTGCTCCAAGTTCGACATCACTCCAGTCGCACGTTGCCATTCCAATACTCGTTGTTACCAGCAAAGCGCCGTCGGTAACGAAGAACGGTGCCCGTGTCAGATCGAGAATCTTGTGGGCGACGGCGTCCAGGTCAACTCCGGCTTCACGATGTTCGAGGACGATGACGAACTCGTCGCCCGCAAGACGGAAGACATGGTCCGTCGATTTCACCGCAGCGCGCAGTCGCAAGCTGAATTCCATGAGAACGAGATCGCCAACGTCGTGGCCGAGCCTGTCGTTGATCGACTTGAAATGATCGACATCCAGAAAGGCCAACGTCACGGGAGTTCGCAGCTTCTCTGCCGTGGCGGCGATTTCGTGGATTTCCGCCTGCAGGCGCCGACGGTTCCCGAGACCTGTCAACGCATCAGTCATGGCGAGGTGGGCCAACTTGGTTTCCGCCTCCTTGCGCTTGGTCGAAAGCGAATACAGCGCTCGTCCGAGCGCCCCAACTTCATCGCGGCTATCCAGGTTGAACACCTCGATGGATTCGCGTCCTTCCTCGACCGCTACAACGTTCCACCGCAATCGCTGGAGCGGGCGCAAAAGCGAGTCTGTGACGAACCAGCCGACGAGACCCGCACACAAGGCGACGAGAGCTGCGCCGATAATGGCCGCGCGCTGCGCCGCGTTCACGCCGCTGAACGCTTCGTCGAACGGATACACGGATCCTAGTATCCACTCCGGATTCCGCATTCGCTTATAAGTAATGATGGCGAGCGTCCCGTTCTTTGAACGGCCCAGCTTCCAGCCCTCCCATCCGTGCATGGCTGCGACGGTCGATGACACCGCCGTCCCCTGCTCGGTCAGGACATTCTTCAGCAGACGACTGGGATCAGGGTGGTGCAATATCAGCCCATCGCGAGTCAGGGCGAACAGGTAGCCCGTGCGTCCGGGCCGCAACCGTGAGATCTGGCCGAAAAACGCGGATTGGGACAGATCGACGCTGCCGCCGAGGATGCAGGCGATGTTGCCTTGCGAATCGAATACCGGCTCGGTGATCAGGATGACCGGCCTGTTCGATAGTGCGCTGACGAACGGCTCGGAAATCAGCCCTTTTCGGCTGCGCATCGTATCTTGAAAATATGGCCGGCTTCCTAGCGCTTTTGTCCCGATCCGCGCTGGATTGCGCATGTCACCAATCAAAAGGCCGGTCGCGTCGAACACCGTGACGTTAAAAAACTCGTTGCGCAACACGGTATGACGCTCGATGCTGGGCTGAGCCCGCCCGCACGCACCTGGCGCGCCACCGGCCAGGCCATCAATGACTGTACGGAGCAGGGCCTGCATGTGCACGACATCCGCATCCAGATAAGCAGCCGAGGCCGACAACAGATCGAACTGCTGGGTGCCGATGGTCGCAACCATCTCGCGCTTGGCGACATGAAGTGACCAGCCAGCCACTAGTGCGCACGTCAATAGAACAAGCAGCGTTAGGGCCGCTGTCAGGCGCTGGCGCAATGTCACCATGTACGAGTCCCCGCCATTTAGCTAGTAAGTAAGCTAATTCTACTTGCGGCATGTTAGGTTTATTCTTCAGAGAATCTTACACTCTGAAATTGGTAGTTCCGTATGCTTATAGCTGTAGAGGCAGCGTTACCGGCCGGCAGGGTTCGGGACACAACGTTGCGAGTGCAAAAAAGTTTATGGAACGTAAAGAGCGTGGCCAGGTAACGAGGTCCACAAATGAACTAGCCGAGTCCTTTCGGTACTCTGGCTCAAGCAACATGGAAACATCATAGGTATTCGACTAAACAAATACAGATAGTGCTGCGGGTACTCGGCTTCGTTGATCTGAACTGGCGGTTTTTCGTGACCCGTCACAGGTTCTGACGCAAAGCTGCCCTTCAGGGACAAAGCTTAGGCACGATGCCGCCGCTCGTAGACTTGGACTTGAATCTGCCAGAGGACAACAATTGGCCATACGAACCGGATGGCTTCGCCAATAATTGCCTTAGAGATCACCAACAGAAGAATTGATAAGGCGCGAACAACCGAGTTCGCCCGGCCAGAGGCTGCACTCGCTTTGGTGACTTAGGTTCAGCGCAATCTGCGTAAGATCGGAACCGAAGATGCTGAACGCCACGAACTTTGGAGCCAGAGCGGAACAGGTAAAAAAATGCCCGCTGGGAAGCGGGCTGAATCTATTTTCTTGGAGGAAGATAGAGGAGACAGACTCATAATGCTGCAATGCACAATGCCTGTCCAATGACGTTTCGTGATACCTGTAATGCGCCAAACCCATATGTCCTGATACTGCCTAACAAACTCGACATTACTTAAAATATTGTCGAGTTTAGAGTAACCGTTAGAGATCACTCGACATAATTCAAGTCAACGTCCGTGGCTTTTCACTAGAGCTCGACGATGACCGTGATAGGACCGGTACGAGCAGACTGCAGGGCCAACCAATCCGATGCTTGGCTCGTACAACGCGCTGACAACGTACCATACCCAGCTCGCCAGATCAGCTTGGGATACTTACATGGCGGACTTCGCACCGGTGAGACCACCTGATCAAAGCAATATTAGATTTGCATCTAAGCATAAATCTTTATGATACCAACGCTGAAGCTTGACACGCGAATACCACAAACCAGACAGTCCACAGAAATTCTTCCGGCGCGGAACAGCTTACGTTGTTCTGCTTTCCTGTACGGTTTTATCTGGCATAACCCGCCCTCGCCCGGCCTTTTTCGCCTCATACATCCAATAGTCGGCTTCCTTGATGAGGTCCGCCGCGGACACGTTGCTCGAAGGAGTGAAAATAGCGATACCGATACTGGCACCAACGGTGGCGGCCCGCCCGCACAGGTCGACAGGGACAGAGAGCTGCTCGATGATCTTCTTCGCCACAGCACGCGCGTCCGGATAGGTGGCCGTCATATCTTCCAGTAAAACAGTGAATTCGTCGCCGGCTAGCCGAAATACGCTGTCGGTCTTGCGTACCGTACTCTGCAGCCGCCTGGCAATCTCACAGAGTAGCTTGTCGCCCGCTTCATGGCCGTGAGTGTCGTTGACCGCCTTGAATCCGTCCAGATCGATAAACAGCACACCCAGCATCTTGCCGGTACGTCTCGAGCGCGCCTGCGCGATGGGAAGGCTTTCGGTCAGCGCGCGTCGGTTCAAGAGCCCCGTCAGCGCATCGTGCAGCGTGTCGTATTCCCGCTGGGCCTCGAGCGTTTTGCGTTCCGTTATGTCGTGCAAGAACGCGCTGAAGATCGTTGTGCCGTTCACTTCCAGCGCCGTGATCCGCACTTCCACCGTGAGTCCGGAGCCATCCTTTCGAACAGCCGGGAGTTCGAGCCGCTTACCCAGCACAGTCGCCGAACCGGTAGCCAAATAACGCGCCATCCCCCGACGATGCAACTCTCCCATCTCAGCCGGAATGATCAAAGCGTCGAGCGGCCGTCCGATCGCTTCGCCGGCGCTCCACCCGAACGTCGTCTCGGCCTGTCGGTTCCACTCACGAACGATGCCGTCCCGGTCCAGGCCAATATAGGCATCGTTTGCGTTCTCGATCACGCTGCGCAGCTCGGCCTCCCGGTCCTTCAGGAATCGTTCTGCTTGCTCCTGGCGGCTCATGGCACTCTGCAGCATTGCAACCGCGTCGTTCAATTCTCTGGTGCGGGTCGCGACACGCGTTTCCAGCTCGACGTGGAGCGCCCGCAGGTCCGCTTCGGCCTCCTTCTGCGCCTAGATATCCTTGATGGCCGCGACGTAGTACAGCAGTTCGCCATCCGGTCCGGTCTTCTTCGTGACGTTCAAGTTGATCCAGACGGGGCGGCCATCCTTCTTGACGTACCGCTTTTCCAGCTGGTATTGGTCGACCGTGCCGGCTTCCAGTTGCCGCAGCAAAGCGAGGTCCGAGTCCAGGTCCGGTGGATGGGTAATGTCGCGGAACGTTGTCCGGAACAGTTCCTCTCGCGTGTAGCCGACGATTCTGCACAATGCCTCGTTGACGCTCAGCCATCCCCCATCCGGCGCTACCATCGCCATGCCGATACTGGCAAGGTCGAACCCCGACTGAAACCGCGCTTCGCTGTATGCGATTACATCGCTGGATCGCTCGATATTGTCACGCGCGACCGCCAGCGCCTCGCGGTACTGGATCTCTTTCGTGACGATGTCCGCAAGGTCGCGCAACGTCTCTAGATCACCTGCAGACAACTGACGTGGCTTGGAATCGATTGCACATAGAGTCCCCAGCGCGTGACCGCCAGCGCTGCGAATCGGCACACCTGCATAGAACCTGATGTTGGGGTCGCCAAATACAAGGACGTTGTCCTCGAACCGCGGATCGGCGGTCGCATCGGTGACAACTAACGGCGCACTTTGCAGAATGGCATGCGCACAGAATGCGACCTCTCGGGAGGTGTGCTGCACTTCCAGTCCGACGCGGGACTTGAACCATTGACGGTCCTTGTCAACCAGTGAAAACACGACAATGGGTACGTCCAGCAGGCGCGCTGTCAGGCGTGTGATCCGGTCGAAAACTGGTTCCGGAGCGGTATCAAGAATGTCGAGTGACTTGAGCAGTTCTTGGCGCTCCAGTTCGTCTGGAGGAAGTGAGGCTGCTGGCATACGGTAGCTCGCAATAAAGGATCGAGACGCGAATGGCTGTGCCCGGCACTTTACCAGACAAACACAGCAAGACTCGACAACATGCCATAAGCCAGCGTATGGAATCCCACACTCGACCCGAGCAGCCCATTTTGAACCCAGCTGAGCGTTGCCCAATACTTCTGATCTCTCATGGACGGAAGCGGGGCCGATCCACCGTCCCCGCAGGTGCATGCCAGACAACCATATGTCTGCATTAGGGACCTGGCCGTATCCTATTTTGAGATCGCTGCACGTGAAGTGGCGCGTGCGCCGCGGCATCAGACCTGTCGCTCTACTACTGGTCGATCTGGATAATTTCAAAGCGATCAACAACCGATGGGGCCAGGAAGCTTAAAGAACCATGCTGGCTGGGATAGCAGTTTTCCGACCTACAACAGTTTTGCAAGCCCTTTTGGCCTTTACGAATCAGAGGGTTAGTCTTGCACCGCGCTTCGCACCATGCGAGCCCGCGAGTGCGAAGTTAGTCCACCGCGTTGCCTAAAGGCTTCAATATCGCAGTAATCTCATCCAAAGATATCGGCTTACGCAAGTAATGATCGAAGCCGGCCTCATGCACTGCCCTGCCTTCATTTGCAAAACCCGACATTGCGATTAGGACGCTGCTGGCCGTCTGCGGCAGCTTCCGCAGTTCACGTGCAAGGGCATAGCCGTCGACATCGCCCACGCGAAGGGACGAAAACACGACATTCGGAGCATTTGCGGTCGCACTAATTAACCCAAGCGCGCCAGTGTGCGTCGACCGTACTTCGTAGCCGCAGTGTTCGAGAAACAAGGTAAAGAGTTCGCGCAGGTCATCGTTGGCATCGACGATGAGCGCACGGGGGCGGGAGGCTGCGATATTCATGAATATACCAGTACTTGGACTGGATCGTCAGCCAGGATGTGTAAACTGACTTCATTCTAGTACGCAATCAGCCTTGCGGATAAGAAAAATTGTAACTAGTTGTCGAACAAGCGTTTTACTTCTTAATAATATCGCCGCTACCTGATACCGTGGCGGCCATGCCATGCGTCGGTGATAGTTTTCGTCAAGACTCGGCGAATCGAAAAGCCCGTATCGGCTGAAACGCCAGCGTCACGGGCTTCGATTGTTCTACTTCTCATCAATTTACGAAAGTCACACCTCTACCCCATTAGATAATCAATGACTGGTACTCGTGACCCGCCAAACGACGTTGCCAACGTCGTCAGCGATCAGTAGCGCCCCAGCCGCATCCTGGGCCATGCCGACCGGCGCGCCGTACAACTCTTTTTCGTCGACCGAATGGAAGCCGGTCACAACTGGTTGGGCAGCCCCCTTGGGCATGCCGTTTTCAAAGGGCACATAGACGACCTGGTAGCCGCTCAGCGGAGAGCGATCCCAGCTGCCGTGCTCGGCGACGAAGGCGCCACGCTTGTACCTGGGCAAGGCGTCTCCGGTATAGAACAGCAGGCCCAGCGCTGCAACGTGGGATCCGAGAGCGTAGTCCGGCTTGACGGCGGTCTTGACCAGATCGGGCCGCTGTGGCTGGACGCGATCGTCGACGTGCTGGCCGTAATAGCTGTATGGCCAGCCGTAAAACCCCTTCTCTTTCACCGACGTCAAATAATCAGGAACGAGATCGGCTCCGATCTCATCGCGCTCGTTGGCAATGGCCCAAAGCTTGCCGGACTGCGGCTCCCACTGCAGGCCAGTCGGATTGCGTATGCCGGACGCGAATACCCGGCTCGCACCGGTCGCCGTATCGACTTCGAGCACGGCCGCGCGTCGGTACTCGACCTCCAGGCCGTTTTCGGTGATATTGCTATTCGAACCGCTGCCGACGTACAACTTCTTGCCGTCAGGGCTGGCCAACAGTGCTTTGGTCCAGTGGTGGTTGACTGTGCTGGGCAGGTCGCCCAACTCGGTTCCCGGATCGGACATCCGGGTTTCGCCGGGCGTGTAGTGGTATTTCATGATGTTGCCGGTATTGGCCACATACAGGGTATCGCCGACAAGCTGGATACCGAACGGCGAGTGCAAGTGTTCGATATACACATGCTGTTCCCATTCAACGCTGGAACCTGGCTTCTTGCGCAGCAGCGTGATACGGTTGCCCCCTTTCCCGCCCTTACCGGAACGTCCTTTGATGATCCCTGCGATGACCTGTTTCGGCGTCGTGACTGCTTCTTCTCCCGGACCATTCGCTTCGACCACCAGCACGTCCTGGTTGGGCAGGACCAACAACTGACGCGGGTGAAGGAGTCCCGACGCGATTTTTTCGATCTGTAGACCGGGAGCGACTTGCGGTTTTGCAGCACCCTTCCAGCCGACGCCATCGGGCACCTGCATCGGCGGGACCAGGAAATTCTGCGCCTTGGGCAATTCCGGGTTGCCACCTAGCTGCTGCGACAAATCCACCTTGGCTTTTTCGCTACATGCCCCCAGCAGCAGTACACATCCTGCCGCCATCCCCGCCTTGAGCCGCCATCCCCATTCACGCTTGTCCATTGTTGAGTTCCTTGTAAGTCACGTTTCTCCCGGCCAGGATGATTCTTCCAAGGCCCATCGCGATCACCGTCACGGCGGAGAGCCACAGTGCATCGGGAATCGTCGCGTAAGCGTCCCGGCTGTGCACGAACGCATTCACGAGCGCGGCGACGATACCTATCACGTTGAGCCAGAAGTTGATCGCTTCGCCGCGCGTGCGGATCCGGCGCTTGTTAAACCAGACGCCATACAGGTTGATCAATTGCGGCACGATGGCAAACACCAAGCCGATGCTGACGAGCCAGGAAGCGCATTTCAGCCACAGCACGTTGGCGGAGTTGGCGTAAATGACGTCAAAAATTAGAGTCGCCACAAAAAAGCCGAACGGTATCGGGTCGAGCAGGTTAAATATTGCTGACGCCAGACTGAATCCGGACGAATCAGGTACGGCTTTCATGATGTCGTCTCCTCTCCCGTGCGAGCTGCGAGCTCGCCATCGGCGTGCGCATCGCCGAGGCCACAACAAATAGTTGCTTGCATGAATACTCCTTCATTGATCAAAGTGGTTGCTTGTCGGTCTCACCATATTGAACAGAATAGAACGCCTCATGCATCGGTGCAGCACGCTTGAATATCGGAAACATAAATCAGGGTCTGGCGCTGCCTGCTGCATCGGTCGAAGTCGTTGCGCGGCATTTGGTTAAGCCCACGATGTCGAGAACGTTTACGCGACGAAGCGATATCGCCCGTTTCAGCGTGCGCCATGCTCATCCACGCACAGCTATGATCAAAATACATTTATAACAATGCTTCCGGGAGGATGGACATGGAGTCGCGGGACAGTATTGCGGATATCTGGGGCGAGCGTACGCCCTACAGCGGCCAGGACGCATGGCCGGTACGCGTCGACCAGCGGACGACGGAAGCGCCCGAACGCTGGGTGCAATCGGCGTGCGTGCTGTGTTCGAACGGCTGCGGCTGCGACATCGCTGTCAAGGACGGCCGGATCGTCGGCGTACGCGGCCGCGCGCAGGATGTCGTGAATCGCGGCCGGCTTGGGCCGAAGGGATTGCACGGCTGGGAAGCCAACAACAGCCCGGATCGCCTGACGCATCCGCTGGTACGCCGCAACGGCAAGCTGGAGCGGGCCAGCTGGGATGAAGCCATGGCATTGATCGTCGAACAGACCCAGCGGGTGAAGCGCGAATACTCGGCGGGCGCGATCGGCTTCTACACGAGCGGCCAGCTGTTCATCGAGGAATACTATACGCTCGGCATCATCGGCAAGGCGGGTCTGGGCACGCCGCACATGGACGGCAACACGCGGCTGTGCACGGCCACGGCAGCCGCCGCGCTGAAAGAGAGTTTCGGCAGCGATGGCCAGCCGGGCTCCTACTTCGACGTCGACACGACCGACTGCATCCTGATGGTCGGACACAACATGTCGAACACGGACACGGTGCTGTGGATGCGGGTGCTCGACCGCCGCCGCCACGCCGATCCACCCAAGCTGATCGTGATCGATCCGCGCACCACGATGACGGCGCGCGAGGCCGACCTGCACTTGGCACCGAAGGTCGGCACCAACGTCGCCGTGCTGAACGGCGTGCTGCACCTGCTGATCCAGGGCGGCCACGTCGACCGCGCGTTCATCGACCGGCATACGATGGGCTTCGACGACCTGGCGCAGCTGGTCGCGGCCTATCCTCCAGAACGCGTCGAAGCGATCTCGGGCGTTCCTGCCGCCGACCTGCGGCGTGCCGCCGACCTGATCGGTTCGTCCAGCAAGTTGCTGTCGACGTGCCTGCAGGGCGTGTACCAGTCGAACCAGGCGACCGCCGCAGCCGTGCAGATCAACAATATCAACCTGGTCCTCGGCCGCATCGGGCGCCCCGGTTGCGGCATCCTGCAGATGAACGGCCAGCCAACCTCGCAGAATACCCGCGAAACCGGCGCCGACGGGGACCTGCCGGCCTTCCGCAACTGGAACAACATCGCGCACATCGAGGATCTGGCGCGGGTCTGGAATGTCGACCCGGCGATCATCCCGCACTGGACGCCGCCCACCCACGCGATGCAGATCTTCCGCTATTGCGAGACCGGCTCGATCCGGATGTTGTGGATCCAGGCCACCAACCCGGCTGTGTCGCTGCCCAACCTGAACCGCGTCCGCGCCATTCTCCAGAAGGAAGGCCTGTTCGTCGTCGTGCAGGACGCGTTCCTGACGGAGACGGCGCAGATGGCGGACGTCGTGCTGCCGGCCGCACTGTGGGGCGAAAAGACCGGAACCTTCACCAACGTCGACCGTACCGTCCACATCAGCCACAAGGCGGTCGAGCCGCCGGGCGAGGCGCGCTCCGACTTCGACATCTTCGTCGACTTCGCGCGCCGCATGGATTTCAAGGACAAGGACGGCGCGCCCCTCATCAAGTGGACCACGCCCGAACAGGCCTTCGAGGACTGGAAGGCCTGCACGCGCGGCCGTCCGTGCGACTACACGGGCCTGAGCTATGACAAGCTGACCGGCGGCTCGGGCATTCCCTGGCCCTGCAACAGCGAGCATCCCGACGGCGAACACTACATCTACAAGGACCTCGTGTTCCCGACCGACGCCGACTATTGCGAGAGCTTCGGCCACGACATCATCACGGGCGCGCCGGTGCCCGAAAAGGAATACCGTGCGCACAACCCGGCCGGGCGCGCCGTGCTCAAGGGCGCCGAGTACATGCCACCGTTCGAGGAGCCGGATGCCGACTATCCGCTGTTCCTGACCACGGGCCGGCTCGTCTACCATTTCCATACGCGCACGAAGACGGGACGCGCACCGGCGCTGGCGAATGCCGCGCCTGACGACTTCGTCCAGATCGCGCGCGAGGACGCAGAAAAGCTGGGCATCGTTGACGGTGATTGGGTGCGTGTTACGTCCCGCCGCGGCAACGCCGAGGCCCGCGCGAAAATCGGCGACATTGGCCCGGGCGAGGTCTTCATCTCATTCCACTACGGGTACTGGGACGAGCCCGGTCGCGCCCGCGCGGCCAACGAACTCACGATCTACGAGTGGGACCCGGTCAGCAAGCAGCCGCACTACAAGTATGCCGCCGTGCGCATCGAAAAGGTCGACGCGCCGACCACGGCGCAGCCAGAGCGCATGGACCCGGCCCAACCCGGCGTGGCCAGCCCGACGGCACAGGAATCAGGCGTCATCCATGCCCTCAAGGAAGCCAAGGACGTGCTGGTCGAGGGCTGGGAGAAGGCAAAGCCCGTACGGGCCCACGTGGCCGACTACCTCGGCCTGCTACAGGCCAGCGAGCGCCGCCTCGTAAAAGCATTCGAGCAGACGCGGACCACCCATCCGGACGAACCCGACATCGGGCCGCTGTGCCACCTATTCGAACGGTGGTCGGGCGCGGCGGCCGACGCGCTCGACCCGTTCGTCGCGCAGTACGGCGAACGCCGGGAGGGCGAACCGGAGCGGCTCGACGAGGCACTGGTGGTGCAACGCAAGCAGGGCGGCTTCGACATGCTGCGCGACCTGCACGACCTGTGGCTGCTGGTCAACGAGAGCATGATCTCTCTTGACGTCCTCGAGCAGGCGGCCCGCTCTTTGCACGACAAGGCCTTCGAGGCCGCCATCAGGCAGATCCGGCAGCAGAACAAGCGCCAGCTGGAATGGCTGCACGGACGCATCCGCCAAGCGGCGCCGCAAACGTTGGTGGTGCCGTCATGAGGAAGGCCGCAGCAGGTTGACGTGCGGGTGGCGATGGTGCTCGACCCGGGTTTGATCCGCTGTCTTGGCATGGCATCCGGCATTCGCTGGCTGTTACCCGGCTTTGGACCAGTGATCGTCATCCGGTCCAGCACGACCGGCTGCCCAGCACCTTGGTCATGGAGTGCCTGCGCATACCATGCGATTGGCCCGGTTCTCGATAGCTCCCAGTTCGGCGTGCTGGACGCACTATCCTGCTGAGTTCGCACGTTTGGCCGCATGTCGGTACTCGTCAGTTCGATCAATGCGGGCCCTATCTCGCCTGCGCCGAGCACCCGGTCGACCTCCACATAGTTGAGCGCACTAGCAGGCATATCCGACGCTTTGTCGTCGGCCGGGTCCTGTACGACGACAACGCCGCCGAATACTTTGATGGCCTGCAGGCCTACGGTTCCATCGTCCAGATATCCGCTCAGTACAACACTGAGGGCATTTGGGCCGAAAACAGTAACTGCCGAGCGGAAAAGCGGATCGATCGCCGGACGACTGTTGTTCTCCATGGGCCCACGCAGGTACGGTGCCGGCGTGCTTAGACTGTGGCTCGAATCCGTCCTAGAAAACAAACGATAGGCGGAGCGGACCGGATGGGTTCGCTGATAATTGCAGAGAGATAAGCCACAGAGTTTGGCGAGGCGCGAATACCCGAGATCGCCCGTCCCAAGGCAAGTGCTCGATTGTGGCACAGATCCAGCGCATGTTTGCGTAGATCGGCCCTAGAGATGCTGAACGTCAGCGATTCCGAGGGCCCGGGTGGAACAGGCAAAAAAATGCCCGCTCGGAAAGTGTGCGTGCGACTTACTGCCCCCCGACTGTGATATGTTCGCTATCACCAATGCGCCGATCAGTGGTAGAAATCTGCCAATCTGTAACAGTGATTGGAGGCACGTCGATGAGAATTTGGGGGATATCACTGGCGATCGCCGCCGCTGTACAGAGCACTCCAGCCCAAGCGCAAACGACAGCTGCCGACCGCATTCCCGAAACCATGGAAGCGCGGGTACAGGCCTGCACCGGATGCGATGGCGCCCACGGCCGCGGCGTGGAAAACGTCTATTTTTCGCGCCTGGCGGGAAAGCCAGCCGGCTACCTCTACAACCAGCTGGTGGCCTTCCGCGATGGCCGGCGCAAGTATGTGCCGATGAACTACCTGCTGGCCTACCTGCCCGACGCCTACCTGCCCGACGCCTACCTGATGCGCATGGCCGAGCATTTCGCATCGCTCAATTCGCCGCCCTCGTGCAGCCTGCCGTCCAGCGGTCGCCGGAGAAGGTACGCGACGGCCAGCGCATCGTCACGCAGGGCATTCCTTCCAAGAAAATCCCCGCTTGCGTCATATGCCATGGCGCGGAGCTGGGCGGACGCGAACCGGGCATCCCGCGCCTGCGGGGCCTGCGCGCGGACTACGTCTGCGCCCGGTTGGGTGCGTGGCGCTCGCGCCCGACTGCTGCCATCTACTTCGCGAGTCAGGGTGACCTTGCCGTCTTCCAGCACGACCTTCGAGGCGAACGTCGCCTGCGGCCAGCCCAGCAGCGCAGCCAGCATCTGGCCGGTCTGGTTCGAATCGTCGTCGATTGCCTGCTTGCCCAGGATGATCAGTTGCGGCTGTTCTTCGACGGCCAGCGCCTTCAGCACCTTGGCGACGCCCAGCGGCTCGATCTCGGCACCGGTCTCGACCAGCACGCCGCGGTCGGCGCCGATCGCCATCGCGGTACGCAGGGTTTCCTGGGCCTGGGCCACGCCGCAGGTCACGGCCACGATCTCAGTGACCTTGCCGGCTTCCTTCAGGCGCGTGGCTTCTTCCACCGCGATCTCGTCGAACGGGTTCATCGACATTTTGACGTTGGCGATATCGACGCCACTGCCGTCGGACTTGACGCGAACGTTGTACTCGACCACGCATTTGACGGTACCAGGACTTTCATTTTTAATCCTTTGTTTGCATCTTCAAACAATCTTCTTTGCACGCAGTTCAGCGAATTCCGTCGGGCTCACTGCCAGCCACTGATCTAGTACCTCTTGCGTATGTTCGCCCAGCATGGGCGGCGGACGTTCGTAGCGTACGGGTGTGCCGGACATGCGGATTGGATTGGCCACCAGCGGCACGGTACCGGCCATCGGATGTTCCATGTCGATGCGCATGCTGCGGGCATGCACCTGGGGGTCGGCAAACACTTGATCCAAGGTATTGATTGGACCGCAAGGCACGCCCGCGTGCTCCATGAGCTCTATCCATTCGCCGGTCGCTCTGCATATAGTGACTCCACGAATGAGGGCAATCAATTCGTCGCGATACGTGACACGTTGAGGATTAGTCGCGAATCGTTGATCACTGCCCCACTCGGGCCGCCCAAGCGCCTCGCACAACCTCATGAATTGTCCATCGTTGCCGACCGCGATGATCATGTAACCATCAGCAGTCGGAAAGTCTTGGTACGGCACGATGTTCGGATGAGCATTTCCCATCCGTGCAGACGCAGTGCCACCGACGAGGTAGTTAGCAGCCTGGTTGGCCAGACAGGCGATTTGCACGTCGAACAGCGCTAGATCGATGTGCTGCCCGGCACCCGTGCGCTCGCGATGTGCTAAAGCCGCTTGAACAGCTACCGTTGCATACAAGCCCGTCATTACATCTGTCAGCGCGACACCAACCTTAATAGGGCCGGCACCTTCTTCGCCGTCGGGCCGTCCGGTTAAGCTCATCAGCCCACCCATTCCTTGGATCAGAAAATCGTAGCCGGCGCGCGATGCGTACGGCCCGGTCTGTCCAAAGCCGGTAATCGAACAATAGATCAATCTAGGGTTGAGCGCACTTAGACTGAGGTAGTCCAATCCATACTGAGCGAGTCCACCGACCTTAAAATTCTCGAGCACGACGTCGGCGTTCGCCGCCAACCGTTTTACGAGCGATTGTCCCTCAGGAGTGCCAATATCGATCGTCACTGACCGTTTGTTGCGGTTAGCGCTTAAGTAATAGGCAGACTCGGATGTCGCTTCGCCATCCTCATCCCTAAGCCAAGGTGGCCCCCAGGTCCGGGTATCGTCGCCAGCGCCCGGCCGCTCGATTTTGACGATATCGGCACCGAGATCGGCCAGCAACTGGCCTGCCCATGGTCCAGCCAGCACTCGGGACAAATCGAGCACACGGAGGCCCGCAAGCGCACCTTGCGGAAGATCGCCGCGCATCGCCGTCATAATGCCGCGATGCCGGTCTGCGCACGCCCCAGGATCAGCGCGTGGATGTCGTGCGTACCTTCGTACGTGTTGACGACTTCCAGGTTGACGAGGTGGCGCGCCACGCCGAACTCGTCGCTGATACCGTTACCGCCCATCATGTCGCGCGCCATGCGAGCGATGTCCAGTGCCTTGCCGCAGGAATTGCGCTTCATGATCGACGTGATCTCGACCGCGGCCGTGCCCTCGTCCTTCATGCGGCCCAGGCGCAGGACGCCCTGCAGGCC
>NZ_JASNRB020000035.1:0-41692 GCF_030411975.2 Massilia orientalis | reverse complement strand
GGCGGAGCGGACGGGGCTCGAACCCGCGACCCCCGGCGTGACAGGCCGGTATTCTAACCAACTGAACTACCGCTCCACGAAATACTGGGTGCTACTCGACTGACTGGAATCCAGCAGCGTCCTGCTGCGTGTCAGCGCAGCGGAGGCATTAGTTTACTGCATCTTTCAGTGCTTTACCAGCCTTAAATTTCGGGACCTTGGCCGCCTTGATCTTGATGGCTTCCTTCGTGCGCGGATCGCGGCCCGTGCGTGCGGCGCGCTCGCCGACGGTGAACGTGCCGAAACCGACCAGCGTGACGCTGTCGTTGTTCTTCAGCGTGTTGGTCACAGCGTCGATCATGGCATCGAGGGCGCGCGCCGCAGAAGCTTTGGTCAGGTCCGCGGACTTCGCGATTTCTTCGATCAGTTCAGTTTTGTTCACTTTCTTCCCTCGTTGTGCGTTCTGGACACGGCATGCGCGACCGGGTCGGATTGACGGTCGGCAAAAACCGCAAGGGCGTATTAAACAAGCCGACAATGCGTTGTGTCAAGTAACGCACGAGCAACAGCACGACATAAAAAAACGGCACCCGAAGGTGCCGTATTTCACGCTGCCCAGCCGGTTCAGTGCTTGACGACGCCGCCCTGGCCGTCACTCGCGGCGGTCGTCACCGACGACGAGGACGCCGCTACCGCCGGCACGTCGACAATCGGTTCCGGCTGGCGTTCCAGTGCCACTTCCAGCACTTTCTCGATCCAGCGCACCGGGACGATCTCGAGCTTGTTCTTGACGTTGTCAGGAATGTCCGCGAGATCCTTCACGTTCTGCTCGGGGATCAGGACGGTCTTGATGCCGCCGCGCTGGGCCGCCAGCAGCTTTTCCTTCAGGCCGCCGATCGGCAGGACTTCACCGCGCAACGTGATCTCGCCCGTCATCGCCACGTCGGCACGGACCGGGATACCGGTGAACACCGACACCAGCGCCGTCGTCAGGCCGATGCCGGCGGACGGACCGTCCTTCGGCGTCGCGCCTTCCGGCAAGTGAACGTGGATGTCGGTCTTCTCGAACACCTCGTTCTTGATGCCCAGGCGCGCTGCACGGCTGCGGACCACGGTGCGGGCCGCTTCGATCGATTCCTTCATCACGTCGCCCAGCGTACCGGTACGGATGACGGCACCTTTACCCGGCACCTGCACGGCTTCGATCGTCAGCAGGTCGCCGCCGACTTCCGTCCAGGCGAGGCCCGACACCTGGCCGATCTGGTTTTCCTTCTCGGCCACGCCGAAGTCGTAGCGGCGGACACCCAGGAATTTATCCAGGTTCTTCGACGACACGATCACGCGCTTGCTGTCCTTCTTGAGCAGCAGCATCTTGACGACCTTGCGGCAGATCTTCGAGATTTCGCGCTCGACCGAACGCACGCCGGCTTCGCGGGTGTAGTAGCGGATGATGTCGCGGATCGCGGCTTCGTCGACCTTGATCTCTTCATCCTTCAGGCCGTTCGCCTTGATCTGCTTCGGCAGCAGGTAGCGCTGCGCGATGCTCGTCTTTTCGTCCTCGGTGTAACCCGACAGGCGGATCACTTCCATCCGGTCCAGCAGGGCCGGCGGGATGTTGAACGAGTTCGACGTCGCCACGAACATCACGTCCGACAGGTCGAAGTCCACCTCGACGTAATGGTCCGAGAACGTGTGGTTCTGCGCCGGATCCAGCACTTCGAGCAGGGCCGACGACGGGTCGCCGCGGAAGTCCGCGCCCATCTTGTCGATCTCGTCGAGCAGGAACAGCGGGTTGCGCACGCCGACCTTCGCCAGCGACTGCAGCACCTTGCCCGGCATCGAGCCGATATAGGTACGGCGGTGACCGCGGATCTCGGCTTCGTCGCGCACGCCGCCCAGCGCCATGCGGACGTACTTGCGGTTCGTCGCGCGGGCGATCGATTCGCCCAGCGACGTCTTACCGACGCCCGGAGGACCGACGAAGCACAGGATCGGGGCTTTCAGCTTGTCGACGCGCTGTTGCACCGCGAGGTATTCGAGGATGCGTTCCTTGATCTTGTCGAGGCCGTAGTGGTCGGCTTCCAGGACTTCCTGGGCCTTTTCCAGGTCAATCGTGACCTTGGATTTCTTTTTCCACGGCAGCGACACGAGCGTGTCGATATAGTTGCGCACGACGGTGGCTTCGGCCGACATCGGCGACATCAGCTTGAGCTTCTTGATCTCGGCCTGGGCCTTGTCCAGGGCTTCCTTCGGCATCTTGGCGGCGATGACTTTCTTCTCGAGTTCCTCGATGTCGGCGCCCTCTTCGCCCTCGCCCAGTTCCTTCTGGATGGCCTTGACCTGTTCGTTCAGGTAGTACTCGCGCTGCGATTTCTCCATCTGGCGCTTGACGCGGCCGCGGATGCGCTTTTCGACCTGCAGGATGTCGAGCTCGCCTTCCAGCTGGCCGAGCAGATGCTCCAGGCGCTTGGCGACGTTGAAGATTTCCAGGATGACCTGTTTCTGCTCGAGTTTCAGCGGCAGGTGGGCGGCGACGGTATCGGCCAGGCGGCCGGCGTCGTCGATACCGGCCAGCGAAGCCAGGATCTCGGGCGGGATTTTCTTGTTCAGTTTGACGTACTGGTCGAACTGCTGGACGATCGCACGGCGCATCGCCTCGACTTCGGAATCGTCGCCGATTTCCGAATTGATTGGGGTCAAGTCAGCGATGAAATGGCTGGGACCGTCGTTGATGTGATTGATACGGGCACGCTGCGCGCCTTCGACCAGCACCTTCACGGTGCCGTCCGGCAGCTTCAGCATTTGCAGAATATTGGCCACGCAGCCGATCTCGTAGATGTCTGCGGCGGAAGGCTCGTCCTTGGCAGCGGCCTTTTGGGCTGCGAGCATGATGCTCTTACCCTGTTCCATGGCGGCCTCGAGCGCCTTGATGGATTTCGGGCGGCCGACGAACAGCGGTATCACCATATGCGGGAACACCACCACGTCGCGCAGGGGCAGCAGCGGCAGCGTCATTTGCTCGGTCAATTTGGAAGTTGTCATGGCATACCTTATAGAAAGCGTGTAGACGATGTGGGAGCACACTGTCGAAACACAATACCGGCCCGGAAATATTTTCTACAAGTAAAAAAACTTTAACTTGATACGAATACTAGCCGTTTCTACAAAAGTCCTGAATTCAAATAAAAAAGCCACTTCACAGCATCGGCCGCGAGTGGCTTTTCGATTGAAGCCGTCTTTTGTTGAGATTGATTGTACCGTCTCAACTCAGCGATTCAATACCTTTGTTGTGTTTGCGCCCGGAAATTTTCAGCAAATTTTCAGTTCTCGCCTGCAGCCTTTGGCGATTCGCTGTAAATCAGCAAAGGTTTCGCGCCATTCGTGATCGTATTTTCATCGATAACGACTTTCACGACATTTTGCTGGCTCGGCAATTCATACATCACGTCGAGCAGAGCGTGTTCCAGGATCGAACGGAGGCCACGTGCGCCGGTCTTGCGCGCCAATGCCTTCTTGGCAATCGCGTGCAGGGCCGCCGGGCGGATTTCCAGTTCGGCGCCTTCCATATCGAGCAGTTTCGAATACTGCTTGATGAGGGCGTTCTTCGGCTCGACCAGGATCTGGATCAAAGCCTCTTCCGTGAGCTCGCTCAGGGTAGCTACGACAGGCAGACGGCCAACAAGTTCCGGAATCAGGCCAAACTTGATCAGGTCTTCCGGTTCCGCTTCCAGCAGGATGTCGCTGACGGAACGCTGCGTCTGGCTCTTGACGCTGGCCGCGAAGCCGATGCCGCTCTTTTCCGAACGGTTCTGGATGATCTTGTCCAGGCCGTCGAATGCGCCGCCGCAGATGAACATGATGTTCGTCGTGTCGATCTGCACGAAATCCTGGTTCGGATGCTTGCGGCCGCCCTGCGGGGGCACCGACGCCATCGTGCCTTCGATCAGCTTCAGCAGCGCCTGCTGCACGCCCTCGCCCGACACGTCGCGGGTGATGGACGGGTTGTCGGACTTGCGCGAAATCTTGTCGATCTCGTCGATGTAGACGATGCCGCGCTGGGCTTTCTCGACTTCGTAGTTGCAGCTCTGCAGCAGCTTCTGGATGATGTTCTCGACGTCCTCGCCGACATAGCCGGCTTCCGTCAGCGTGGTCGCGTCGGCGATCACGAACGGGACGTTCAGCATGCGCGCCAGGGTCTGGGCCAGCAGGGTCTTGCCGGAACCGGTGGGGCCGACCAGCAGGATATTGCTCTTGGCCAGCTCGACGTCGTCCTTCTTGCCCAGGTGCTTCAGGCGCTTGTAATGGTTGTAGACCGCCACCGACAGGATGCGCTTCGCCGTCTGCTGGCCGATGACATATTGATCGAGCAGTTCGGCGATCTCGTGCGGAGTCGGCAGGTCGGACTTGGCGCCCGCCACCGACTCGACGTTCGAGGTCTCGTCGCGGATGATGTCATTGCACAAGTCGATGCACTCGTCGCAGATGAAGACCGAAGGTCCCGCGATGAGCTTCTTGACCTCGTGCTGGCTCTTGCCGCAGAACGAGCAGTACAGGAGTTTTTCGCCGCTAGAGGATTTTTTGTCTGACATGGGGCAGGTTTCAGTTGAATTGCTATGAATATAACGCTAATACGAGGGCGCAACAAGTGCGCACGACACCATGCTACCCGATTTGAAAACAAAACGCCCGAAGCGCTGTCGCGTCCGGGCGTATTTGAGCAACAGTTGTCGAGAGCACCACGCGATCTCGAAAACCGCGCGGTTTAACCTCAGCCGCGGTTCGTCAGAACCTTGTCGATAAGGCCATATTCCACGGCCTCTTCGCTCGACATGAAACGGTCGCGATCGGTATCCTTGTGGATCTGTTCGATCGTCTGGCCGGTGTTGTCCGCCATGATGCGGGCCAGGCGTTCGCGCAGGTACAGGATTTCCTTGGCCTGGATCTCGATGTCCGACGCCATGCCCTGCGAGCCACCGGACGGCTGGTGGATCATGACACGCGAGTTCGGCAGCGAGAAGCGCTTGCCCTTGGCGCCGGCGGCCAGCAGGAACGCGCCCATCGAGGCGGCCAGGCCGGTGCACAGCGTCGACACGTCGGGCTTGATGAAGTTCATCGTGTCGAAGATGGCGAGGCCGGCCGACACGGAACCACCCGGCGAGTTGATGTACAGCGAGATGTCCTTGTCCGGATTCTCGCTTTCCAGGAACAGCAGCTGGGCCACGATGAGGTTGGCCATCTGGTCGTTGACAGGACCGACCAGGAAAATCACGCGCTCCTTCAGCAGGCGCGAGTAGATGTCGTAGGCACGCTCGCCGCGGCCGCTCTGCTCGATCACCATCGGCACGAGGCCGAGGGCTTGGGTATCCAATGCCGGATTACGATTCATACCTGTCAATTCCTTTGTAAAAGTTACGAAGCCGCACTATCTCAGATTTCTCAGGAGAATGTCGTACGGCTTCATCAAGGAAGTTAAGCCTGAGCAGCGCTTCCCATCAGTTCGTCAAAGGCGATGTCCTTGGTCGTCACCTTTGCCTTGCCGAGCACATAGTTAACGACGTTTTCTTCCAATACAAGAGCTTCCACTTCGCCCAGGCGGCGACGGTCGCTGTAGTAGTACTTCAGGACTTCCTTCGGATCTTCGTAGCTCTGCGAGAAGTCTTCGATCTGGGCCTTCACCTGCTCTTGCGTCGCTTGCAGGTTGTTTTCCGAGACCAGCTGCGACAGGATCAGGCCCAGGCGCACGCGGCGCTCGGCCTTGGTGGCGAACAGGTCGGCCGGGAACGGCAGGCTCTGCACGTCCATGCCGCGCTGGGCCATGTCCTGGCGGGTCTGCTCGGCCAGGCGCTGCGAATCCTGCTCGATCATGACCTTCGGCACGTCCATTTCGGTGTGCTTGACCAGGGCGTCCATCACGGCTTCCTTGTTGCGGGCCTTGATGCGGGCGTTGACTTCACGCTCCAGGTTGACCTTGATGTCCTCGCGCATCTTCTCGATGCTGCCGTCTTCGATGCCCAGCGTCTTGGCGAACTCGGCGTCGACTTCCGGCAGGTGCGCCCATTCCAGCTTCTTCAGCGTGATGGTGAACTCGGCGGTTTTACCGGCCACGTCCTTGCCATGGTAGTCTTCCGGGAATGCCAGCGGGAAGGTCTTGCTCTCGCCCACTTTCAGGCCGACGGTCGCGGCTTCGAATTCCGGCAGCATGCGGCCTTCGCCCAGAACGAATGCATAGTCTTCGGCTTTGCCGCCCGGGAATTCGACGCCGTCGATGACGCCGACGAAGTCGACGGTCACGCGGTCGCCGTTCGCTGCGACCGGCTCGCCGCCGTCACCGTGCTCACCGGCTTCGCCCTTGGTGTGGTAATGCACGCGCTGCTTGCGCAGGATGTCGATGGTCTTGTCGATCTCGGCGTCGGTCACGTCGGTCTTGACGGTCTCGATCTCGATCCCCTCCAGGCCCGGCAGCGACACTTCCGGATAGATCTCGAAGGTCGCGTCGAAGGCCAGCATGCCTTCCGGTGCGTCCTGCTTCGGCTCGATTTTCGGCATGCCGGCAACGCGCAGCTGGGCTTCGTTGGCGGCGTCGTTGAATGCCTGGCCAACTTTGTCGTTCAGCACGTCGGATTCGATCTGGTAGCCGTACTGGGCCGCCACCATCTTCAGCGGCACCTTGCCCGGACGGAAGCCCGGAGCACGCGCGGTCTTGGCCTGCTTCTTGAGGCGCTTTTCAACTTCCGTACGTACGTCGCTCAGCGGAAAAGAGAGAGTCAAGCGACGCTCGAGTTTACCCAGGTTTTCGACTGCAGTTGCCATTGTAAAAATCGTCCAAAAAAATAATTGTTCGTGGTGCGAGGAAGGGGACTCGAACCCCTACACCATTGCTGGCGTCAGGACCTAAACCTGGTGCGTCTACCAATTTCGCCATCCTCGCGCAGGATTGCTGATCTTGCCACAAAAACAAAGGGCGCCCGACAATGAAACCGGCCGCCCTGAATCCAATGTCTAGGGGCTACAACTTCAACCCGATATTTTACTGGATTTTCTGACACCATTGGGCAGATTTTAAATCGTAGTAAATCGCCCGATATTTCAAGGATTTAGAGCCGCCTCCCGCGCACGCACGGGCCGCTTTACCCGGAACCATGCCGCATACAGCGCCGGCAGGAACAACAGCGTGAGCGCCGTGGCGACCAATAATCCACCCATGATCGCGATCGCCATCGGGCCCCAGAACACGGAACGGGACAGCGGGATCATCGCCAGCGCCGCCGCGGCCGCCGTCAGCAGGATCGGCCGGCACCGCCGCACGGCGCTTTCCACGATGGCTTCCCAGGCAGGATGCCCGGCCGCGATGTCCTTTTCGATCTGGTCGACGAGGATGACGGAATTGCGCACCACCATGCCGAACAGCGCGATCACGCCGAGGTTCGCGACGAAGCCGAACGGCGCGTTGAACACCAGCAACCCCATCGCGGCACCGGCGATGCCCAGCGGCCCGGTCAGGAACACCATCACGGCGCGCGAGAAGCTGTGCAGCTGCAGCATCAGCAGCGTGAACACGATGAACAGCACCAGCGGCACGTTCGCCGAGATGGACTCCTCCGCGGTCGAACTGTTCGCGGCCGCGCCTTCCAGCTTGATGCGGTAGCCGGCCGGCAGCTTCGCCCGCAGGACGTCCAGTTTCGCATTGACCTGGTCGGACACGGTCGGCCCCTGCACGCCTTCGACGACGTCCGACTGGACCGTGATCGCCCATTCGCGCCCGTAGCGCTGCACGACGCCCGGCTCCCACACGAATTCGATGCGCGCCAGCTGCGACAGCGGCACGGCCCTGCCCGAGGGCGTCGGCACGTTCGTGTTGGCGAGCACGGACATGTTCGAGCGCTCGTCCAGCGGCTGGCGCACCACGATGTCGATCAGGCGGTTGCTCTCGCGGAACTGGCCCACCGTCGTCCCGGAAAGGAGGGTGGCGATCGTGCGGCGCACGGTCTGCGACGTGACGCCCAGCGCGCGCATCTTGTCCTGGTCCAGCTCCAGCCGCAGCACCTTGACGGACTCGTTCCAGTTGTCGTTCACGCCCACCGTGTTCGGGTTGGCGATCATGATCTCCTTGACCTGGTCGGCGACCTTGCGCACGACGCCGATGTCCGGCCCCATCACCTGGAACTGCACGGGGTAAGGCACGGGCGGTCCGTTCGGCAGCAGTTTTACGCGGCCCCGCACTTCGGGGAAATCCGACTTGAACTTGTCTTCGATCTTGCGCTTGAGGGCATCGCGCTGGTGCACGTTCTTCGGCAGCACGACGAATTGCGACACGTTCGACGCCGGGAAGATCTGGTCCAGCGGCAGGTAGAAGCGCGGGCTGCCCGTGCCGATGTACGACGTCACGCTGTCCGTTTCCCGCTGCGCGCGGGCGAAGGCTTCGAACTTCTTCGCCAGCGTCTCGTTGACGGCGAAGCTCGTCCCTTCCGGCGCCCACATCTCGACCATCAGTTCCGGGCGGCTGGAGTCCGGGAAGAACTGCTTCTCGATGAACTTGAAGCCGAACACGCCGAGGAAGAACACGGCCAGCGACAGCACGATCGTCGTCTTGCGCCATTCCACGCAGCGGTCGACGAGACGGCGGAAGCGCTGGTACATCGGCGTGTCGAACACGTCGTGGTGCCCTTCTCCGTGCGGTTTCACCCGCAGGAGGATGAAGCCGATGTAGGGCGTGAACGTCACGGCGACGACCCACGACACGAGCAGCGCGATCGCGTTAACGGAAAACATCGAGAACGTGTACTCGCCGGCCGCCGATTTGGCGAGGCCGATCGGCAGGAAGCCGGCCGCCGTGATCAGCGTGCCGGTCAGCATGGGGAACGCGGTCGACGTGTACGCGAACGTGGCCGCGTCGAAGCGCGACATGCCCTCCTCCATCTTACGCACCATCATCTCCACGGCGATGATGGCGTCGTCCACGAGCAGGCCCAGGGCGATGATCAGCGCCCCCAGCGAGATCTTGTGCAGCGAGATGTCGAACACGCGCATGAACAGGAACGTAATCGCCAGCACCAGCGGAATCGTCAGCGCGACGACGAGGCCGGGGCGCACGTCCAGGCGCAGCTTCGGCTTCGTGTGCAGGCCCAGCGCGACGAACGACACGACCAGCACGACGACGACGGCCTCGATGAGACTGTGCATGAATTCGCTGACGGACGCCGTGACGGCCGCGGGCTGGTTCGACACGCGCTCCAGTTCGATGCCGACGGGCAGTTGGCGGCGGATGCGCTCGACCGTCTGCTCGAGGCCCTTGCCCAGCTCGATGATATTGCCGCCCTTCTCCATCGATACACCCAGGCCGATCACATCCTTGCCGTTGAAGCGCATCTTGTCGTGCGGCGGATCCTCGTACGCGCGCTCGACCCTGGCGAAATCGCCGAGGCGGAACGTCGTGTTCCCCGCGCGCAGGCTCAGGTCTTCGAGCTGTTTGGCGGTCTTCAAGCCGCCGGTCACGCGCACCTGCAGGTTTTCCAGCGGCGTCACGAGCACGCCGGCCGATTCGATGCCGTTCTGCGTGGCGATCTGGTTCACGATCTGCTCGAACGGTATGCCCAGCTGCGCGAACTTCTGCTGCGAGAACAGGATGTTGACCTTTTCCTGCTGCACGCCGAACTGCTCGACCTTCGAGACGAGCGGCACGGCGAGCAGCTGCTGGCGCACGAAGTCGGCGTAGTCGCGCATCTCGGCATAGGTAAAACCATCGCCGGACAGCGCGAAGATGGAGCCGTAGGTGTCGCCGAATTCGTCGTTGAAGAACGGCCCGATCACGCCGGGCGGCAGGGTCCCCGCGATGTCGCCGACCTTCTTGCGCACCTGGTACCAGACGCCCTGCACCTCCGCCGGCGGCGTGGATTCCTTCAACTCGATGATGATCGTCGTCTCGCCCGGCTTGGAAAAGCTGCGCAGCTTGTCGATGTGCGGCGTCTCCTGCAGCTTCTGTTCGAGCTTGTCGGCCACCTGCTGGGCCATCTGCACGGACGTGGCGCCCGGCCAGTACGCCGTCATGACCATCACGCGGAAAGTGAACGGCGGGTCCTCGTCCTGGCCCAGTTTGCCGTAGCTGATGATGCCGCCGATGAGCAGCGCGGCGATCAGGTAGCGGGTCAGCGGGATGTGCTCCAGCGCCCAGCGCGACAGGTTGAAGCCTCTCATTTCAAAACCTCTTGAGGGCCCCCGACCGGTGCCCCCCGGGCACCGGTCGCTTCGGCCTCGGCATCGCCGCGGCGCGCGACGTCCGCCGTCAGCACTTTCACTTTCTGGCCCGGCTTGAGCAGGTGCACGCCCGCCGTGACGACCGTCTGGCCCGCCTTCACGCCGCCCGCCAGCACCACGTCGTTGCCGGACACCCCGCCCACCTGCACGGGCACGAGGTGCACGGCGCCGTTCTCGATCACCCACACCGACGTCGCGCCCTTGTTCTGGTACAGCGCGGACAGCGGCACCTTGATCGCGGCGCCCGTGTCCGCGTGCGCCAGCTGCACGACCGCCGTCATGCCGAGGCGGATGTCGTCCTGCGCCGGGATCGCCACTTTCACGGTGTACGTGCGCGTGGCGGGATCGGCCACCGGCGCCACTTCGCGGATCTTGCCCGGGATGCTGCGGTCCGGATCCGCCCATAGCCGGACTTTCACGTCGCTCACCTTGCGCAATTCGTCGACCTGGTCTTCCGGCACGCCGATCACCACTTCCTTCTCGTCCGTCCGCGCCACGCGCACGACGGGGGTGCCGGCCTGCACGACCTGGCCCACTTCCGCATCGATGCCCGTCACGACGCCGTCCGAGTCGGACACGAGGTTCGCGTAACCGGTCTGGTTGGCCTGCTCGCTCGACGCGGCGCGGGCCGCCTCCACGTTCGCCTGCGCCGAGCGCGCGGCCGCCACTTTCTGGTCGAGCACGGCCTGGCTGACGAAGTTCTGGCTGCGCAGGTCCTGGTAGCGCTTCAGGTCGGCGCGCGCCAGCTCGTACGTCGTTTGCGCCGCGCGCAGGTTCGCCTGGGCCTGGGCCTGGCCCAGGCGCAGATCTTGCGGATCGAGCTGCATCAGCACCTGGCCGCGCTTGACGACCGTGCCCACGTCCACCTTGCGGGCGCTGATCTTGCCGCCGACGCGGAAACCGAGGCGGGATTCGTAACGGGGGCGGACGTCGCCGGAAAATTCCGCCGACGAGCCGACCGTGCCCGTCGCGAGCGTCAGGGCACGCACGGGGCGTACGTCTTCGGCGCGGGTGTCGTTGCGGGAGCAGCCTGTCAAGGTGAGCGTCAATGCGCCGCTGGCCAGGACCAGGATCAAAGGAAGGGCGAACGAAATGGCACGCATTGGTTTCCTCATGGTGGCCCGGCCGGGACGGCGAGGCACTGTCGTGGATTTAACCAAGCAATTATAATCATGCAATTATCGCCAGTAAATGACTTTAGAGTCAGCAATCTACAGAGCCGCATGGCCGTCGACCATTACGAAAACTTCCCTGTCGCGTCGATCCTCCTCCCCCGCCGCCTCGTGCCCGCGGTGGAGGCGATCTATGCGTTCGCCCGCAGCGCCGACGACCTCGCCGACGAGGGCGACGCCAGCCCGGCCGAACGCCTGGCCGCCCTGCAGGCGTACGAGGCGGCGCTGGAGGGCATCGCCGCCGGCACGCCCCCGGCCGAGCCCATGTTCCAGCGCCTCGCCGCCGTGCTGGCGGAATACAGGCTGCCCATGCAGCCGCTGCGCGACCTGCTCTCGGCCTTCAAGCAGGACGTCGTCACGACGCGCTACCCGGATTTCCCGCACCTGCTGGATTACTGCCGCCGCTCCGCCGATCCCGTCGGGCGCCTGATGCTGGGCCTGTACGGCGTCGACGATGCGACGAGCCTGCGCGAGTCCGACGCCATCTGCACGTCGCTCCAGTTGATCAACTTCTGGCAGGACGTCGCCATCGACATCGCCAAGGGCCGCATTTATCTGCCCCTGGACGACCTGGTTCGCTTCGGCGTGACCCAGGACGTCATCGAGGAGAGCCGCATGGGCCCCGCCTGGCGCGCACTGATGCGCTTCGAGGTGGACCGGGCGCGCGCGCTGATGCTGGAAGGCGCGCCGCTGGCCACGCGCCTGCCGGGCCGCATCGGCTGGGAGTTACGGATGGTCGTCCAGGGCGGCCTGCGCATCCTGGAAGCGATCGAACGCGTGGATTACGACGTGTTCCGGCGCCGTCCGCGCCTGAAACGCCTCGACTGGCTCACGGTAGGCTGGCGCGCACTACGTATGTGACGCCTCATCGGCTAAGATAGCGGACTTGCTCCGCGCAATAACAACCTAATTATGTCCCCCGACGAATACTGCCAACAAAAGACCGCGCAAAGCGGCTCCAGCTTCTACTACAGCTTCCTGTTCCTGCCACCCGAGCGCCGCAGGGCGATCACGGCGCTGTACGCATTCTGCCGGGAAGTCGACGACACGGTCGACGACGCCACCGACCAGTCGGTCGCGCGCATCAAGCTCGCATGGTGGCGCAACGAGGTCACGCAGATGTATTCGGGCACGCCCACGCATCCCGTGATGCTGGCGCTGAAGCCGCACATCCAGCCGTACGACCTGAAACAGGAACACCTGCAGGCCATCATCGACGGCATGGAGATGGACCTCGACCAGTCGCGCTACCTCGATTACCCGAACCTGAAGAAATACTGCTGGCACGTGGCCGGCGTCGTCGGGATCCTGTCGGCCAGCATCTTCGGCGCGACCAATCCGCAGACCCTGAAATATGCGGAAACGCTGGGCCTCGCGTTCCAGCTCACGAACATCATCCGCGACGTGGGCGAGGATGCGCGCAAGGGCCGCATCTACCTGCCGATCGACGAACTCCAGCAGTTCAACGTGACCGCGGCCGACCTGCTGAACGCGCGCCACAGCGAGAAGTTCGAAGCGCTGATGAAATTCCAGGCCGCCCGCGCGCAACAGCTGTACGACGACGCGTTCGCGCTGCTGCCGAAGGAAGACCGGCGCGCGCAGCGCCCCGGCCTCATGATGGCCGCCATCTACCGCACCTTGCTCGACGAGATCGAGCGCGACGGCTTCCACGTCCTCACCCAGAAGATCTCCCTGACGCCGCTGCGCAAGCTATGGCTCGCGTGGAAGACCTATGTCCGCGGATAACAAGCGGGTTGCCATCGTCGGCGGCGGCTGGGCCGGCTGCGCGGCGGCCGTCGCGCTGCTGGACGGGGGCTGCGGCGTCACCCTGTTCGAAGCGGCGCGCACCCTGGGCGGCCGCGCCCGCGCGATCGAGACGAACGGGCGCCTGCTCGACAACGGCCAGCACATCATGCTGGGCGCCTATGCGGACACGTTGCGCCTGATGCGCCGCGTCGGGGTCGACCCGAAACAGGCGCTGTTGCGGCTCCCACTGCAGATGCGCTACCCGGCGGGCGCCGACGGCATGGATTTCGTCGCCCCGCGCCTGCCCGCGCCGCTGCACATGCTCGTCGCCCTGCTGCGCGCCCGTGGGCTGGACCGCGCCGACAAATTGGCCCTCGCCCGATTCACGACGACCGCGCGCTGGATGGGCTGGCAGCTGCACACCGATTGCAGCGTGGCGGAACTGCTTGTCCGCTACGACCAGACCGAACGCCTGAATCGCCTGATGTGGCGCCCGCTGTGCCTCGCCGCGCTGAACACGCCGCCGGAACGCGCGTCCGCGCAGGTCTTCCTGGCCGTGCTGCGAGACAGCCTGGGCGCAAAACGGGCCGCGTCCGACATGCTGATTCCGCGCGTGCTGCTGGACGCCCTGTTCCCGCAAGCGGCGCGCCGCTACCTGGAAAGCCGCGGCGCCGCCGTGCACACGGGCCGCCGCATCGATGCGCTCGGCCCCGACGGCGGCACGTGGCGCGTGCGCGCGGGCGCCGACGTGCAGACGTTCGACGCCGTCGTGCTCGCGGCCCCGCCATGGCAGGCGGCGGCGCTGCTGCGGCCTCTGGACGGCACCGCTGGCATCGTCTCCCGGCTCGATGCGCTGGCCTATGAACCGATCGCCACCGTGTACCTGCAATACGCGGCCGGGGTCCGCCTGCCGCTGCCGTTCTGCGCGCTGACCGATGCGCCGCACGACAACCGCTGGGGCCAGTTCGTGTTCGACCGCGGCCAGCTCGATCCGGGCCAGGACGGGTTATTGGCCGTCGTGATCAGCGGCGCGGATCCGGCCGGCGACATCGGCCCGGAGGCGCTGGCGGCCAGCGTCGCCGCCCAGTTGGCCACTGCATTCGGACAGCCGGGCCTCGCGTCTCCCGAGTGGAGCCGCGTGATCACGGAAAAGCGCGCCACGTTCGCGTGTTCGCCCGCCCTCGACCGGCCGGCCAACGCCACCGAGCTGCCGGGCCTCGCGCTGGCGGGCGACTACACCGCGTACGACTATCCCGCCACGCTGGAGGCGGCGGTGCGCAGCGGGGTCGCCGCGGCGGGCGTCATTACAGGAGCCGGACGATGAGCGGCCAGTCGCCCGCAACCTCGATACCGTCATCCCCGCGCAGGCGGGGATCCAAGTTCTGCGTCCAGGCCCGCGGAAATCGGGGTCCCGCCTCCGCGCGAACGACGGGCTGGGGCAGCCGGTCATCCCGCCTCGGTGCGCCCTGCCCCGTCAAATCCGCAGCCTGTCGCACACCGGTAGCACTCGCCGCCCCGGATCCGTACAGTGTCAACATCGAAACGAGTGTTGGCGGAAATGCAAATGAACATCCATCTCGGCGTACGTACCCTTGTCCTGCTGGCGGTCGTGGCGGCCGCGACGGTCATCCTTGTGCACGCGGGCGGGGCGCCCGATCCGGCACTGAACGCCATGCTATTGCTGGGCCGAAATTAATACCGCCCTGCCGGGAGTAACGATGGGCAAACTGGAATACCTCGAGGCGCTCAAGCGGGCCATGCTCGGCCTGCCACCCGACGTCCAGGCCAAGACACTGGCCTATTACGAGCAGCGCTTCGTCGACGGCGTCGCTGCCGGACGGGGCGAGCCGGACGTGGCGCGCGAGCTCGACGATCCGACCAGGATCGCCATGACCCTGCGCGCGAGCGCCCACCTGGACGCGTTCACCGAAAAGAAGAACCCGGCGAACGGGTTCGCCGAAAAGCGCAACCCGGCCAACGTGCTGCGCGTCGCCGTATCCGCCGTCGGCCTGGCCATCTTCAACCTGTTCATGATCGTGCCGGCGATGGTCTACTCGGCGCTGCTGTTCGCCCTGTACGTGTGCGCGCTGACGTTCTACCTGGCCGGCATCGCGACGACCGCGAGCGGCCTGGCCGGCGCCAACGAACTCGTACTGGACTGGCCGAGCCGCTTCGTCACCATCGACGACGACGGGCGCGGGCGCCAGATGCGCATCGAGATCGGCAGCCACGGCATCAACGTCACGCAGGAGCGGCCGCAGATCGCGGACCCGCTGCCGCCCGCCGAGGCCGACCGGGGCAGCCGCCTGGAGCGCTCGCGCGCCATGCGCGGCGCCGAGGCGCTCGCGGACAGCACGGTGCGCATCAGCACGGAGATGGACGCGGAATCGCGCACGACGCAGACCCTGTTCGGCTTCGGCCTCGTGCTGGGCGGGATCGCGCTGTTCCTGCTGTCCCTCGTGATCACGCGCTATACCTTCGTCGGCCTGAAACGCTACCTCCAGATGAACCGTTCCCTGCTCAAGGGGAGCTGACCCACCATGCGCGCGCTACTCAAAGTCGGCTTCACCCTGCTCCTCATCGCCTTCCTGCTGATCGGCGTCTCGTACAGCATGCTGCGCGCCCACGGCACGAACGGCCCGTCGAACCCGGGCGGCCGCCTGCTCACCACCGAACACCGCACGCTCGCCCAGCCGGTTGCCAAGGTCGACCTGTCCGGCCCCGTCAATCTCACCCTGCGCCAGGGCCCGACGCCGGCGCTGGAAGTCCGGGGCGAGCAGCGCCTGCTGGCCAACATCGACACGACCGTCGACGGCGACATGCTGCACATCGGCCCGCGCGGCATCCTGCTGCGCCACCGGACCCCGATCGAAGTGACGGTCACCTTGCCGGCGCTGGAATCCCTCAGCATCAACGGCAGCGGCGAGCACACCGTCAGCGGCTTCGCCGGCGACCACCTCGACGTCGCGCTCGATGGTTCCGGCAGCATGCGCTTCAACGGCCGCTACCGCGAGATCATGGCCGCGATCCACGGCAGCGGCGACATGGAGCTGACGGGCGGCACGAGCGACACGGTGGATGCCGCCGTCATCGGCAGCGGCCGCCTCACGCTCGTCGGCTCGACGCGCGCGCTGCATGCGGAGTTGCGCGGGTCCGGCGACCTGGATGCGCGCCACCTGCGCGCCGACGAGGTCGACCTCGCGCAGGAAGGTTCCGGCGACAGCGCGGTGTATGCCCGCAAGCGCCTGCATGCGGACCTCACCGGCAGCGGCGAGGCGCGCGTCTTCGGCAATCCGGACGAGCGCTCCGTCAGCCGCAACGGCAGCGCGACGGTCAGCTTCGACGACAAGCGCGATTGAGCAGCCAGTCCAGCGCCGCGCGTCCCGCCGCGCGGCCGCTGCCGAAGCAGGCCGTCAACAGGTAGCCGCCCGTCGGCGCTTCCCAGTCGACCATCTCGCCCGCCACGAACACGCCCGGCAGGCCGCGCAGCATGGCGCCGTCGAGGGCCTCGAAGCGCACGCCGCCCGCGCTGCTGATCGCTTCAATGATCGGGCGCGGACGTTTCAGCACGAGCGGCAACGCCTTCAGCGCCCGCGCCAGCTTCACGGGGTCCGCGTAGTCGGCCTTGCCCAGGCATTCGTGCAGCAGCCCCGATTTCACGCCCTTGATGCCCAGGCGGCTCTGCAGATGGCTGGACATCGAGCGCGTGCCGCGCGGGCGCATCACTTCGTCCAGCACGCGCTGCGGATCATGGTCGGGCAACAGGTCCAGCAGCACGGTCGCCTGGCCGTCCTGCGCGATGCGGTCGCGGATGCCCGCCGACAGCGCGTACACGAGGCTGCCCTCGATGCCGGTCGCGGTCACGACGAACTGGCCCTTGCGGAACGGGCCGCCGGCCAGCGCCAGCGCGACCGTCGTCAGCGGCGCGCCGGCGTGACGCGCCGCGAAGTGATCCGACCAGTCGGCGTCGAAGCCGCAATTGGCCGGCACGAGGGGCGCCACGTCCACGCCGCGCGCGGCCAGCAACGGCACCCACGCGCCGTCGGACCCGAGCCGCGCCCAGCTCGCGCCGCCAAGGGCCAGCACGGTCGCGGCGCCCGCCGTCTCCACGGTCGTTTCTGCGTCGGGCGTATCGAATACGAGGGCGCCGTCGCGCCAGCCGGTCCAGCGGTGGCGCATGTGGAACACGACGCCCGCCTCGCGCAGCCGGTGCAGCCACGCGCGCAGCAGCGGCGCGGCCTTCATGTCGGTCGGGAATACGCGGCCCGACGTCCCCACGAACGTATCGACGCCCAGGCCGTGGATCCATTCGCGCAGCTGCGCCGGGGGGAACGCTTCGACCCACGGCTTCACCGCATCGGCGCGGGCGCCGTAGCGGCCGACGAACGCGTCATGGGGTTCCGCATGCGTGATGTTCATGCCGCCCTTGCCGGCCAGGAGGAACTTGCGGCCGACGGACGGCATGGCATCGTACACGTCGACGCCGACGCCGCCCGCGGACAGCACCTCGGCCGCCATCAGGCCGGCGGGGCCGCCGCCGATGACGATGGCGCGATGGGGACGGGTTTCGATTGGCTGGGACATGGCGGTCGCGGGAGGGAAACGAGAAAACGCGGAGGCGAGCATTGTAGTCGAACGGGCGCCAAAAAAGGATGTAAAGGAAGCTTGACATCGCCTTGCACGCGACCTACGATGTAAAGCATACTTTACATGAGGAGGTGTGTGATGCATGAGAAGCGTGTCGGCCGGGCCTACCGCAGCGAATTGTTGACGGCCATCGCCGTGTATGTCGTACTGCTGCTCGCGTCGATCCGGTACGGCCGCCCGCTGGACGACGGGGCGCTGCGCACTGCCGCCTTGCTGTCGCCGATGATCGGTTTCTGCCTGATGATCCGCGCCATCGCCCGCCACGTGGCCCGCATCGACGAATACCAGCGCATGCGTCTCCTGGAAAGCCTGGCGCTCGCGTTCGGGATCACCGGCGCGGTCACGTTCAGCTACGGCTTCCTCGAGACGGCGGGCTTCCCGAAGCTGTCGATGTTCAGCGTGTGGATGGTGATGGGCGTCAGCTGGGGTGTCGCGAGCACCATACTGTCGCTGCGCGCCCGCCGCGCCGTCGAATCATGAAGAACGCCATCCGCGACCTGCGCGCGGCGCGCGGCTGGAGCCAGGCGCACCTGGCCGAGCTGCTGGACGTCTCGCGCCAGACCGTCATCGCCATCGAGACGGGCCGCTACGACCCGAGCCTGCCGCTGGCCTTCGCGCTGGCCAGGCTGTTCGAACAACCGATCGAAACCATCTTCTTCCCCGACCAGGAGACCGCATGAACCTCGTACGCAACAAGACACTGTTCGCCGCCATCGTCGTCACGCTGTGCATGAGCACCGCCCATCACAGCCGCGCCGCCGACGCCGCGCCGGCGACCAACCGCTACGCCGCCACCATCGCGCCGGCCGAGCGCTTCGAAGTGGGTGGCGTATTGGTCGAGCGACACGGTGGCAAGGGACGGCCGCTGGTCCTGATCCCGGGGCTGGCGAGCGGCAGCTGGGTGTGGCAGGACACGATCCGCGCCTTCGCGCCCGACCACGCCGTCTACGTCCTGACCTTGCCCGGCTTCGACGGCCGCCCGCCGGCCGGCCCCGCGCCGTTCGCGGCCGCGCGCGCCGCCGTCGAGGAGCTGATCGCGAGCCGCCGGCTCGACAAGCCCGTCATCGTGGGCCACAGCCTGGGCGGCATCCTCGCGCTCGCGGTGGGCGAGGACAAGCCGGCGCTGGTCGGCGGCATCGTCAGCATCGACGGCCTGCCCGTGATGCCCGGCGCGGAAGACATGACGCCGCCGCAGCGCGCCCAATTCGCCGAGCGCATGCGCGCCCAGGTCGGCAACCAGCCGCCGGAGCGGTTCGCGCAGCAGCAGCAGGGTTATATGCGCACGATCGGCGTGATGGACATGGCCAGGGCCGACGCGCTGGCCCAGCTGACGGCGCGCAGCGATCCGGCATCCGTTGGCGCATGGGCCGCCGACGTCGTGACCGTGGACCTGCGCCCCGGCCTCAAGGCGATCCAGGCGCCGGTGCTGGCGATCGTGCCCTACCTGGACCTGGACAGCAGCCAGCAGGGGCTCACACCCGCAGCCAAGGCCGACTACTACCGCGCGCTGATGGAAGGCACGCCGAAACTGCAGGTGGTGACCGTCGCGCCGTCGCGCCACTTCGCGATGGTCGACCAGCCGCAGGCCGTCACCGCCGCGATCCGCACCTTCCTCGATACGCTGTAAGCGCGTGCGCCGCCGTAAGGGCTGCGCTGGCATCATGATCGTCATCGCCATCGAGGAGACGGCAGGAAGGAGATGACATGAGCTGGGACGATGTGTGGGGCACGGTACGCGAGGAATTCACCGACATCGGCGACGGCGCGAGCATCGTGCGCATCGTCGTGCGCCTGCTGGTGGCGGTGGTGCTCGGCGGGGTGCTGGGCTGGGAGCGCGAATCCGTCGGCGCGCCCGCGGGCCTGCGCACGCACATGCTCGTGTCGCTCGGCTCCGCGCTGTTCGTCCTGATCCCGCTGCAGGCGGGCATGAAGATGGAAGACCTGTCGCGCGTGCTGCAGGGTGTCACGGCCGGCATCGGCTTCCTCGGCGCCGGCGCGATCCTCAAGCAGCGCGACCGCAACGACGTACGCGGCCTCACGACGGCGGCCAGCATCTGGCTGACGGCCGCCCTCGGCGTCGCGGCGGGCATGGGCCGCGAAGCGACGGCGCTGCTGTCGACCTTGTTCGCCCTCGTCATCCTCGCCATCCTGCGGCGCTGGTCCAAGACCTGACGCTGTAAAGATTTCCCGGTTTGCCGCCGTCGGGTACAGTGCATGGCGGTGACGCCCGCGCATCCGCACGTCGCCCCACCATACAAAAAGCCCAACCGGCCAAGGAGTCCCATGCATCCCGTTCACAAGACCGCCCTCCCCATCCTGCTGCTGCTCGGCGCCGGCGCCCACGCCGCGCCGCTCACGGACGCCACGCTGCCCGCGCGCCAGGCCGACGTCGACACCATCGTGCGCGAGATCTCGCCGCAGCGCATCCACGCCTACGTCGAAAAACTCGTGAGCTTCGGCACGCGCCACACGATGTCCGACACGGCGTCCGACACGCGCGGCATCGGCGCCGCCCGGCGCTGGATCAGGGCCGAGCTGGAACGCTGCGGCGCCGGCAAGCTGGACGTGCAGTTCCAGAGCCACGTCCACCCCGTCGCCAACCGCATCACGCGCCCGACCGAGATCGTCAACGTGGTGGCCACGCTGCCCGGCACGCAGCCGGCGTCGAAGGACCGCTACTACGTCGTCAGCGGCCATTACGATTCGCGCGTGACGGACGTGATGAATGCCACGGCCGACGCGCCTGGCGCCAACGACGACGCCTCGGGCACCGCGGCCGTCATCGAGATGGCGTGCGTGATGTCGCGCCACAAGTTCGACGCCTCGCTCGTGTTCATGACCGTCGCGGCGGAAGAGCAAGGCCTGTACGGCTCCGGGGACTACGCGGCGAAGGCGAAAGCGGCCGGCATGAACATCGCGGGCATGCTGAACAACGACATCATCGGCAGCTCGCACGACGAGAACGGCAAACTGGATAACGCGGAAGTCCGCCTGTTCGCGGAAGGCGTCCCGCCCGTGAAGGAGACGACGCCGGCGCTGCGCACTCTGCTCCAGACGGGCGGCGAGAACGACTCGATCACGCGCCAGCTCGCGCGCCACGTGAAGGAAACGGGCGAGCGCTACGTCCCGAACTTCAAGGTGAACATCATCTACCGGCGCGACCGCTACCTGCGCGGCGGCGACCACAGCCCGTTCCTCGACGCCGGCTACGCGGCCGTGCGCTTCACGGAACCGCACGAGGACTTCAACCACCAGCACCAGGACCTGCGCACGGAGAACGGCAAGAAGATCGGCGACCTCGTCGAGTACGTCGATCCGGACTACGTGGCCCAGGTCGCGCGCGTCAACGCGGCGGCGCTCGCGTCACTGGCGCTGGCGCCGGCCGCGCCACAGGACGTCAAGGTGAAGACGGCGAACCTCGACAACGGCACGGACCTCGTGTGGAAGGCGAACGCGGAGCCCGACCTGGCCGGCTACCGCATCGTATGGCGCGACACGACGGCAGCGCAGTGGCAGGGATCGAAATTCGTCGGCAACGTGACGACGTACCGCGTCGACCTGTCCAAGGACAACCTGCTGTTCGGCGTGCAGGCCGTCGACAAGGACGGCAATGTGAGCCCGGCCACGTATCCGTTCCCCGCACGCTGATTCTCCCCCGGTCATGCAGGGCGCATGTCCCACCCTGCATGATCTGTCAAAAAACGCCGCCGACCGCCTGGCGACGGATGTCACATTCGCGGCGCCGCAGCACGCCGCACTTCAGATCCAGCGCAAACCTCCTCGACTCTGCGGCGCGATACTGCGCCCTTGACGGCGCCCTTGTGCAGCCTGTGTTTATGCTGCGCTGCATGGTTTTTCAGCGCAATATTTTCTTGACAAGGCCACTGCTGAGCCTATTCTTATAGGCTACAAAAAATGTAAAAAGCTCGAACGATGTACGCCCATGGCGGTCGTCAAGAGGCGTCCACGATTCGTCCGGTAGTCCGCAATATCATCTTGGAGGATGTGTATGTCGGTTATCACCCGTAGGACAATGCTGGTTGGAATTGCGGCCAGTCCGCTCTTGTTGCACGCTGCATGGGCCCAGCCCACGAACCTCAAGATTTCCCATCAATTCCCCGGCGGCAGTGTCGCCGAAGGTGATTTCCGTGACCGCCTGTGCCGCATGTTCGCGGCCGAGACGGAGCGGCGGACCAAAGGCAAAGTCAAATTCTCGATCTACCCCCGCTCCACCCTGATGAAGAGCGATGCGCAGATCCCCGCCCTGGCCAAGGGCGCGCTGGACATCTCGCTGGTGCCGCTGTCGTACGCCGGCGCCGACCTGCCCGAAGTGAACATCGGCCTGATGCCCGGCCTCGTCACCTCGTACGAACAGGGCTATGCGTGGAAGAACGAAGAGATCGGCAAGGAATTCAATCGCGTGCTGGCCGACAAGGGCCTGATCATGCTGAGCTGGATCTGGCAGGCCGGCGGCATGGCGTCGCGCGGCAAGCCGATCGTCGATCCGGAAGACGCGGCCGGCCTGAAGGTGCGCGGCGGCTCGCCGGAAATGGACATGATCCTGAAGGAAGCCGGCGCCACGGTCGTCACGCTGCCGTCGAACGACATCAAGGGCGCGATGGAAAAGGGCCAGCTCGACGCGGCCATGACGTCGTCGTCGTCGCTGATCTCATTCCGCCTCGACGAAGTGAGCAAATCCGTGACGACCGCGCGCGGCGGCACTTACTGGTTCATGCTGGAACCGCTGCTGATGTCGCGCGCCGCCTTCGAGCGCCTGCCGAAGGACCAGCAGGCCGTGCTGCTGGCGGTAGGTGCCGACCTGGAAGCGTTCGCGCGCAAATCGGCCCAGCAGGACGATGCGGCCGTGGCCGCGCTGTTCCAGGGTGCCGGCGGGCGCACGGTCGACCTGAACCAGGACTCGCTGCGCAAATGGCAGGAGCTCGCACGCGCGACGGCGTGGCGCGACTATGGGGAGCGCAATGCGAATTGCGCGAAGCTGCTGGCGCTGGCGGAGAAGACGATCGTCTAATCCACCGTCGTCCCCGCGAACGCGGGGACCCATACTGAGCCCCCGACAGCAGTACCAGTGATACGTGTTTGCGGCTTCGGAAGCTGTGAATGGATTCCCGCCTTCGCGGGAACGACGTGCATTATCCGCCGGTGACTGGCGGGAAGAACGCCACTTCCCCGCCCTCCTGCACCGGCGTCCCCGCTTCGCACATCACATGGTTGAACGCCATGCGCAGCGCCCGCTCGTGCGCGAGGGCTTCGGCCCACACGCCGCCGCGCGCAATCAGGAAATCACGCACGGCGCCCACGGTCGCCACGTCCGCAGGCAGGTCCACCGACTCGCCCGACGTGCCCAGCGCTTCACGCACGCTGGCAAAGAATCGCAGATTGATTTTCATGACATCTCTCAGTACTGCAGCGACGCGAACGGAATGAAGCGCACGATGTCGCCCTTCGCGATCGCCTGGCCCGGCGGATTGTCGATCAGGCCGTCGGCCCATACCGTCGACGTCAGCACGCCGGAGCCCTGGTTCGGGAACAGATCCAGCCCGCCGGCGTCGTTGACGCGGGCACGCAGGAATTCGTTGCGGCGGTCCGGCTTCGTCCAGTCGAAATCCGCGCGCAGCGGAATCGCCTTCGGTGCCATGGCGCCCGTGACGCCCTGCAGGCGCAGCAGGAACGGCCGCACGAACAGCAGGAACGTGATGAAGCTCGACACCGGATTGCCCGGGAGGCCCAGGAAGAACGCGGAGCCCGCCCCTTCACGATGCACTTCGCCGAACGCCAGCGGCTTGCCCGGCTTGACGGCGATTTGCCACATGTTCAGGCGCCCTTCCGCTTCCACGGCCGGCTTGATGTGATCTTCCTCGCCGACGGAGACGCCGCCCGACGTGATGATCAGGTCGTGCTCTGCGGCCGCGGCACGCAAGGTGTCGCGCGTGGCCTGCAGCGAATCGGGCACGATGCCGTAGTCGCTGATCTCGCAACCGAGGTTTTCGAGGAGGCCGCGCAAGGTAAAACGGTTCGAGTTGTAGATGGCGCCCGGCGCCAGCGGCTCGCCCGGCATCGCCAGCTCGTCGCCCGTGAAGAACACGGCCACGCGCACGCGCCGGCGCACGGGCAGGCGCGCGAGGCCGACGGAGGCAGCCAGTCCCAGCTCCTGGCTGCGCAGCCGCGTACCGGCCGGCAGGATCACGGCACCGGCGACGATGTCCTCGCCGGCGCGGCGGATCCACTCGCCCGATTGCGGCACGTGCTTGATGGTGACCTGGTCGCCGTTCGCTTCGCACTGTTCCTGCATCACGACGGCATCCGCGCCCTCCGGAATCAGCGCGCCCGTGAAGATGCGCGCGGCGGTGCCCGGTTCCAGCGGCTGGCCGACGGTGCCGGCCGGGATGCGCTGGGCGATGCGCAACGTGGCCGATCCGCTTGCGCAATCGGCCGCGCGCACGGCATAGCCATCCATCTGCGTGTTGTCCGCGGACGGCACGTTCAAGCCCGACACCTGGTCGCAGGCGAGCACGCGGCCGTTGGCGGCAAGCGTGTCGACGTCCTCGACGCCGTCGACGGCACGCGCCGCCGCCAGCAGGAAGTCCAGCGCCTCGCGCACCGGCATCAGGGGCCTGCGCGCAGGCTGGTTCACTTGGCGAGCCCCGTATGCGCCGCGATGAATTGCTTCATCTCGGCGACGTTCGGCTGCATGACGACGAAGCGCTGCGGCAGCGTTTCGATGTCCTCGAAGCCGGCCGGACGGGCGGCATCGGTGCCCAGCGCTTCCAGGATCGTCTCGTTGAACTTGGCGGCGAGCGCCGTCTCCAGCACGATCATCGGCACGCCCGGTTCGACGTGTTCGCGCGCGACCTTGATGCCGTCGGCCGTGTGCGTGTCGATGGTGATGCCGTAGTCGTCGAACACGTCGCGGATCGTCGCGAGGCGGTCTTCGTGCGTCGAGCAGCCCGACTGGAACCCATAGTTCGCGACCAGCTTGAATTCGTCGCCGTCGCTGCCCGGCGCGCCGGACAGGTCGAAGCCGCCGTGCGTGTCGACCTTGCGGAACAGCGCGTGCGTGCGGTCGGCGTCGCGGCCGACGAGGTCGTACACGAAGCGCTCGAAGTTCGATGCCTTCGAGATGTCCATCGAGGGGCTCGACGTGTGGTACGTTTCGGACGATTTACGCACGCGGTACACGCCCGTGCGGAAGAATTCGTCCAGCACGTTGTTCTCGTTCGTCGCGACGACCAGCTTCGCGATCGGCAGGCCCATCATGCGCGCGATGTGGCCGGCGCAGATATTGCCGAAATTACCCGACGGGACTGTGAACGACACTTTCTGGTCGTTCGACGTCGTCGCGCTCAGGTAGCCGCGGAAGTAGTACACGACCTGCGCCACGACGCGCGCCCAGTTGATCGAATTCACGGTGCCGATCTTCTGGCGGACCTTGAATTCGAGGTCGTTCGACACGGCCTTGACCATGTCCTGGCAATCGTCGAACACGCCTTCGACGGCGATGTTGTGGATGTTCGGGTCCTGCAGGCTGAACATCTGCGCGGTCTGGAACGCGCTCATCTTCTTGTGCGGCGACAGCATGAACACGCGGATGCCGCGCTTGCCGCGCATCGCGTATTCGGCCGCGCTGCCCGTGTCGCCGGACGTGGCGCCGAAGATGTTCAGCTCGTCGCCATTCTTCGCCAGCGCATATTCGAACAGATTGCCCAGCAGCTGCATCGCCATGTCCTTGAAGGCCAGGGTCGGGCCGTTCGACAGGCCTTGCAGGATCAGCGTGCGTTCCGGCGACTGTTCCAGCACGCGCAGCGGCGTGATCTGGCTGGCGGACTCGTCGGCGCGGGCGTTCTTGTAGACCTCCGGGGTGTACGTCTTCGCCGTGAGGGCCTTCAGGTCCGCATCCGGAATGTCGGTCGCGAACTTGCGCAGGATCTCGTACGCGAGTTCCGCGTAGGACAGCTTGCGCCAGGCGTCGAGTTCGGCGCTGGTGACCTGCGGGTACTGTTCGGGCAGATACAGCCCGCCGTCCGGCGCCAGGCCGCCCAGCAGGATGTCGGAAAATTGTTGGGGATTACGTGCAGCGGACGCGCTCGTTGCGCGGGTGGACACATATTGCATACGATAGAAAAGATCGGGGTTGGCTGGCGTTGGATATTTATTATAGTCCGGACGAGCAATATTGTCTTTTTACCGAATATTGTTTTGTTATTTCGTTGGAAAATGATGCACTGCAATGCGGCGGGCGTGAAAGCCCACCGTTTGCATCAGCACGCGGCGTGATTCACCGTCACCACGTGGATCGCCAGGCCGCCCAGCGACGTCTCCTTGTACTTGGCCTGCATGTCGAATCCCGTCTGGCGCATCGTCTCGATGACGTCGTCCAGGCTGACGAAGTGCGTCCCGTCGCCTTTCATCGCCAGCGACGCCGCCGTGATGGCCTTGATCGCGCCCATGCCGTTGCGCTCGATGCACGGGATCTGCACGAGGCCGCCGATCGGGTCGCAGGTCATGCCCAGATGGTGTTCGATACCGATCTCGGCCGCGTTTTCGATCTGGCCGTTGGTGCCGCCCAGCGCCGCGACGAGTCCCGCCGCCGCCATCGCGCACGCGACGCCGACCTCGCCCTGACAACCGATCTCGGCGCCGGAGATGGACGCGTTCTTCTTGCACAGCATGCCGATCGCGGCCGCCGTCAGCAGGAAGTCGTGGATGCCGCGGCGCGCATCGCTCGGACGGCAATCCTCGGCGTAGTAGCGCAGCACGGCCGGGATGATGCCGGCCGCGCCGTTCGTCGGCGCCGTCACGACCCGGCCGCCGGCCGCGTTCTCTTCGTTGACGGCCATCGCGTACAGGCTGACCTGGTTGACGGCGTCGTGCGGCAGGTGGTTCGTCGCGTTGCGCGCCGCCCGCTCCTGGCGCCACAGCTTCGCCGCGCGGCGCTTGACGTTCAGGCCACCCGGCAACTCGCCTTCCATGACGAGGCCGCGTTCGATGCAGCCGCGCATCACTGCCCAGATGCGGTCCAGGCCCGCATCCAGCGCGTCGTTCGTCATGCGCGCGCACTCGTTCGCGCGCAGCATGGCGGGGATCGTCAGGCCGTCGCGGCTACCCTGCTCCAGCAGCTCGCGCATCGTCGAAAACGGGAACGGCACCGCGACCGTCTCGCGCGCCGCCTGCGTTTCGCCCGGCGCCGTGATGAAGCCGCCGCCGACCGAATAATAGATGCGTTCGATGACGCTGCCGTCCGCCAGCTTCAGGACGAAGCGCATGCCGTTCGGGTGGTCCGGCAGCGTGGACTGCTTGTGCCACACGAGGCCCGTGGCGCGGGTGAACGGCACAGGCTGCGTGCCGAGCAGGTTCAGCACGCCGTCCAGTTCCGCTTCCGCGAGCTTGTCCTCGACCGCGTCCGGCTCGACGTCCTGCGGCGTCTCGCCCATCAGGCCGAGGATCACGGCCTTGTCGGTGGCGTGGCCGATGCCCGTCAGCGCCAGTGAGCCGTACAGATGCGCTTCGACGCCGACCGCGTCATCCAGCGGCCCGCATTCGGTGAGGAAGCGGCGCGCGGCCACCATCGGGCCGACGGTGTGCGAGCTGGAAGGCCCGATGCCGACCTTGAACAGGTCAAATACACTCATGTCCATGAGCTGTCTCCTTGTTGTGTAGCGGGCTGTTGAAACGTCTCGTGGACGCCGCCCTCAAAAAGCGTCATTCCCGCGGAAGCGGGAATCCATGCTGAATCGGCAATGCCAGCTCAGCTCGGATTCCCGCCTTCGCGGGAATGACGGTGCATATGTTGTCCACTTATGGTGAATCCACACATGCGCATAGTGTACTCAAGCCGCCTTGCTCATCCCGACATCGACATTGGCCAGCATGTCCTCGACCATCTCGTCGACCTTGACGCGCGCCTTCCAGCCCCAGTCCGCGGCCGCGCGGCTGTCGTCGAGGCTCTTCGGCCAGGAATCGGCGATCTGCTGGCGGCTGTCCGGCTGGTATGCGATACGGAACGCCGGCAGTTTTTTCTGGATCGCGGCGGCCAGTTCGCGCGGGTTGAACGACACGCCGGCCACGTTGTACGAGGAACGGATGACGACCTGCTCCGCCGGCGCGTCCATCAGCTCGATGGTGGCGCGGATCGCGTCCGGCATGTAGATCATCGGCAGCGTCGTTTCCGGGCCGAGGAAGCATTCATACGTCTCGCCGCGCAGCGCCGCGTGGAAGATCGCGATCGCGTAGTCCGTCGTGCCGCCGCCCGGGGGCGACTTGTAGCTGATGATGCCGGGGTAGCGGATGCTGCGCACGTCCACGCCGTACTTCGCATGGTAGTACTCGCACAGGCGCTCGCCGGCCAGCTTGCTGATGCCGTAGATCGACGTCGGGTCCATGATCGTGTACTGCGGCGTGGATACACTCGGCGTGTTCGGGCCGAACGCGGCGATCGAGGACGGCCAGAAGACCTTCAGCGGCTTGCCGGCTTCGCCCCGTTCGCGCGCGATCTCGAGGATGTTCAGCAGGCCGTCCATGTTCAGCGTCCACGCCTTCAACGGCGCCTTTTCGCCCGTGGCCGACAGCAGCGCCGCCAGCTGGTACACCTGGGTGATGTCGTCGTCGGCGATCAGGCGCGCCACCGCGTCCTTGTCGAGCACGTCGACGCGGACGTAGCGCGCGGCGCCGTAGATATTGTCGGTGCCGATGTCCGCCGCGATCACGTTGGCCGCGCCGTGCTGCTGCGCGAGGGCGGTCACCAGTTCACTGCCGATCTGGCCGTTGGCGCCGATGATGAGGATGCGTTCCATGCTTGTTTCCCTTGCTCTTTGTGCGGCTTCGTGAGCCGGTTCCCGGCGCTTCGCTTCGTGGGCGGCGCATCCGGTCGATCGATGGTCCAGCGGCCGCGGTCAGGCGGCCTTGAGGATGCCCAGTTCGCGGCCGGCCTGCTCGAAGGCGCCCAGCACCTTGTCCAGCTGTTCGCGGGTATGCGCGGCCGACAGCTGCACGCGCACGCGCGCCTGCCCCATCGGCACCACCGGGTAGAAGAAGCCCGACAGCAGCACGCCCAGTTCGAACATGCGGGCCGCGAATTTCTGCGCGACGGGTGCGTCGAACAGCATCACCGGCACCACCGGGTGCGTGCCCGGCTTGATGGTGAAGCCGATGCGTTCGATCTCGCGGCGGAAATAGGCGGTGTTCTCGTGCAGGCGGTCGCGCAGCTCGGTCGACTTGCCGATGCGGTCCAGCACCGCGAGCGACGCGCCGGCGATCATCGGCGCCAGCGTGTTCGAGAACAGGTACGGACGCGATTTCTGGCGCAAGGTCTCGATGACTTCCTTGCGGCCCGAGGTAAAACCGCCCATCGCGCCGCCCAGCGCCTTGCCCAGGGTGCCCGTGATGATGTCGATCTTGCCGATCACGCCGCAGTGCTCGTGCGTGCCGCGCCCCGTCTTGCCCATGAAGCCGGACGCGTGCGACTCGTCGATCATCGTCAGCGCGCCATATCGTTCGGCCAGCGCCACGATCCTGTCGAGTTGCGCAATCGTGCCGTCCATCGAGAACACGCCGTCCGTGACGATGATCTTGTGGCGCTTGCCCGCGTCCGTCGCGGCCTGCAGCTGCTGTTCCAGGTCGGCCATGTCATTGTTGGCATAGCGGTAGCGCGCGGCCTTGCACAGCCGGACGCCGTCGATGATCGACGCGTGGTTCAGCGCATCCGAGATGATGGCGTCGTTCTCGTCGAACAGCGGCTCGAACACGCCGCCGTTGGCGTCGAAGGCGGCGGCGTACAGGATCGTGTCTTCCGTGCCGAGGAACTCCGACAGCTTGCGTTCCAGTTCCTTGTGCACCGTCTGCGTGCCGCAGATGAAACGCACGGACGACAGGCCGTAGCCGTATCGCTGCAGCGCCGCTTCGGCCGCCTTCTGCGTCTCCGGGTCGCCCGACAGGCCGAGGTAGTTGTTGGCGCACATATTGATCAGCGTGCGGCCATCCTCGGCGACCACTTCGGCGCCCTGGCGCGAAGCGAGCACGCGTTCGGGCTTGAACAGGCCTTCGGTCTTGAGCGTGTCGAGTTTCTGCTGGAGGCCGCTATAGAATGCTTGATCGCTCATGTTTCCTCGTCCTTGTCGGTTGGCGAATGGTATAGTGTGGATTCGTTCGATGTATGGAACTTGTTCTATATTTCGAACAGAAATTCAATATATTGAATATTACTCCCAGCCATTGAACTTGGCAAGCAAGCTCCATGAACAACAATACCAGCGCTCCGCCGGAAGTCGGCGCCACCCTGCAGCGGCTGCGACTCGCGCGCGGCCTGACCCTGGAAGACCTGTCGCGCATCGCCGGCGTCTCCAAATCGATGCTGTCGCAGATCGAACGCGAAAAGGCCAACCCCACCATCGCCATCACGTGGCGCCTGGCCAATGCGCTCGGCGTGCAGATCGGCGAATTACTATCGTCCGAAGTGCGCGCCGTCGACCTGATCCGTGTCGTCGACGCCCACGAAATCCCCACCTTGCCCGGCAGCCACGCGGGCTACTCGCTGCGCATCCTGGGACCGATGGACCTTGCCGGCAAGTATGAATGGTATGAACTGACGTTGCAGCCGGGCGGCGAACTGGCGTCGCAGGCCCATGATCCTGGTACCAATGAGCATTTGACCGTGGTAACTGGGACGGTGGAATTGGAGGTCGGGGCCGAGAAGCGAAAAATCAAGCACGGTGCGACGGCGCGCTATCCGGCCGACCAGAATCATGCCATCCGGAATGCCGGCAAGACGGAGGCGAAGGCCTTGCTGGTGGTTGTGCACCGGTAAATGAAAAAACCCCGCACACGGCGGGGTTCATTCCTGGCGCCTGGGCGCCCGTAATACCTGCGGCTCGCGCTTACAGCGGCGGCGTATGGCGATACGACGCGCCGACGGTTTCGATGGCGCGGCGGGCTTCCTGGCAGAATGCGCGGAACAGACGGCCGAGCTTGCTCTCAGCGGTCAGGCGGGTCGAGGTCGGGATCGTGGTCGTGGCGTTCATGGCAACTCCATTCATCATTTCGTTCAGTGATGAATCCAGTGTACGCCGCCGGCAGATATCAATCCAATTTCCTTTTTCGATCACCACGATACGTTTTTGTGATGACTCCCCGCTGTCATATTGCGTGCGATGACAGCAGGGATCACGCAAGCTTATATCTCCGCGCCGCCCGCGGCGGTGGGCGACACCTCCACGTCGAGCGCCTTCGTCAGGAAGCCCCAACGGTCGGCCACTTCCTCGATCTGCTTGCTCGTCGGCTTGCCCGCGCGACGATGGGTTGTCGGCGGATGCCGCTGAGCACGAGAACCCGCCTCAGCTGTCAGGACGACAACACCACGAGACTCACGCGGCACGCCGCTCCGGTCCCGCGTACGACCGGGCACTCTGCCACCGGCGCCGCATGTCGTCCGCGCTCGCGATCTGTTCCTCCGACAGGCGGCGCGCGACGATCGCCTTGTTCGCGCCGGCGGCCGGGTCGCCGGCGTCGGCCGCCAGCAGCATCCACATGTACGAGCGCACGGTATCGCGCGCGACGCCGCGGCCGCTGTTGTACATGCCGCCCAGGTTGTACTGGGCCAGCGCGTGGCCCTGTTCGGCGGCCAGCCGGTACCAGTGCACGGCCTGCGCGTCGTCCTGCGCCACGCCCTGGCCGTTCGCATACATGACGCCGAGATTGTTCTGGGCGCTCGCGTCGCCCTGCTCGGCGGCGCGCCGGTACCACGCCGCCGCCAGCGCCTCGTCGCGGCGCACGCCCTGGCCGTTCGCGTACATCACGCCGAGCGTGAACTGGGCCTTCGCGGCGCCCTGCTCGGCCGCGCGCCGGTACCAGTACAAGGCCTGCTCCGGATCGCGCGCAACGCCGCGCCCGAACGTGTAGCGGTTGCCCAGGTTCACCTGGGCCAGCACGTGGCCCTGCTCGGCCGCGGCCAGCGTCCACGCCAGCGCGGGGCCGCTCCAGCGCGCCCCATCGCCCGCGCCCGCGAGCGCCTCCGCGTCGGCCGCGCCCAGCAGTTGGGCGAGGCTGAACTGCGCTTCCGCGTCGCCCTGCTCGGCGGCGCATTCGAGCCAGGCGCGCGCGCCCTGCGCGTCGAACGGCAACCCATGCCCCACCAGGTACGCGAGCCCCAGCAGGCGCTGCGCCGGCGCATGGCCGCGCGCGGCCGCACGCCGGAACCAGTACAGCGCCTCGGCCTCGCTGCGCGCCACGCCCTCGCCGCCGCGGTACATCAGGCCGAGGAAGACGGCGGCCTCGGCATCGTCCAGCAGCGCGGCCTTGCGGAACCACGCCATCGCGAGCGGCAGGCTGCGCGCCACGCCCTCGCCGTCCCGGTAGCACGTGCCGAGCAGCCGCTGGGCGCTGGGCAGGTCCTGCTCGGCGGCCTTGTAGTACCAGGCGACCGCCTCGGCGGCATCGCGCACGACGCCCCGCCCGGCCCGGTACAGGTCGCCCAGGTTCTGCTGCGCCGACGCGTCGCCCTGGGCGGCGGCGAGGCCGAACCAGTACGCCGCTTCGTCGTCGGACTGCGCCACGCCCCGCCCCAGGAAATACATGCTGCCCAGGTGGTTCTGGGCGAACGCGAGGCGCTGGCGCGCGGCCCGCTCCAGCCACCGGCAGGCGGCGACGTCGTCCTGCGGGGCACCGTCGCCTTCCTTGTACATCATGCCCAGGTTGAACTGCGCATAGGCATCGCCACACGCGGCGGCGCGGGCGAACCAGGCGAGCGCGCCGGCGCGCGGGAGGGACTCGTGACTGTGCATGCGGTAGCTCCTGACGGACTCGCGTTGAGGTCAAAGAATTGCAAAAAGTGTAATGACGAGATGCATTACGGATTTGACTTGCGCCAACGTGGAGGGGATGGACGACGGCAAAAACGACGCCGGCGCGACGGCTCGGCCGGCGGGGACAGTGCCACGCGACGAAGCCCTACTGCGTGCAGGAAATAAGAGGCCGGATCAGGCCGTTGCGCGCCGCCCGGACGCGTACACGCCCATGAACGCGTCGACCTTCGCCGCCGCCACGCGGTTCAGCGCGACGAGCAGGTCCGGATCGACGCCCGCCAACCCGTAGGCGTCGCCGAGGTGGCGGCCGATATGCAGCAGCAGCTGGGCGGCCGCTTCGGCGTCGGCCTCGGCCCGGTGGGCGTTGCCTTTGAAGACGATGCCGAGCGCGCGCGACAACTGGCCCAGCTTGTAGCTCGCCATGCCGGGGAACACGCGGCGCGACAGCTTCAGCGAGCACACGAGCCCGGCATGCCGGCAACCGTGTCCGAGCAGCGCGCCCTCGGCCTTGAGGAATTTTTCGTCGAAGCTGGCATTGTGCGCGGCCAGCACGTCGTCGCCGATGAAGTCGATGAGCGCGGGCACGACCTCGGTGGCCGGCGGCGCGCCGTCGACCATCGCCTGCGTGATGCCCGTCAGCTGGGTGATGAACGACGGCACGCGCACGCCGCAGTTCACCAGCGAGACGTAGCGCTCGACGATCCGGCCGTCCGCGATGCGCAGGGCCGCGACCTCGGTGATGCGGTCGCCGGCGCCGGGCGACAGGCCGGTGGTCTCGAAGTCGAGCATGACGATGGGACGTTCGAACACGGTACTTCCTTTCTTCAACCAGATCGCGTTAACCAAACTTGCGGGCGGCGTCGATCGCCAGTCCGGCGCCGATGCTGCCGAACAGGTCGCCCTCGACGCGGCGCGCGTCCGGGACGATGGCGGCGATCCGCTCGCGCAGGCTCGCCACGCCGCTGGAGCCGCCCGTGAAGAACACGGTATCGACGCGCTCGGGCCCGATGCCCGCTTCGTCCAGCAGGCGCTGCACGGTCGCGCCGACGCTGTCGATCATGCCGGCGATCGCGCCCGTGAACAGGTCGCGGTGGATGCGCAGCAGTTCGGGCGGTTCGAGGCGGTCGAGGTCGAGCGCCACTTCCGGCGTGTCGGACAGGCCGATCTTCGCTTCTTCCACGCGCATCGCGAGCCAGTGGCCGGCGCGGTCGTCGATGAGGCGCTGCAGGCGCTTGAGCTTGTCCGGCTCGGCCGCATCGCGCACGAGGTCCGCGAGCTGCGCGACGCTCTTGCGCGTATAAGCCTGGTTGATCGTGTGCCACGTCGCCAGGTTGAAATAATAGCTCGACGGCACCGAGGCGCCCGACAGCAGCGTGCTGCCATGACCCAGCAGCGGCATGACGGACGCGAGGCTCAGGTATTTGTCGAAGTCCGTGCCGCCGATGTGCACGCCGCCGGTGGCGAGGATGTCGTCGCGGCGGTCCAGGCGGTTCGCGCGCGCCGGCCCCAGGCGCACGAGCGAGAAGTCGGACGTGCCGCCGCCGATGTCGGCGATCAGCACCAGCTCCTCGCGTTCGATGCGGGATTCGTAGTCGAACGCGGCCGCGATCGGTTCGTACTGGAAGCCGATCTCGGCAAAGCCCACGGAACGGGCGATGTCGGCGAGCGTGTCCTCGGCGAGGCGGTCCGCCTCCGGATCGTCGTCGACGAAGTACACGGGGCGGCCGAACACGGCGCGGTCGAAACCGCGGCCCGCCTCGCGCTCGGCGCGGCGCTTGACCTCGCCGATGAAATGCCCCAGCAGTTGACGGAACGGCAACGCGCGCCCCGCGACTTCCGTCTGGCCATCCATCAGGCTGGTGCCCAGCAGGCTCTTCAGCGACCGCATCAGGCGCCCGTCATAGCCCTCCAGGTAGTCGGCCAGGGCGGCGCGGCCATAGCGCACCTGCTCGTCGTCCGCGTTGAAGAACACGACGGACGGCAGGGTCGCCTTGCCGTCCTCGAGGGGCAGCAGCGTGGGTTGGCCGGGCCGCACCCAGCCGACGGTGGAATTGGACGTGCCGAAATCGACGCCGCAAGCGTTGGCCATGGAAGTCTCTCGATGAAAGGGGCGAGATGTTACCAGATTCCGGCCGCGGAACCAACGCCGGCCCGGCTTGTCTCATGCACACGACGCCAACGGAGCAGACATGACGACGACGGCAGGCAGTTCCGATTACGCCCCCGGCGGCCATTCCGGCGCGCACGCGCACCCGCACGGGTGGCGGCGCTGGCTGTTCGCGACGAACCACAAGGACATCGGCACGCTGTACCCGTGGTTCTCCGTCACCATGTTCATGGTCGGCGGCGTGCTGGCCCTGCTGATCCGGCTGGAACTGTTCCAGCCCGGCCTGCAATTCTTCCAGCCGGAGCTGTACAACCAGTTCGTCACCATGCACGGCCTCGTGATGATCTTCGGCGCCATCATGCCCGCCTTCGTCGGCTTCGCGAACTGGATGGTGCCGCTGCAGGTCGGCGCGGCCGACATGGCGTTCGCCCGCATGAACAATTTCTCGTTCTGGCTGCTGCCGCCCGCCGCGATCCTGCTCGTCGGCTCGTTCTTCGTCGCCGGCGGCGCCAACGCGGCCGGGTGGACCATGTACCCGCCCCTGTCAGTCCAGATGGGCCCGGGGATGGACATGACGATCTTCGCCGTGCACATGATGGGCGTGTCGTCCATCATGGGCGCCATCAACATCATCACGACGATCCTGAACCTGCGCGCGCCCGGCATGTCGCTGATGAAGATGCCGATGTTCTGCTGGAGGTGGCTGATCACCGCCTACCTGCTGATCGCCGTGATGCCGGTGCTGGCGACGGCCGTCACGATGATCCTCACCGACCGCCATTTCGGCACGACGTTCTTCAACGCGGCCGGCGCCGGAGATCCCGTCATGTACCAGCACATCTTCTGGTTCTTCGGCCACCCCGAGGTCTACATCATGATCCTGCCCCGCTTCGGCATCATCTCGCAGGTCATTCCGGCGTTTTCGCGCAAGCCCCTGTTCGGCTACGCGTCGATGGTCTATGCGACCGCCGCCATCGCCATCATCTCGTTCATCGTGTGGGCGCACCACATGTTCACGACCGGCATGCCCGTCACGGGCCAGCTGTTCTTCATGTATGCGACGATGCTGGTCGCCGTCCCAACGGGCGTGAAGGTGTTCAACTGGGTCGCCACGATGTGGAAGGGGTCGCTCAGTTTCGAAAGTCCGATGCTGTTCGCCGTCGGCTTCATCTGGGTGTTCACGATCGGCGGCTTCACGGGCCTCATCCTCTCCGTGGCGCCGATCGACGTCCAGGTGCAGGATACTTACTACGTGGTCGCGCACTTTCCACATTTTCTTTCCGTGCTGGCGGCGGGGTAGCTATCGTCCTGGACGCCGGTTATTACGACTGGGCGCCGAAATGGACCGGACACATGATCGACGAACGACGGGGGCCTTTTCACTTCTGGAATTCGCTCGTCTGGGTCAACGTGACCTTTTTCCCGATGCACTTCCTCGGGCTGGCGGGCATGCCGCGCCGCTACGCCGACCATCCCGTCCAGTTCACGGACTTCCATGCCATCACGTCCGTCGGCGCCCTGCTGTTCGGCCTGTCGCAGGTGTACTGGCTGTTCCGGGTCGTGATTCCGAACATCCGCGGCGGCGCGCCTGCGCCGCCGAAGCCGTGGGAAGGCGCGGAAGGCCTCGAATGGACCGTCCCCAGCCCGGCGCCCTTCCACACGTTCGAGACGCCGCCGCTCGTCAAGTGAACCCGGGAGTGCGTCCATGACGCGCGAATGGACATTGCGGCGCAATTGCTCCCTGTCCCCGCGCCAGGTCGCGCGCGCGTATGCCGTCCTGTGTCTCGGCTCGCTCGCCGTCGCGCTCGGCTTTCTCCTCCACGGCATCTGGTTCGTCCTCGCGTTTTCCCTGCTCGAACTGGCACTCGTGGGGCTCGCCCTCCTCGTCTATGCGCGCCACGCGACGGACCACGAGCGCATCGCCCTGTCCGAGTCCGGCCTGCTCGTCACCTGCGTCCAGGCCGACCACCGGGAACTCGTGCGGCTCGATCCCCTGTGGACCCGCGTCGTCGTGCCGGACGAACGCCGCCGCACGCTGATCCAGCTGGAATCGCGCGGGGTCAAGGTGGAGATTGGACGCTTCGTGGACGATTCCCGGCGCCGCCAGGTGGCGCGCGAACTGCGCCAGGCGCTGCGCAGCGTGTCCGCGATGCGGTAGCGCAACGTTGTCAAGACATTCCTGGCTGAAACGAAGCAAGCTGGGATATCCGCATTCCCACTCCTTCGGACGGCTTTCTCGTCGAGCTGATCCGTGTAAGCCGCGTCCGACAACCACACGGCAACGCGACCGATGTTTCTATTTTTTTATGTTTTGCATAATGCGGTATCTGCTTTGCCGCACCGCGTTGGTGCGCCCATTGCGCAAGTTTCCCAGGAGAGAAGAACAACATGAGCGTTACGCAAGGATATGCAATCGTCGTGCACGGCGGCGCCGGCAGCCCGCGCGCGTACGACGACGGCTGCGAGCGCGCCGCGCAGCGGGCCGTCGAGGAGCTGGCCATCAGCGCCGACGCGCTCGAGGCCGCCATCGCGGCGGTCGTATCGATGGAAGACGACGGCCGCTTCAATGCCGGCAGCGGATCGGTCCTGTGCCTGGACGGCGCGACCGTCGAGATGGACGCCTCCATCATGGACACGCGCGGCCGCCTCGGCGCCGTCGCCTGCGTGCAGGGCGTCAGGAACCCCGTGCTGCTGGCGCGGGCCGTTGCCGAGACACCGCACTGGCTGCTGGCCGGCGACGGCGCCGCCCGCTTCGCCGCCGCCATCGGCCACCCGACGCACACCACCATCTCCGACCACCAGCGCCAAGCGCACGAGAAAGTCGTGCGCGAACTGGCGGGCAGCGTGCCCGCGATGCCCGGGATCTCGGAAGAAGCGAAAGCCTTCCTGCGCTTCTGGAATTACCAGACGCCGCTCGACCTGCCCGCGCACGCCGCATGCGACACCGTCGGCGCCGTCGTGCGCGGACCGGACGGCCACTTCGCCGTCGCGCTGTCCACGGGCGGCTCGGCGCCGTCGCTGCTCGGCCGCGTGGGCGACACGCCGATCATCGGCAGCGGCTTCTATGCCGGCCCGGAGGGCGCCGTCGCGGCCACCGGCATCGGCGAACAGATCGTGCGCCACCTGCTGGCGCGCACGGTGTACGGCTGGATCGAGGACGGCATGCCGCTCGAACAAGCCCTCCAGCGCGGCGTCGACCTGTTCGATCCGAAGGTGCCCGTCGGCCTGATTGCCGTGACGCGCACCGAAGCCGCTGCGCACAGCAACCAGGACATGCCCCACGCAAGGATCGTCCAACCATGACCGCACAGGACAAGAACGCCATCGCCCTGGCGGAACAGGCGGATCAGGTCGCCAAGAGCCATGGCCACCTCGTCATCATCGGCGGGGGCGAAGACAAGCAGAACGACATGGCGATCCTGAAACGCTTCGTCGAGCTGTCCGGCGGGCCGGGCGCGAAGATCGTCGTCATCACGGCGGCGAGCAGCGTCGCGGTGAACATGTGGGACACGTATGACCGCGCGTTCGCGGACCTGGGCGTCACCCGCCACTCGCACATGCACCTGCAGAGCCGCCATGACGCGAACGACGACAGGCATATCCGCGACGTCGCCGACGCCGACGGCATCTTCATGACGGGCGGCGACCAGAAACGCCTGCTCGCGGTCATCGGCGGCACGGCGCTGGACGCCGCGATGCACGCCGCGCTCAAGCTGCGCGGCGCCTGTATCGGCGGCACGAGCGCCGGCGCCTCCGCCATGTCCGGCCACATGCTCGCGCAGGGCCGCGCGGAACTGCATCCCGAAAAGGGTTCCGTGAGCCTCGGTGCGGGTCTCGGCTTCCTGCACAAGGTCGTCATCGACCAGCATTTCTCCGAACGCCAGCGGCTGTCGCGGCTGTTGTCCGTCGTCGCCCAGAACCCGTATTTGCAGGGGATCGGGATCGACGAGGACACGGCCCTCGTCGTCGAGCGCGGCGTCGGCATCGAAGTGGTGGGCCAAGGCGCCGTCACCATCGTCGACGGCCGGACGATGTCGACGAACGTGGCGGAGATCGCCAATCACGAGACGCCGGAACTGATCGACGTCCGCCTCCACCTGCTGCCGGCCGGCAGCAAATACGCACTACCCGGCAATGACGGCGACGACGCAAGCCGTGGCGACGGACCGCGCATCCCGCAGCCCCTGCTCGAGTTCCTGGAAAACATCACGAAACGGAATCCGATCTCATGAACATCGTAGAACAACGCTTCCTGCGCGGCCCGAGCCTGTATGCCGCGACGCCCTGCCTGCTGGCCGTGATCGACCTCGCCGGCCAGCAGAACGCGGCCGGCCTCGGCGCGCGCCTGCTGGCCCTCCTGCCGGCGATGCCGGCCGAAGCGGCGGCGCGCCTGTCGGACTGCCAGGCCGCGCACGAAGCGCTCGAACCCGTCGTGATGGAATTGCAGCGCCTTGCCGGCGCGCCTGGCACCTTCGGCATGACGAAGACCGATCCCGCCAGGCCGGGACAGGGTCGCGTCGTCTGCGGCTACACGGTGGAACAGGTCGCGGGCCAGGCGCTGCGCACGGCGGCCGCGCTGATCGATGCATGCGCGGGCCATGTGCCGTTCGACCTGGACGCCGCGCTGGACGACCTGCGCGACACCGCACACCGCCACGCCATCGGCACGAGCACCGCGGCTGTTCTGGCGGCCGCGCACCGGCGCGGCATCCCGAGCCTGCGCCTGATCGAGGAAGCGAACCTGTTCCAGCTGGGCTGGGGCAGCCGCCAGAAGCGCCTGCAGGCGACGATCACGGGCGCGACCAACCACGTGGCCGTCGGCATCGCCAGCGACAAGCAGCTGACCAAGACGCTGCTCGACCAGGCCGGCGTCCCCGTGCCGGCGGGTTCCACGGTCACCACGCTCGAACAGGCGCTGCGCGAGGCGCGCCGCATCAAGGGACCGGTGACGGTGAAGCCGCTGGACGCGAACCAGGGCAAGGGCGTGACGGTCAACTGCGCGACCCAGGACGAGATCGCGCGCGCGTTCGAATTCGCCTGCAAATACGGGCGCCACGTCATCGTCGAGGAATTCCTGCAGGGCCGCGACTATCGCGTGCTCGTCACGGGCCGCAAGGTGGCCGCCGCGTCGTGGCGCCGGCCGCCGCACGTGACCGGGGACGGCGTGTCGACGGTGCGCGAACTGGTCGAGAACGAAAACCGCAACCCCGCGCGCGGCGACGGCCATGCGAACATCCTCACGAAGATCCCGCTGGACGACCTCGCGCTGCAGGTGCTGGCGAACCAGGGCCATGACCTGGACTCGGTCCCCGCGGAGGGCAGCGTGGTCGACCTGCGCGGCAACGCCAACCTGTCCACCGGCGGCACCGCGGAGGACGTGACGGACCTGCTGCCGGAAGAAACCCGCGACATCTGCATCCGCGCCGCGCGCACGATCGGGCTGGACGTCGCAGGCATCGACATCGTCTGCCAGGACATCGCCCGCCCGCTGCGCGAACAGAACGGCGGCATCATCGAAGTCAACGCGGCGCCGGGCATCCGCATGCACCAGTACCCGAGCCGCGGGACGCCGCGCGACGCTGGCGCCGCCATCGTCGACGCGCTGTTCGGCGAGGACGACGGCCGCATTCCGGTCGTCGCCGTGACGGGCACCAACGGCAAGACGACGACCAGCCTCCTGATCGCGCACGTGACGCGCCTCGCGGGCCTGCGCACGGGCGTGACGACGACGGAAGGCGTGTACATCGACGGCGAACGGATCGTGAAAGGCGATTGCACCGGGTACCGCTCGGCGCGCACCGTCCTCGCGTCGCCCGACGTCGACTTCGCCGTGCTGGAGACGGCGCGCGGCGGCATCCTGAAACGCGGCCTCGCGTTCGACCGCTGCGACGTCGCCGTCGTGCTGAACGTGTCGGCCGACCACCTGGGCCTCGACGGCATCGACACGGTCGAGGAGCTCGCGCGCGTGAAGTTCGTGATCGCCGAGCGGGCGCGCCGTGCCGTCGTGCTGAACGCGGAAGACGACCATTGCGTCGCGATGTCGTCCGAGCTCGCGCATGGCGTGGAGATCCTGTACTTCTCGCTCGACGCGGACAACCCTGTCCTGCTGCGCCACCTGGAGAACGGCGGTCGCGGCGTCTACCTGGAAGACAACACGATCGTGCTGGCGAACGGCACGCGCCACGAGGCGCTGCTGGACGTGCGCACGATGCCCTGCACGATGAAAGGCGCGGCGCGCTACAACATCGCCAACGCGCTGGCCGCCGCCGCCGCGCTCAGCGCGACGGGCTTCGGCAATATCGAGATCGCGGCCGGCCTGCGCACGTTCGTCTCCGACTGGAAGCACAACCCGCTGCGCTCGAACGTGTTCGACGTGGACGGTGTGACCGTCATCTTCGACTACGCCCACAACACGGCCGCCTATGCCGCGCTCGCGGAGACGGCACGCGCGCTGACGCCGGGCCGCCTCGTCGGCGTCGTCGCGGCGCCGGGCGACCGCCGCGATGAAGACCTCGTCGCCATCGGCGAGACGTGCGCGGCCGGCTTCGACGAGCTGGTCGTGTACGAGACGGAGAACCGGGGCCGCGCGGCCGGCGAGGTGGCCGCGCTGCTCGTGCAGGGTGCGCGCCTCGGGAAGTACGAGACGGATCACCTGCAGGTGGAGCTGGACGTGCACGAGGCGATCCGCGCCGGCCTCGCGCGCTGCGAGCCGGGCGACGTACTGGTGTTCGGCTGCGGCTCGGCGCTCACCGAGCTGACGGAAGCGATCCGGCCGACATCGCCCGCGACGGCGAGCAGGATCGAGGCAGAGGCAGTATAGGAGCCGTGGTTACCGCGCAGGCGGGAACCCATACTGAGTGTCCCAACTGGGTCAGTATGGATCCGCGCCTTTGCGGGGACGACGGTTTAGATCGCGCGGCGTACCAGCAATTCCTTGATCTTGCCGATGGCCTTGTTCGGGTTCAAACCCTTCGGGCACA